>JAHEOA010000082.1 GCA_018609825.1 Candidatus Bipolaricaulota bacterium | reverse complement strand
TCCACGCCGACCGGCTTGGCGTCCGGCTATGGCGACGGCAAACCGGCCGGCCAAGCGCCCACCGAGCGCGAGGTGAACGCCAGCGTCGCCGCCACCATCGCCAACGTCTGGATCTCCCAACTGACCAGCAACACGGTCGACACGGCATTGAACGCGGTCTCGGCGCAGCTGCCCAAGCCGCCCTCCAGCGGCGTCGTCCGCGCGCTCGTCCATCAACTGGAGACGTTCGACCAGAACCGCGGCGTCGGTGCCTCCGGGCTGCCGCTGTTGGACGTGCCCGAGATGGACGCCCCCGCGCCGGTCGAGCGCGATCTGGTTCTATTGGCGAGCCTGCGCGACACGCTCCAGGCGCTGAGCGGCGACGCGTTCGCCTCGGCGTTCGAGAAGTCGACGGACCTGCGCGACTACCGCTGGGGCAAGCTCCATCGGATCACGTTCAACCACGTGGCCGAGCTCGGCGGTCCGTTCAATCTGCCCCCAGATGGCAGCTATGCCGTCGACGGCGGCTTCAACGTCGTCGACGCCGCCAGCTACAATATCCGGGCCGATGGGCCCTCGGACTTCAACTTCAGCAGCGGGCCGTCGCGGCGCACGATCTCCGTGCTCGACCCGAGCGGCATTCGGACCCATCAGGTCATTCCGGGCGGCCAGAGCGGGTCGCCCGGGACGGAACACTACGGCGACCAACTGCCGCTCTGGCTGACCAACCGCTTCCACCCGCTCTTCACCGATCCCGTGACGATTGTGGACAACGGCGCGACGTGGCAGGACTTCGTGCCCGCGTCAGGATCCGAATAGCCCGACGTTGTGACCGAGAGGGACGACAAGGGGGAAGGATGAACCTTCCCCCTTGTCGTCCCGTCATACGTTTGTGATTTGCTGGCGAGGCTTCGCCTGGCGCCAGTTCATCGCCGGGGACGTGAACGGTTCGTCACGACGCCAGCCGCTTGCGGAACAGCGTCGGGTCGGCCGGATCGGGATCGAAGCCCATCTCGCGCAGATACCGCTGGTGTTCGCCGACCTCCGTTCGTGAGCGCAGCGTCCGGACGCCGCGGTCGCGGAAGAAGCTCGTCTCGGCGTCATAAAGGAAGTGGCCGTTCTGGAAGTCGCGATAGGCGGGCGTGACGTAGTCGACGTGGATGTCGACGGCGTCCTCGACTTGCTCGTAGACCACCAAGCCCACGGGCGCGAGGTTGCGCAGGACCAACAGACACGCCTTGGCCAGGTCCTGCTCGGGATCGAAGCCCGGAAAGAATCGCCGGATGTCGTCGATATGCTCGTCGACAAAGCGCTGCAGGATGGGATCATCGCTGGGTCGATGGAAGGCGTCGAAGGCGTCGCGGGTCTGGGCCATCCGCCGGATGTAGAAGACGTTGACCCCGGCGATCCAGGCGTTGACGACCAACACCGGCCACGAGGCGATAAGCCACGCATACGCCACAAACGTGATCGCTCCGCCGAGGTTGATCCAGCGCAGCCGCCAGACGTTGTTCATGGTCAGCGACAGCGCCACGAGCAACGACGCCAGATAGCCGAGCAGCTCAATGAAGATGTTCATGTCCCCTCCTTCAGCGCGTGCCGCAGCCTAGACGTTCCGCGATGCGTCGGCAACACCCCGGGTCGACGCCATCCGCTAGAGGCAGCGCCCAGCGTGCCGTACAATGGCCGATCTGCGCGGCCCGGCTCGCGCTCCGCTCATGACCCACGCAACGAACACGCCCGAGGAGACCGATCGCTCGCTCGTCCATCGCGTGCCGTTCTTCTACGGCTGGGTGATCCTGGGCGTCGGCCTGGGCGGGATGATCATGACGAGCCCCGGCCAGACCTATTCCATCTCCATCTTCCTGGAGCCCATCATCGCGGAGTTGGGCATCAGTCGCTCGCTGGTCAGCTCGCTCTACACGGGCGCGACGCTCGTGGGCAGCTTGGCGTTGCCGATCGTGGGCCGTCTGATCGACCGTCGCGGGCCGCGGACGGTCATGACGGGCGTGGCCTTGGCCTTCGGCCTGGCGTGCGTCTTCATGGGCTCGGTGAACAACGTCGTCATGCTGGCGATCGGCTTCGTTGCCATTCGGATGCTCGGCCAGGGCAGCCTGATGCTGACCAGCCAGAACCTCATCAATCGCTGGTGGATCGCCCGCCGCGGGCTGGTCATGGGCATCGCCGGCATGTCGATGTCCATCGTGGGCGTGGGCGGCTTCCCCAACCTGATCCACGTGCTCATCGGCGCGTTCGACTGGCACGTGGCCTACTATGCGCTCGGGGGGCTGGTGCTGGCGGTGATGGTGCCGCTCGGGCTGATCTTCGCTCGCAATCGGCCCGAGGACCATGGGCTCTTGCCCGACGGGCGCGTTGCCAACGCGGCCGACGATCCCGCGAACGACCCGCAAGCCGAAGGCGACCTCCGGGAAGTCAACTGGTCGCTGGACGAGGCCATCCGGACGCCGGTCTTCTGGCTGGTGGCGCTCGGCGTGGCCTCCAAGGCGATGCTCTCGACGGGGCTGTTCTTCCACATGGTCAGCATCTTCGGCGACAACGGCCTCTCAGCGGACGCGGCGGCAGCCGTCTTCCTGCCCATCGCGATCACCACGGCCGTGGTGAACCTGAGCAGCGGCGTGCTGGCCGACTACATTCCGCCGCGGTTCCTGCTGGCCACGGCGCTGGCCGGACAGACCGCCGCATTGCTGTTGGCGACGAACCTGACCAGCTTCGGCGTGGCGCTCGTCTACGGGGGGATCCTGGGCCTGACCGACGGCCTGACGCGGACCGTCAACAGCGTCATCTGGGCCAGCTACTTCGGGCGCCTGCACTTGGGCAGCATCACCGGCGTGACGACGACGGTGGTCATCTTCGGCTCGGCGTTGGGGCCGATGCCGTTCGGCATCGCACGGGACGTGATGGGCAGCTACGAGACGGTGCTCGCGATCTCGGCCCTCATCCCGTTCGCGTTGGGGCTGGCCAACCTCTGGTTCAAGAAGCCGACGAAGGCCTCAGGCTGATCCGAGTGGAGCGACACCACGAGACGACGGATCGCGACCTCCCTCTGCTCAGCGACGAGCGACGAGCGCCAGGCGACGGACTTACGACGGACTTACTGCGCCGTGGCCTGGCTTGCGGCGTCCTCGACGCTGAAGCCGATGCGCTGGTCGGGCTGCTCCTGTTGGAGCGTCTCCAAGAGATGCCGGTACTCCTCTTCCATCTCCGGTGTTACGGACGCCCGCGTCTCCTTGAGGGCCTCCTCGAACAGCCGCATGGGGACCTCGGCCATGTCGAGGTCCTCGCGCAGCGCCATGAGGCCGGCGCGGCGCACGAGGTCTTCCAGGTCAGCGCCGGTGTAGCCCTCGGTCCGCTCGGCCAGGCTGTCGAGGTCGACGTCGGCGGCGAGCGGCATGTCGCGGGCGTGGATCTCAATGATCGTCCTCCGGCCTTGCTGGTCCGGCACCGGGACGTAGACCAGCTCGTCGAAGCGCCCGGGGCGCAATAGCGCCGGGTCGATCAGCGCGGGACGGTTGGTGGCGCCGATGACGACGACGCCCTGGAGCTCTTCGAGGCCGTCCATCTCCGCCAGAATGGTGTTGACGACGCGTTCGGTCACCGCCGGTTCCCCCATGCTGCCGCCGCGCTGAGGCGCCAGCGACTCGATCTCGTCGATGAAGATGACGGTCGGGGCCACCTGCCGGGCCCGCGCAAAGAGCTTGGAGATCTGCTGTTCGCTCTCGCCGTACCACTTGGAGAGCAGGTCGCTCGACTTCGTCGCGATGAAGTTGGCCTCGGCCTCGCGAGCGACGGCCTTGGCGAGAAGGGTCTTGCCCGTGCCCGGTGGGCCGAACATCAGGAACCCCTTGGCGGGGCGGATGCCGAGTCGCCCGAACGCCTCGGGGCTCTTGAGCGGCAGTTCGACGCCCTCGCGCAGGGTCTGTTTGGCGTCGTCGAGCCCGCCGATGTCGTCCCAGTGCGTGTCCGGCATCTGGATCATGATCTCGCGCAGCGCCGACGGCTGAATCTGCTTGAGCGCGTCCAAGAAGTCGTGGCGGCCGACCGTGATGCCCTCGAGCTGTTCGGCGGGAATCTCGTCGGTGTCGAGGTCGATGTTGGGAAGATTGCGACGCAGGGCGTGGATGGCCGCCTCGCGGGCCAACGAGGCCAGATCCGCGCCGACGAAGCCGTAGGTCGTGTGGGCCAGCTCGTTCAAATCCACGTCCTCCTCGAGCGGCATCCCGCGCGTGTGAATGTTGAGGATCTCCAGACGGCCGTCGGCGTCGGGGACGCCGATCTCGATCTCGCGATCGAATCGGCCCGGCCGTCGGAGCGCTTCGTCGAGCGCGCCCTCGCGGTTGGTGGCGCCGATGACGATGACGTTCTGGCGCGGCTCCAAGCCGTCCATGAGCGAGAGAAGCTGGGCCACGATGCGCCGCTCCACCTCGCCGCTCGCTTGGTCGCGCTTGGGCGCGATGGCGTCGATCTCGTCGATGAAGACGATGGCCGGGGCGTTCGCTTCCGCCTCGTCGAAGATCTCGCGAAGGCGCTCCTCCGACTCGCCGTAATACTTGCCCATGATCTCGGGGCCGGCCAGGTGGTGGAAGCTGGCCTCGCTCTCGTTGGCGATGGCCCGAGCCAAGAGCGTCTTGCCCGTGCCCGGCGGGCCGTGCAGCAGCACGCCCTTGGGCGGGTCAATGCCGAGCCGTTGGAAGAGTTCGGGATGTTTCAGGGGCAGCTCGATCATCTCGCGCACTTGGTCGATGGTGCGCCCGATGCCGCCGACGTCGTCGTACGTCACGTCGGTGCCGCGGATGCCCTCCTCTTTGGGTTCCGTGTATTGGGGCTGGAGCTCGATCTCGGTCTCGGCGGTGACCTGGACGACCCCCTTCGGGTTCGTGTCGGTCACCATGAGCCGAATCTCCTGCAGCCCGAACGTCTGCTGCTCGAAGAACGAGCGGAAGATGTCGTCGGGGAACATGCGACGGTCCATGCCGGGCGTGCGCCGATACACCGACGTGGAGATGACGTCGCCCGAGACGAGCGGCCGCTGGAACAAGGTCCGCTTGAGGGCCTCGCCCGACCCCTGCAGATAGATGTTCTGTTGGGCGGGAGCGAGCGTGACCTTGCGGGCAGGCTTCATCTCGGCTTTGTCGAGCTCGACCGTGTCGCGGATGCCGACGCCGGCGTTGGCGCGCTGTAGACCGTCAAGCCGGATGATGTCCAGTCCTTCGTCCTGGGGATAGGGCGGCAACGCGATCGCGGCGGTGGACCGCTTGCCGCTGATCTGCAGGACTTCGCCTTCGCGGACGCCCAGCGCTTGCAGCGCGTCGCGCGAAACGCGGGCGACGCCCTTCCCGACGTCCTGCGCGTTGGCACTGGCAACCTGAAGTTTGACGCTCTGGCTCGTCTTCGTAGGCATCGGACCATCCCCCTTGCGCTTTCCTGGTGTCTATGTAAAGGATCGGGATCGTCAGTGCAACGATCTGGGTCATGGGCCGAGAACGCCCCTGCCGATCTCGATCAGCATCTGGGGCTGAATCCCGCGATCCGACGGTCTAGAATGGCGCGTTATGGCGACGGTCCTGATCATCGGAGACGGCGGACGCGAGCACGCCCTCGCTCGGTCGCTGGCCGACGACGCCGACGTCGATCGCGTGCTGTGTGCGCCGGGCAACGCGGGCACCGAGGCCTTGGCGGGGGTCTTCAACGTCCCGCAGGCCGAGCCGAGCGACCTCATCGCGTTGGCCGCTCGCGAGGCCGTCGACCTCGTGGTCGCGGGGGCCGAACAGCCGCTGATGCAGGGGGCCGCGGACGAGTTGCGCCGGCGGGGCTTGCGCGTCTTCGGCTTCGGTCAGCGGACGGCTCAACTCGCCGCCAGCAGCATCTGCGCCAAGCGTTTCATGGAGCGAAACGGGATTCCGACGCCGTCGTATCGGGTCTTCACCCACCCCAATCCGGCCTTGACCTATCTGGAGGCCGTATGGGCCGAGTCGCCCCAGCAGCCGTTCGTGATCCAGGCCGAGGAGCCCTGTTACGGTCGCGGTCGCCGTCCCGTACGGACCGTTCGTGAGGCCGAGCGGGCTTTGCAACGGCTCTTGGCCGATCGCGAGTGCGGGGTCGGTGACCACGTGGTCATCGAGGAGGGCGTGAGGGGAGAGGACGTCTCGCTCGCCGCGCTCACGGACGGCGAGACGTTGGTGACAACCCCACCCGTCCACGTCCACCGACGCTTGGCGGATGGCGAGACCGGCCCCGGCACCCCGGGCATGGGCGCCCACGCGCCAGCCACAGCGTTGAACGAGCAAGTTTACGGGCGCGTGGAGGCGGAGATCCTCTTGCCGACGCTCGACGGGTGGCACGCGGAACGGGCGACGAGCGCGGGGGCATGGGACCTGGGGTTGCGGATCGATCCGAAGGGCAAGCCGTACGCGCTGACGTATGGGGCATCACTGGGCGACCCGCAAGCCCAGGCGCTGTTGGCACTGTTGGGGAGCGACCTCTATCCGGTCCTGTCGGCTTGTGCGGACGGCCGCTTGGATCTGGCGGAGCTCCGATGGCGTGAAGGCACGGCGGTGAGCGTGGTGGCCTGCGTGTCGGGTTACCCCGACCAGCTGACCCACCAGGGCGAACCGATTACGGGATTGGCCGAGGTTGAGCGGCTCCCGAATGTCACGGTCGATCAGCACGGGACGGATCTGCGTCGAGGGCAGCTCGTGACGCGCGGGGGACGCGTCCTGACCATCACGGGGCTCGGCGCGGACGGCACGGAGGCCCGCGAGCGGGCGTATGACGCGATTGAGCGCATTCGGTTCCGCGGCATGCGCTACCGGGCCGACATCGGCGAGTCCGTCGCCCGCCGGACCTGAGCCGTAGATCGTTCCCGACTCCACAGGCGAGTTGCGTGATGGACGAGGGGACGTGCCGTCACGGCGACTCGGCGCACCCCGCTGTTCCCGCGATCCACCAGTCGATCAGTCGCCAGAGCACGCGATCCGAGATGGCGCCCGCCACCCAGTCGTCGATGGCGGCGATGAGCTCGGCGTCGTCGATGACGCCGTCCCCGTCGGCGTCATAGTCGCAGGGATCGGAAGTCGATGCGTTTACGTCGAAGCCGCCTTGGGCAATGACCTCCGGATCCCGGTCGGCCTGCCGATACGTCACGGTCACCTGATAGGACCCGGGCTCCAGTCTCCCCAAGTCGACGGTGAAGCTGAAGTCGGTGAGCACCTCGGCGCATAGCGCCCGGTCCACCGAGGTGGCGATGGTGATCTCGGTGCCCTCGACCGTGGTCTCGGGATCCTGCGGCACGCAGGCGTTGCGCCAGGTCCCGGAGACGGTGATTTGGACGGCGTCCGTCGGCGTGGGCGACGACGGGGCGATCGTCAGGTCGATCTCCGTCGACGACTGGCCCATTGCGCTGCCCGATCCAGCCAACAGGCCGGTCAGGACGAGCGTTGCGATGATCGGGACCAAGCGGCAGTTGCCTCCGTGTGGCGTCCTCAAGATGGGTCACCTCGTTCGAGCGGAGTCGGTCTGATATACATGATAGCCGCGAAAGCGGGGTTCCAGACACGTTCTCTGTCGGGGGGCTCGGCGCATGCCCGGCGTTGTTGCCCATAAGGGTGAGTTGACCCGCCCCTCGGATGTCCACGTCCAGGACCGGACCGTCGAGGTGGAGAACTCTGGATGATTGGGTCCGTTAGAGAAAAAAGAGCCGAAGTGCCGTTCTCTCGTCCCCACATAGCGGCGAATGTGTGTTGCAATACGTTGACGACGAGGAAGAGATGGGGGTCAGGTGCCCGACGACGGTGAAAAAGTCTCCCGGCGAGACGGGTTCTCATTCTTCCTTGCCCATGGCATGATGCCCGAGGTCGATGCCGATGGCCATCCCGGGATCGCCCCTTCGTGGGGATCAACCGATGCCTATCGGGGGGATTGCGGCAAGCTCGCCAAAGAAGCTCTG
>JAHEOA010000081.1 GCA_018609825.1 Candidatus Bipolaricaulota bacterium | reverse complement strand
ACGGCGGGCGTCGGCTATCCGGTGTTCGATCCCGCGGGCGAGAACAACCCGTTCCTGCGGGTGCGAGCCAACTACGCGCTGACGTTGGATGCCAACGGACGGCTGCTGATGAACGCCGAGGGGCGACTGCCGCTGCCGCCGGCCAACGCCTACAACGTCAACGCCTCGCTCGATTACCATCGGACGCTGTCGCCGACCTCGACGCTCACGACGACGTATCAGTACGCCCGCGTCCAGGAATCCACGGGCGAGAACTACGCCACACACACGCTGGATCTGGCCGTGAGCGCCCAAGTTCAGCCGTCTCTCAGCGTGACGGCCAAGGCGCAAGGGGCCGTCGGCGACCGCTTTGAAGAGCCCGAATGGGGCTTGGACCTGAGCTTCGAGTACCAGGTGTTCTAAGCGTCCACGGGCAGCTCAATGGGACACCCTGCGAAATAGACCGTGCGGGCCGACGCTCGAAACTGGGCGCCGGCCCACATCTCGTCGGCGCGAATATGGCGACGACACGGGACGGCCGTGGGACAACCACAGCTTGACGTCTAGGCTAGCCGGACGCGGAACCGTGACGGTCGATGAGATCGGTCACAGTGGCCGCGTCCAGCTCGGCCAACGACCCCACGACGCGCTCCGCCCGTCTATGTCCGGCCAAGGGCTGTTCGTTCACGGCAATCGCTGCCATGCCGGCTCGATGCGCGGCCTCGACGCCGGCCGCCGCGTCCTCGATCACGAGGCTGCGTCCAGGGAGGACGCCCAGACGCTCGGCGGCTTGCTGAAAGACCTGCGGAGCGGGCTTGCCCACGGTCACGTCATCGCCCGTGACTCTCACATCGAAGAACGGAGCGAGCCCCAGTTCCTCGAGCATCATCATGGCGTTCTCGCGCGGCGCGGACGTCCCGAGCGCCAAGCCGACGCCCGCTTCGGAAAGGGCCGTCACGAGCTCCCGGGCCCCCGGAAGGGGCTCAAGGCGTCCGCGCGCTCGTTCCCGGAATAGGGCCTCCTTGCGATCCGAGTGGCGTTGGATCTCCTCGGTCGATAGCTCCTCGTCGTAGAGCGTGTCGAAGACGTCGGCGTTGCGCCGCCCGAACGTCTCGCGGAACCACGCGCGGCTCACGCGCTCGGCCAGGCCGACCTCCTCGGCCCAGGCCCGCCAGGCCTCGAAGTGGAACGCGGACGAGTCGACGAGCACGCCGTCGAGGTCGAAGATGACGGCTTGAGTCGGACTTTCACCCGATTTCCACTCGGCTTCCATGTTCTGAGCACTCACTTTCGCGCTAGGGTGGAGATGAACTTGCTTAGGACATTGCTAGACATTGAGAGGCCTCCTTTGGCGAGGCCAGGGGCGCTGGGGTAGGCGCCCCGAGGGTGCAACCTCTGGGCATGGGGCTCGTCTACCGAGCCCCATGTCACTTGTCTGAGCGCCCTGACCGCGGGTCAGGCGCGAGCCCTGGGCTCCTTGTACCCGGCCGGCCCAGGCGTTGTCAAAAATGGCGGCGCAGGAGTCGATCATCGCCATCGACGGTAAGCGCCCAACCATGGGGTTCACGGTGTCGACGGGCCCTGTTGGCCGCGACGACGGCCGATTGATGAGCCCGCATCGATTCCCTAAGATAGCGCCATATTGAGACTCGCGAATTCCTGCTAGGAGGGACCGCATGCCCCAGTCGTGGCCGCGCGCGTTCGTGACGAGCTGGCTGCTGTGCGCCGGCGTCTTGGCGCTCGTCGTGATGCCATCGTTCGCCCAAGACCCGGTCCAGACGCCGAGCCAGACCGCCTATGACCTGGACGTGACCGCCGACCTCAACCGCCATGTCCTGAGCGGCGAGGCCCGCATCACCTACGTCAACGAGGGCGAGACGGCGTTGGAGAACCTCTACGCCTGGCTGATGCCGAACCACAGTCAGGTGCCGAATCCGCATCTGGACCCGCTCTACATCGATCAGCTCTTTCCCAGCGGCTTCGACCCCTCGTCCATGGAGATCCGCTCGGTCACCGACGCTCAAGGCGAGCCGCTTGACTACGCGCTGCAGGCCGGTCCGGCGATCTTTCAGACCTACTCGCTCGAGGAGACCCTGCTGCGCGTCGACCTGCCGGAGCCCCTTGAAAGTGGCGCCCGAACGACGGTCACGATCCACTTTACGACCCATATCCCCGAGAGCTACCAGGGCGACGAGAGCCACTTCGGGGGGGTCTACGCCTGGCGCTTCGGCTGGCACCCGATCGCCATTCCGGCGAGCCAGCTCCAGAACGGAGCATTCGTGACCGAGGGCCGCGATTACTATCCCTATCTGTTGCCGAGTGCCCGCTACGAGGTCTCGCTGACGGTTCCGCAGGACGTCTCGGCCGCCATCGGCGCCGACGCCCAGCGCGTCGTTGACCGTTCCGAGGGCCAGAAGACGATCCGTGCCACGAACGCCCAGCCCGTCCGCTCCGTGCCGCTGACGTTCAGCCGGAAGTTCCGCACCTACACGCTGCCCCATCCCGACGTGCCCATCTCGGTCCACTACCTGCCCGGCCACGAGGACGCCGCGCGCCTGATTGCCAGCTACGCCGTCGAAAGCCTCGACTACTTTCGCGAGCGCTGGGGGGCCTATCCGCACGAGCGCCTCTTGATCGCCGAGACCCCGTCGGTCAAGGCCGGGTTCTCCGGCGCGACCGGCGACGCGCTCGTGCTGATCAACCAACAGTTCTTCGCGGAGAAGGACCTCGCCGTGAAGGGCTTTGCCGACCGACTGTTGGACTTCATCATCGCCCACGAGATCGCCCACCAGTGGTGGGGCGTCGGCATCGGCGTGGACTGGAACGCGGAGAACGTCCTGAGCGAGGGGCTGTCGCAGTACTTCAGCATCACGTACTTCGAGGACAAGTACGGCGAGTACGGGCCGAACCTCTTCCAGTTCGAGCGACGGGGCTTGCTCGAGCAGGCGATCGAATCGCAGCTCGGCTACATCAACCTGCGCCAGCACCTGCAGGCCGACATGCCCTATCTGTCCGCGTTTAAGAACCGATTCGACGAGGCGATCGTCAAGCCGATGCGGGACGTGCGCTTCTCCCAATCGACGGCGACACGGCTCTACAACAAGGGGTATCTGATGCTGCGGGCGCTGGAGGGGCGCGTCGGCGAGGGGGCCATGGATCGCCTGATGAAGCGCTCGTACGAGCAGGGCGTCGGTCGCGCCCTCGGCATGGAGGGGTT
>JAHEOA010000080.1 GCA_018609825.1 Candidatus Bipolaricaulota bacterium | reverse complement strand
GGGTCGACACGGTAGGAGGGGTTCGACGGCCTGACCATTCAGCGGGAGGATCGGTCGCGATAGCGCTCAGCGGCCTGGCGCAGGCGCTCGCCCGGCTCCGGCGGGTTCAGGAACGCGTCGATAAAGACGTCGCGATCCCGTTCGCTGAGCCGCATCACCTCGTACTCCCGCAAGGTCCGTTGCGCCTCCGACCGGGCGCTGCCGAGCACAAACTCGGTCTGCGACCGGCCGCTCACCTCGGCCGCGCGCTCGATCAGCTCCTTGTCTTCCGGCGTGACGCGCAGGTCCAGCCTTGCGGTTCGAGTGCGCCCATCTGAGCCTTCATCGTTCGGCGTTCTCGTCGTCGCCATGCTGCATCCTTTCTCCTTAAAGGTCAATGTACGGTAAAACGCCGTACATGTCAAGTTGCTCGGGTCGCCGCGGAGGGGAATGATCGGGGACTGTGGCGGGCCTGCCGTGGGCGATAGACGGGCCATCCGCGGGCCAGGACGATATGGATGGGGTGGGGTCTGGCGTTGTCGTGCGCTAACCGTTGTCGTCCAACAGCTCCTCCACGCCCGAGGCCTTGAGCCCGAGCCATTGCGCCTCCACGGCCAGCGTCGCCTCGGCCGCGTCGGAGGCGTCCACGGACTCGGCGTCATGGAGCGCCTGCGCGACGCGCTCGAAGCGGGCGTACTGCTCGTGGGCCTCGGTCACGGCCTGCTGGAGGGTTTCGCGACCGACGGTCTGGGTGGCCATCCGTCCGTCCTCCTCTCCATGCGGCGCTGCAGCTTCTCGATCTAGCGTTCGGCGCTGGCGATCTGTTTGCGCCACACCGCGATCAGGTTCTCGTTCGGCTTCGGCTTGGCCTGTTCGTCCTCGATCCTGCGTTGGTGCTCGGTAATGTGACGCCGATGGCCCTCGAGCTTTTGCTTGATCTTCGGGCGGCGGCCGGCGTCAAGAGCCGGCAGCAATCCGTCAGCCGCCGCAATCCGGGAGCGACGTTTGGCGAACCGATGCTAAGCATGGTCGAGGCGTAGCGGCAGCGGCCCGTGGAGATATTCCACGGGCCAAGGGCTCGGGCGACACGGTCGTCCCGGCCGTCTCCCCAGGACGTTGGGAGGACGGCGATCGAGACACTCCCGGGGAACCTGTCGTGTTGGCCGACAGGGACCGAATCAGGCGAATAATGCCCAATGGATGGCGAAAATCAGCGATTCGACGGGTTGGGAAGCGCGTTAGCCCGACTCGGCATGCAACATATCAATGCTCAACGCACCACTAAGTTGCGTCATTCGGCGTCCGACTCTGGGTCAACGTCGCGAACGTTGTGTGATTTCGCAAGATCCGTCTTGACCCCGTTCGTGGGCCTCGAGCAGCTCCATGTTCAGGTGACGCGGACCGCGACCGTCGTCGTCAACGCGATCACGCTTTGCTCGCTGGGAAAGACGCCCCGTATAAAAAAGGACCCTCGGGGATCCCCGAGGGCAAGACGAAGCAACGGCTGGATGGGTTCGGACCTACTGGACTTCGATCTCCACGCCCTTGTTGATCACGGGCTCCCGCAGCGGGACTTGAACCTTCAGGATGCCGTCCTCGAAGTGGGCCTCCACCTTGTTCACGTCCTCGACCTGCTCAGGCAGGGGGAACGTCGTCTCAAACTGCCCGCTGGGGCGGCCGCGATAGAGGAAGTTCTCCTCGGGCACGTGCTCGTCCGGGGAATAGATGCCGCGGACGATCAGCTGGTTGTCCTTGATCCGAACCTGGATGTCCTCGCGCCTCAATCCGGGCAGCGCCGTCTCGATCCAGAGCGTGCCCTCCAGCTCGTAGATGTCGGTGGCGCCCAGGTCGAAGCGGTTCCACGGGCTGCGGCTGAAGAAGTCCTGGAACAGGTCGTCCATGAGGCTGGTGAGACGGTCACCGCTGACCGGGTTGTTGCCGCCGTTGGGTCGCATCATGCGCGTCATCCGGCACACCTCCTTGTTGAGAATTAGCAGTCTTATGTATCGCCTGCTAATCTGATTTTAATGTGAGGGGCCTCAATTGTCAAGTGCTCGGAAGGCGACCGACGTGAGTCGCTAAGTCATGTTCCACAGAATGCGCCCCATCCGAATGGGATGGCACGCCCACCGCTTAAAGGGAAAGGGCTGACACTGCAGCATTGATGGGCGTCCAACGGCTCTGCACGCCGCTTCAGTGGCCCACCCCTGATGCGAAGCGGTGTGCTCGCTGTCGCGCGATGGATTCAACAGCTGCTTGCGCAGCCTTTGAGTCATGCTGCCTTGCAAGTGCAGCTCCTGATCCTGGGAACACTTCCCCAAATGGCCGTCCATCCATGGAAACCGCACTCGCTCATTGAGGGATAGATCCAAACCGCCCCGTCTGGCGTATGGATGGATGACGGCCGATGGCCAGCCGTTGCGAGCAACTGCGCAGGACGACTGGCCAATCAGGACAGACCGGCTGTGCCACACGAAGGATGGCGGGCAAGACCCGATGGGCTTCGCCCTGCGATAACGGAGTCTCGCGCATTGCGCACCATTCATCGAGGAGGTTCAACGTGACGAGATTGGCGATCGGCGTCCTGGCCTTGAGCGTGGCCGTTGGCGCTGCAGGCTGTAGTCTGATCGGCTTTGGGCCGGCATCGGACTCCACGGCGTTCGTGCTGCGCATCGAAAATGTCTCCACGGCGGATACGCTGCTGACGTCCTCGGGAAGCCATCTGGCGGTCCCGCTCTCACCCGGTCTGTGGGTTCTCCACAGTGACCAGAATCCGTTGTTCAAAACGGGCAAACCCGATCGTGGGGACGGCTTGGAAGCCCTCGCAGAGGACGGCAATCCGGGGACGCTGGCGACGAACCTGTCGCTTCAAACCGATATCCGTGCGGCAGGGGTCTTTGAGACGCCCATCGAGGCAGACACCCCTGGCGTGCTCGGGCCGGGCGCGGCGTACGAGGCGAGGTTCTCCGCCAAGCCGGGCATGAGGCTGTCCCGGGCCACCATGTTCGTGCACTCGAATGACCTCTTCTATGCGCCGGACGGAGCCGGCATCCGGTTGTTCGATCCGGACGGCCGAGCCATCGACGGCGATGTGACATATCAGATTCGCCTCTGGGATGCCGGGATGGAGCAGAACGAGGAGCCCGGCCTCGGACCTCATCAGCCCCCACGCCAGTCGGGGCCCAACATGGGACCTGCCGAGCACGGCATCGTCAGACCGGTCAACGATGGCTACCGCTATCCCGGCGTCAGCGAGGTCCTCCGCGTCACGCTTGCCCCTGCGGACTGAACGTCGAAGCCGTTCCAGCGGAAAGGAGACGCTACATGGGCAACGTTCCCTGGGCGCATGTCACGTCGGCAGTTCTTGGTCAGCACGTCTTGCGCGTTCGGCGTCAGCATCTTGGCGTCATGGACTGGCCTGTCAGCCCCATCGGTGACCGCACGTGCTCAGTCCAGCTGAGCAGCCACTTGGACGAGGATTCAAGAAGCAACCGAGGCACCCGCAGCTCGGGCGAACCACGCCCTCGTCCATGATTCCATACGGGATCGACTGATCGTCTTCGGCGGCCGTGGAAGCCAGGGCTTCCTCAACGACGTCTGGGCCTTCTCGCTCGCGGATCGTGCCTGGCAAGGCCTCACGCCCACTGGCGGTGCTGCTCCGGCGCCCCGGCGAGCGCCCGCGGCAGTGTACGATCCCGCCAACGATCGAGTGGTCACCTACTCGGGCCAAGGCAACGGACTCTTCAACGACACGTGGGCCTTCGACCTCACTCGCAATCAGTGGACGGAATTGGCAACGTCTCAGGAGCGGCCTGCTAAGCGTTACGGAACGTTCTTCGCCTACGATTCCATCCGTCATGCGGCCCTCACCTTTGCCGGCTTCACCTCCGAAGCTGGCCGATTCGATGACACCTGGCGCTTCTCCCTAGATACTGACCAGTGGGAAGAGCTGGAGCCTGCCGGCGATCGACCGGGCCGGCGCTGCCTTCACATGGGCAGCTACGACGCCGATCGGGATCGCTTGATGATCTACGGGGGCCAGCGGGGCGGGCCGCTGGGCGATCTGTGGTCCTTTGATATCGAGGCGAAGCGATGGCGAGAACTGACTCCAGACGTGCGGCCAGCCCCCCGCATGTTCGGCTCCCTCGTCTACGACTTGGACCATCGGCAGCTCATCCTCTTTGGAGGCACCGGGGCCGAGACATACGGCGACCTATGGGTCTATGAGTCAGAGGGCGAGCTGTGGCGCGAGTTGACATCAACCAGCGACGGACCCTCCCATCGGCAAAGTCATGCCGCCGCCTGGGTCCCCGGGCAAGGGATGCTGCTATTTGGCGGCCAGGATGAAACCGGCCTGAGAAACGATCTATGGCAGCTTTCATTGGAATAACAACGCTCAACCGGCACAAGGGTACTCCATCATCCTCCGATGGGCGCATGGGGGCTATAAGGACAACGATGAAGTAAGCCGGGCACCCACGGCAGACGATCGATCCTGGCGATGAGGGCACGCTGGCCATCAACTGCCTGCCAATGGGCTGATAGCAGCCGTCTGATGGACGGTTCTCGTTGCCGGGTCAGGCGTGAGCCC
>JAHEOA010000079.1 GCA_018609825.1 Candidatus Bipolaricaulota bacterium | reverse complement strand
CCTTATTCGTCCCTCCGAAAAGGAGTTTACACCCCGAAGGGCTTCGTCCTCCACGCGGTGTCGCTCGGTCAGGCTTTCGCCCATTGCCGAAGATTCCCCACTGCTGCCTCCCGTAGGAGTCAGGACCGTGTCTCAGTTCCCATGTGACTGGTCGTCCGCTCAGACCAGCTACCCGGCTTCGCCTTGGTGGTCCGTTACCCCACCAACGAGCTGATAGGCCGCAACCCCCTCCTTGCGCGACGCCGAAGCGCCTTTTCTTCCAGGCCCTTGTGGGCTAGGAAGCGTATCGGGTATTAGCTCCGGTTTCCCGGGGTTATGCCCGACGCAAGGGCAGGTTGGTTACGTGTTACTCACCCGTCCGCCGCTCTACTCGGCTTCACACCCGGAGGTGATCCACCTTTCGCGCGCGACTTGCATGTGTTAAGCGCACCGCTAGCGTTCATCCTGAGCCGGGATCATACTCGCTGATGAATATGAAACGGACTTCGGACCGCTGGCTACGCTATCCACTTGTCAATGAGCAGGCGCTTCTCGAGCGCGGGAGTCTGAGTATAGCAAGCCCCTCGGGGCCTGTCAAGAGATCGCCCAACGTCGGTCCCCCATGTCCTTGTGATCCGAGTTTTGCGTGTCTAGACTCCGGTCGATATGGATCTGACTCAAGCCCGAATCGGCGTCCTAATGGGCGGGCTCTCCGCCGAACGTGAGGTCTCGCTGGCGTCCGGCCGAAACGTTGAACAAGCCCTGACGGCCCAAGGCTACGCGACCGACGCGATCGTCCTCGACGACCCGGACGGACTGGTGGATCAACTGAGCGAGATCGACGTCGTCTTCAACTGTCTCCATGGCGGCAAGGGCGAGGACGGCACGCTCCAACTCCTGTTCGAGCTGCTGGAACGGCCCTACACGGGATCCGGCCCGTTGGCGTCCGCCTGGGCCATCGATAAGCTGGCGTCCAAACGCGAGTTCAGTCGGATTGGGCTGGCCACGCCCGGCCACGTGGAGCTTCCCGAGAGCCAAGACTGGAGCGAGTGGGAGGCACGCGTCTCCCGTGAAATCGGCTACCCTTGCGTCGTCAAGCCCGTGCGCGAGGGATCGAGCTTGGGGGTGCGCATCGTGCCGTCTCCCGAGGAACTGGTCGAGGCCGCGCAGGCCACCCAGGCCGAATACGGCGAGCTCTTTGCGGAGCGCTTCATCGACGGCCGGGAGATCACGGCGGGGGTGCTGCGTGTCGATGGCGAGGATCGCGCGCTGCCGCTGGTGGAGATGCGGGCCAAGACGGAATTCTACGATTACGAGGCCAAGTACACGCCCGGGATGACGGCGTTCATCGTGCCGGCGGACCTGACCGAGGACGCCACAAACCGAGCTCAACAGGCCGCCCTGGAGGCCCATCAGGCGCTCGGCTGCTTCGGCGTCTCCCGGGTGGACATGCGCGTGACGCCCGACGGAACGCCCCAAGTGCTCGAAGTCAACACCGTGCCCGGCATGACGGCCACGAGCGATCTGCCCCAGGCCGCCGAAGCGGACGGGATCTCCGTCGAACGGCTGGTGGAGCTCATGCTGCAGTCGTCGGTCGACCGCCCCGCTTCCATGGCGACCTCGGCCCACTTTGACTAGGCCGGGCGGCTGACAGCGGCCCTTGACACCCTACTGACCTCGCCGGACAATTCCGATAGCGATCACGCAAAGGGAGGCAGGCCATGGCCCATATCTCCGATCGGGCGCAGGGAACCCAACCTTCGCCCATCCGAAAGCTGAAGCCGCTGGCGGACGAGGCCGAACGCTCGGGCAAGTCGATCTATCATCTCAACATCGGCCAGCCCGACATTCCGACGCCCAAGGCGTTTCTGGACGGCATCCGCGACGTGCCGAAGGTGCTCGCCTACAGCCCCTCTCAGGGCCTCGACGAAGCCCGCGAGGCGTTGACCCACTACTACGCCAAGCACGACATCGACCTCGACGTGGATCAGATGGTGATCACCGCAGGCGGCAGCGAGGCCCTGCAGTTCGCGCTCATGGCGGTCACCGATCCCGGCGACGACGTGTTGATTCCGGAGCCGTTCTACGCCAACTACGGCTCGTTCGCGGCGATGGCCGGCCTCAACGTCGCGCCGCTGTCCACGCACGCGGAGGAGGGCTTCGACCTCCCGGATCGCGAGGCCCTCGACCGGGCCGTGACCCCCCGGACCCAGGCCGTCCTGCTCTGCAACCCTGGCAACCCGACCGGGCGCGTCTACACTCGGGATGAGCTCGAGATGTTGAAGGACTTCGTGGTCGAGCACGATCTCTTTCTGATTGCCGACGAGGTCTACCGCGAGTTCGTCTACGACGGGCTGACCCACACGAGCGTGCTCGAGTTCGACGAACTGCGGGACCGGGCGATCCTGGCCGACAGCATCTCCAAGCGGTTCTCGGCCTGCGGCGCGCGCATCGGGGCCGTCGCCAGTCGCAACGACGAGGTCATGGCCGCCATCTTGAAGTTCGCACAGGCGCGACTGTCGCCGCCGACGCTGGGCCAGCTCGGGCTGATCCGCTTTCTGGAGTCGGACGACCACCAGGCCGAGGTCAACGACATCATCCGCGAGTTCGAGCGGCGCCGCGATCTGCTCTATGAAGAGATCCAGGAGATGCCGGACGTCGTCTGCCACAAGCCTCAGGGCGCCTTCTACTTCATGGTCAAGCTGCCGGTCGACGACGCCGAAAAGTTCGCCAGTTGGCTGTTGAGCGACTTCGACATTGATGGGGAGACGGTCATGTTCGCGCCGGCCGCTGCGTTCTACGCCACGCCGGGCATGGGCCAGGACGAGGTCCGCATCGCCTACGTGCTCAACGAGTCGTCGCTCAAGCGGGCGATGAGCATTCTGCAGGCCGGCGTCGAGGCCTATCCGGGAAGCCGCCTCCAGGCCGCGTGAGCCAGCGGGCGCGCCTCGATCTGGCCCTGGTCGAATGCGGCTTCTTCCGCAGTCGCGCGGCGGCCCAGCGCGCGATCCGCGCCGGCGAGGTCTTCGTCGACGGCCAGCTGGTGGACAAGCCGGCCACGCTGGTCCATCCCGACGCACAGATCCAGCTCACGGAGAAGCCACGCTACGTCAGTCAGGGCGGCCTGAAACTGGAGAAGGCCCTGCAAACGTTCGCGCTGAATGTGGAGGGAGCGGTCTGTCTGGACGTCGGCGCGTCCACGGGCGGCTTTACCGACTGTCTTCTCCAGCACGGTGCTCGGAAAGTGTATGCCGTTGACGTTGGCAAGGGGCAGCTCGACTGGTCGCTGCGCAATGACGAGCGCATCGTCGTCTTGGAGGACGTCAACGCGCGCTATCTGACCTTCGAGATGATCGGCGAGCCGGTCGATATGGCCACCGTCGATGTGTCATTCATCTCGCTTCGAAAGGTGCTTCCCGCGATCACCAAAATAGTCAAGCCCGAGGGAGACATTGTTGCTCTAGTGAAGCCTCAGTTCGAGGCCGGGCGCGCTCAGGTGCAGCGGGGCGGCGTGATCCAAGACCCCAATGTTCACGAGGCTCTCCTGCGAGCGTTGGGCGAGCACGTTCGGACGGCGTTGAAGCTGTCCGTTCTCGACGCCACGCACTCGCCGATCACCGGACCGGCGGGCAATATCGAGTTTCTCGTTCATCTGCTCAATGCCGAAGGCCGCTCAAAGACGCTCGATTGGCAAGCGCTCGTCTTGAGGGCCCACAAGGACCTGGCTTCATGATCGTTGTCGGCCTCACCGGCGGCATCGCCAGCGGCAAGAGCACGATCGCGCACGCGCTCGCCCAAGAGCCGGGCGTCGAAGTCGCCGACGCCGACCAAGTCGCCTGGGAGACGTATCAGCCCGGCACCGACGTCCATCGCCAACTGGTCGAGCACTTCGGCGAGGGGATCCGCAACCCTGATGGGACGATCGATCGCCGCGCACTCGGAAGGATCGTCTTCAACGACCCCGACGAGCGCCAGTTTCTCAACGACGTCGTCCATCCCGCCGTCCGCGAACGGTTGATCGACATGGCCCAACGGCACAAGGCTCAGGATGTGGAGATCTTCCTCGTGCAGGCGGCGTTGATCTTGGAGTCCGAGCCCGTCGACCGCTCGTTCTACGAGGTCTATATCATGGTCTGGGTCGATCCCACGGCACAGCTCCGGCGTCTGATGGAACGCGACGATCTGAGCCGAGAGGCGGCCCTGCGAAAGATCCGCTCACAGACGTCTCAGGACGTCAAGGCCGAGCGGGCCGACTACGTGATCGACAGCACAGGATCGCCCGACGAGACGATCGCGCAAGCCAGGTCCATCCTCCAGGAACTGCGCTCATAGTCCGCGATCAGGCGACGCGTAACTGCGGTTACAGAATGTGACCTCGGTTCTGGCTAGACTGGGTATGGGATGTTCACGGCAACGCAGGTTCAGCACCTTCTGCGCATGCAACGCCAGTTGCAGCGTGCCCGACGCCAGGCGAGGACGATTCCGTCGCGGCAACGGACGCTCGGCCCGCGTCGATTTCGGCGCATCCGCGTCGCCTGAATTCCCCAACTGTCTTCGCCCAAGCCGCCAAGTGTCCTTCGTCACATTCGGTTGCGCTCGTTAGCATGCTCAGGCCATGAGCGTGCATCTCGCCGAAGCCCGCGTCGACCTCGATCAACTCCGCACCAACATCCGGACGGTGCAAGGCCGCATCGGCGACACGCGGTTGCTCGTGCCCGTCAAGGGCAACGGCTACGGACACGGTGCGGTCGAAGTCGCCCGAACGCTCGAAGCATTGAGCGTCGACTATCTGGGTGTGGCCAACCTCTACGAGGCGACGGAGCTCCGCCACGCCGGCATCGAAGCGCCCGTGCTCATCCTGTCGGCCTCTCACCCCCATCATGCGGCCGAACTCGTCGAGACCGACGTGTCGGTGACGGTCTCCACGTATGAGCTGGCCCGTGCCCTGGAAACGGCAGCCGAGGAACGCGACACGACCGTCACCGTCCATGTGAAAGTCGACACGGGGATGGGCCGCAACGGCGTGCTCGCCCACGAGGCCTCCGATTTCGTTCGGTTCCTGCGCGAGCAGTGCCCGCATCTCAGCATCGAAGGCGTCTTCAGCCACTTCAGCGTCTCCTTCAGCGAGGACCCCGAGGATCAGGCCTACACGCGCGGGCAGATCCAGCGGTTCAACGCGGTCCTGACCGAGCTTGACGCGACCGACCTCTTGCCGCCGCTGCGCCACATCGCCAACTCGGCGGGCCTGATCCAATACGAGGACGAGGTGACCTGCGACTACTGCAACATGGTCCGCACGGGGATCCTCATGTACGGCTATCCGGAAGTCCGTCGAGCGTGGACGGAGCCGGTCCAGCCGATCATGAACCTCGTGACGTGGGTGGTGTCGGTGAAGGACCTGCCGCCGGGCTACGACATCGGCTACGGGCGCCGCTACACGACGTCGTCGACCGAGCGCATCGCCACGCTGTCGATCGGCTATGCCGACGGGGTGCCGCCCGGTTTGGCGAACAACGGCGAGGTCTTGATCCACGGCCAGCGCGCGCCCATCGTCGGCGGGATCTCCATGGACCAGGTCACGGTCAACGTTACGGACATTGATGGCGTGGACGTCGGCGACGAGGCGATCATTCTGAACGGGCACCAGCCGGCCGACGCCATCGCCGACCGGCTGCGCACGGGGTTCACGGAAGTGATCCTGACTGCGCTCTCGCCCCGCGTGGCCCGGGTCTATCTCGAGCGGTCCGAATCCGCTTAGTCGAAGCCGCGCTCAGACGCCCACCGTCTTGCTGACGTCCAGGCCAAGCCCCTCGGCCACGCGCTGACCGAACTCTTCGTCGGCCTTGGCGAAGTGGGCGATCTGGCGCTCCTGGATCTCCTGGGGCACTTCGGCCATGTGACCCACCAGATTGCCGACCAGTCGGTCCTTCTCCTCGCTCGTCATGAGCCGATAGAGGTCGCCGGCCTGCGTGTGGTCGTCGTTGCCCTCGCGGTGGTCGTAGCGATCGGCCGGGTCGCCGCTCAACCGCAACGGCGGCTCCTCGACGCTCGGATCTTCCGTCGGCCCGCCGAAGCTGTTCGGTTCGTAGACGGGCTGGGCGCCGTAGTTGCCGTCCACGCGCATGAAGCCGTCGCGGTGATAGGTGTTTGCGGGCGCTTTCGGGCGGTTGACGGGGATGGTGGCGTAGTTGACGTTGAGGCGATAGCGGTGCGCGTCGGCATATGACAGCAGCCTGGCCTGAAGCATCTTATCCGGAGACGCTCCGATGCCGGGCACCAAGTTCGACGGTTCAAACGCCGCCTGTTCAACTTCGGCGAAGTAGTTCTCCGGGTTGCGGTTCAGCTCCAGCTTGCCGACCTCGATGAGCGGGTAGTCGCCGTGGGGCCAGACCTTCGTCAGATCGAAGGGATTGAGGTGATAGCCCTCGGCGTCAAGCTCGGGCATGACCTGGATGTAGAACGTCCAGCTCGGATACTCGCCCTCCTCGATGGCGGTGAACAGATCGGCCAAGTGATAGTCGGGGGACTCCCCCGCGAGCTTGGCGGCCTGATCCTCGGTGAGCGCCTTGATCCCCTGATCCGTCTTGACGTGGAACTTGACCCAGTAGCGCTCGCCCTTCGCGTTCCACAGGCTGAACGTGTGCGACCCGTAGCCGTTCATGTGGCGGAACGTTGCGGGCAGGCCGCGGTCGCCGAACAGCCACGTCACCTGGTGCAATGACTCGGGGCTGAGGCTCCAGAAGTCCCACTGCATGGTGTGATCTCGGCGTCCGGTCTGCGGGTGGCGCTTCTGCGAGTGAATGAAGTCCTGGAATTTCAACGGGTCGCGGATGAAGAAGATCGGGGTGTTGTTGCCGACCAGATCCCAGTTCCCCTCGTCCGTGTAGAACTTCATGGCGAACCCGCGCGGATCCCGCACGGTGTCGGCCGAGCCCTTCTCGCCGGCGACGGTGGAGAAGCGAACGAACAGCTCCGTCTCCTTGCCGACCTCGGAGAATATGTCGGCGCAGGTGTAGTCGCTGATGTCGTTCGTCACACGGAACGTCCCGTACGCGCCCGCGCCCTTGGCGTGGACCACCCGTTCGGGAATGCGCTCCCGATTGAAGTGGGCCATGCGCTCCATCAAATGATGGTCTTCCATCAGGACGGGACCACGCGGGCCGGCCGTCTTGGAGTTCTGGTTGTCGCCGACGGGAACCCCCGCCGCGTTGGTCATGCGCTTGTGGGGCGTGGCTGAGCCGCCGTTGGCGTGTCGGTTTTTCGGATCAGACATGCCATCGTCCTCCTTCGTTTAAGATTAGTGTCGATTAGGATGAGTGTCGATTGCGTGTCCCGCGTCTGCCGGTCTGGGGCCTCGCCTGACAGTCCGGACAGACGCCTTCGAAGATCGCTTGGAACCGCTCGATGGCAAATCCCGTGTCGTGGGCGACCCGCTCGGTGGCCGCCTCGACCTCGGAGAGGCGATAATCCGTCACGCGCCCGCAGCATCGACAGACAAGGTGGTCGTGTCGGTCGGTCCGTCGATCGTAGAGCGCGGGTCCCTCGTGGAGATGTACCTCTTGGACGAAGCCGTGGTCACGGAGATAGGCCAAGCCGTTGTAGATCGTCGCGTGGGCGATATCGGGCAGGTCCCCGCGGACGCGGTCGTAGACCTCGGGCGCCGTCAGGTGACGATCGGCCCGATCGATGGCTCGCAAGATGGCTGCTCGCTGGGGCGTGAGCCGCAATTCGCTGGACATGGGAAATGCATCGGACACTCGAATCTGATTCCGATTTTAGACTAAGTACAATTCGCGGTCAAGGGAGTTATCGACCCGCTACTCTGTGGAAATGCGAACCCGCCGACGGCGTCATGTGCGCGGCGAGGCCGGATGGATTAGAATCGTCGTCGCATGGGACACGTGGGACGCATCGGAAGCTTGGGCCAAGCCAAGACGATCTTCTTCGTCGACTTCGACGGCACCGCCGTGGAGCAGATCGCCTCCAATCGGCTGCTCGATCGGTTTGTGGACGGCGACTGGCAGACGCTCGACGAGCAGCTCATGAACGGGGAGATTTCCTTCTACGACTGTGTTCGCACCCAGTTCAACATGCTGGCGGGGCAGTCGAGAGCGGACATGATCGCGTTCGCGCGCCAGACGATCGATTTCCGGCCCGGATTTACCGACTTCGTGGCGTTCTGTGAGCGGGAGGGCCATACGATCCACATCGTCAGCGAGGCCCTGGATTTTCTGATTCGGGCCGTCCTGGAACGGGATGGCCTCGGCCATCTCCCCGTCTATGGCGACCGTGGGGTCTTCGATGCCCAGGGGCGATTCCGGCGCATCGAGTTCCCCTATCGCCAGCCCGACTGCGCCTGTCGACTGGGCAACTGCAAGGACGGCCACGTCCGGGCCCATCGCGATGGCCACGAGCGGGCCATCTTTATCGGGGACGGCTCGAACGACTTTCGTGCCGCCCAGGAAGCGAACGAGATCTTCGCCCGACGCAAGCTGGCCGAGCTCTGTCAGGCCGCGGGTCTCGGCTATCATCCCTTCGACACCTTCCACGATGTGCTGCGCGCGCTCACGCGCGCACCCGCGTAATTACCGTCCTTGACAGGATTTTGGCGCCCGCCTATAATGCGAGCCCGATTGCGCGGTGTCGCGATCTGTCGCAAGCATACGCGATTTCCGGCGATACGCTCGCAGCACGGCCCGAAGCCGATAGTTCGTGATCCGAAATGACCGACAAGGTGTCCGACTGACATGCGAAGGAGTTGCAAATCGTGAAACTGGTGATCGTCGAATCTCCCACCAAGTCACGCACGATCGAGCGCTACTTGGGGCCGGAGTTCAAGGTGCTCAGCTCCTACGGCCACGTGCGCGACCTGCCCGAGCGCGAGCTGGCCGTCGACATCGAGAACGACTTCGAGCCGAAGCTCGTGGTGACGAACAAGAAGTCGCTGCCTGAACTCAAGAGGGCTGTCGAGGGCGCCGAGACGGTCTATCTGGCGACCGACAACGACCGCGAGGGCGAGGCGATCGCCTTCGACCTCTATGAGGTCCTCGATCACAAGAAGGAGACGGCCTACGAGCGCGTCGTCTTCAACGAGATCACCAAAGGCGTCATTCAGGAGGCGATCGAGAACCCGCGCGAGCTGAACCGCGAAAAGGTGGAAGCCCAGCGGGCGCGGCGCATCCTCGATCGACTGGTCGGTTATCTGATCAGTCCGCTGATGTCGAAGTCGCTGGCGAGCAACCGCTTTGAGGGGCTGTCGGCCGGACGCGTTCAGAGCGTCGCGCTCCGGCTCATTGCCGACCGGGAGCTGGAGATTCAGGAGTTTGAGCCGCAGGAATACTGGACCATCGACGCCCAAGTCGCCAACGGCAGCGAGTTCGTGGCGCAACTCTCGCGATACAAGAACAAGAAGCCCGAGATCCCCAGTAAGGGCGAGGCCGATCGGATCGGTCAGGAGCTCCATGAGCTGGCTCAAGATCCCGGCTTGGCCGTCAGTTCGATGGCCGAAAGCGAGACGACGCGCTCGCCCTCGCCGCCGTTCATCACCAGTTCGCTGCAACAGACGGCGTCGTCGATGTTGAAGTTCTCGCCGAAGAAGACGATGCAGATCGCCCAGCAGCTCTACGAGGGCGTCGAGCTGGAGTCGGGCCACGAGGGGCTCATCACCTACATGCGCACGGACTCGCTGCGGGTCGCCGAGGGCGCCCGCGACTCGGCCCGAGAGCTCATTCAGTCGAGCTTCGGCGACACGTATCTGTCGGCGAAGCCGCGGGTGTTCAAGAACAAGAAGGCGGCGCAGGACGCGCACGAGGCGATCCGGCCCACCGACGTGAATCGAACGCCGGAGGACGTCAAGCCGTTCTTGAACCGCGATCAACACCGGCTCTACAAGCTGATCTGGGAGCGCTTCGTGGCCACCCAGATGGCCGAGGCCCGCTACAATCGCCGCGAGGTCACGCTCAAGGCGGGCGACTATCAACTCCGCGCCAGGGGGAGCACGCTCGTCTTCGATGGCTTCCTGAAGGTCTGGGAGATGCCGCCGCTCAAGGACGAGGGCATCGAGATTCCCGACCTGAGCGAGGGCGATCGGCTGACGCTCAAGGCGATCCTGCCTGACCAGCACTTCACCGAGCCGCCGAAGCGTTTCAGCGAGGCGACGCTCGTCAAGGAACTCGAGGACAAGGAGATCGGGCGCCCGAGCACTTACGCT
The DNA here is from genome assembly GCA_018609825.1 of Candidatus Bipolaricaulota bacterium. The sequence goes on along the minus strand of JAHEOA010000079.1, from coordinate 21,000 downwards.
TCGATCGTCTCTACCATTCAGGATCGGAACTACGTGGTCAAGGTGAAGGGCGGCTCGCTGCGGCCGACGCTGCTCGGCTTCATCGCCACGGACTTTTTGAAGGCCTATTTCCCGCTCACTGTCGAGGAGCAGTTCACGGCCCATATGGAAGAGGAACTGGACAAGGTCAGCGAGGGCGACCGTTCGCGCGTGGAGGTGCTCCAGGAGTTCTACGGGCCGCTGTCCAAGCGCCTCACCCAAGTCGAAGAGGAATTGGCGCGCGAGGAGCGAAAGTTCCGCGTCCTGACCGACGTGTCGTGCCCGAAGTGCGGCTCGCCGATGGAAGTCCGTTTCTGGAAGGGCAGCGCGTTCCTCGGTTGCTCGCAATATCCCGACTGCAAGCAGACAATCGACTTTCCCTATGAGCAGCTGGAGTACGCCTACCGGGATCGGACCGTCATCGTCGAGGAGAGCCTCGAGCAGCACCATCAGGAGAAGGAGCAGCTCAGGGCCGAAATGCCGGAGCGGACGTGCCCGACCTGCGGGGCGTCCATGGAGCTCAAAGAGGGGCGCTACGGGCGCTTCTGGGGCTGCACCAACTATCCCGACTGCAAGACGACCGAGCCGATCTCCACGGAGGTCCCGTGCCCGCGCTGCGGTCGCGACATCGTCGAGCGGTATTCGCGCAAGCGACGGAAGCCGTTCTACGGCTGTTCGGGCTTTCCCGACTGCAACTTCGCGGTCAACCAGAAGCCGGTCAAGCTCTGTCCCGAGTGCGACGAGGGCGTGGTCGTGGAGCTGAAGGAGAAGCTCGCCTGCACCAACAAAAGCTGCGGCCACGAGGAAGCGCTCCCCGACCCGGACGAGGAGGCCACGTCCACGGCCTGAGCGGTTCGCACCCGTTTGCACGATCGCCTCGACGCGGCATACAAACGCATCCCCATGGTCCACCCGTTTTCCTTCGACCGCTTCCTGAACGTGCAGAGCGCGTACGCGCCGTCGTTCAGCCATGACGGCGTGCATCTCCTGTTTATCGCTGACATCACGGGGTTACCCCAGGTGTTCCAAATTGACCGGCCTGGCGCCTGGCCCGAGCAACTCACCTTCGGCCAGGAGCGCGTCAGCACGGTCAAGAGCTCGCCCGTTCGCCCCGAGCTCGTCTTCGGCATGGACGCCGGCGGGGACGAGCGCCAGCAGCTGTTCTATTTGAGCGACGACGGCGCCGACGTCCGGCCGCTCACGGATCAGCCCGCCGCCATCCACACGTTCGGCACGTTCTCGCCCGATGGGACCCAGATCGCCTACACGGCCAACCGTCGCCACGCCGCACACTTCGACGTCTTCATCCAGTCGATTCCGGACGGGGAACCGACGCCGGTGCTGGAAGCCGAAGGGATGCGCAGCGTCACCGACTGGTCCCCCGATGGGCGGAAGCTGTTGATCGGAAAGGCCCACTCGTTGCTGCATCAGGAGCTGTTCGTCCTGGAGCTGGATACGGGCGAAGCGACGCGGGTGACGCCCGAGTCGGCCGCCGCCCGATTTGCGGATGCCCGGTGGCTAATGGACGGCGAGCGGATCGTCTGCCTGACCGATCACGAGCGCGAGTACCTCGCGCCGGCGACGATCCACGTTCAGACGGGCCAGATCGAGCTTTTGGCGGACACCGATTGGGATGCCGAGCATCTCGCGCTCTCTCCGAGAGGCGACCGGATCGCCTACGCGCTCAACGTCGATGGATATGCCGAGCTCTGGGTTCTCGATCTGGGGACGGGTGCTCGGTCCCAGATGGAAGGTATGCCATCCGGCATCATCGGCGCCCGGCCCGACGCCGCGCCCCTGACGTTCTCGCCCGACGGCTCCCGATTGGCGTTCACGTTCTGCGGCGCCCGACACAATCCCGACGTCTGGACCGTTGATCTCAACGAAGCGAAGCCTGAACGCGTCACGCGCAGCGCGCGGGCCGGCATCCCTCCGAGCGAACTGGTTGAACCGGAACTGATCCACTATCCCACGTTCGACGACCGACAGATTCCGGCGTTCTACTATCGACCTCACGCCGTCGATGGGAAGCTGCCCGTCGTCGTCTACGTGCACGGCGGACCGGAAAGCCAGTTCCGGCCCGACTTCAATCCCGTCGTTCAGTATTTCACCCATCGCGGCTACGGCGTCCTCGCGACCAACGTGCGCGGCTCGACGGGATACGGCACGTCGTTCTCGCACCTCGACGACGTTGAACATCGCATGGACGCCGTCGCCGATCTGCAGTACGCCGTCCACTGGCTGACGGACGCTGGTGGAGCCGATCCGGATCGGATCGCCGTCATGGGCGGCAGCTACGGCGGGTTCATGGTCTTGGCTGCGCTCACCACCTACCCCCATCTCTGGGCAGCTGGCGTCGACATCGTCGGCATCGCCAACTTCGTCACGTTCCTGGAGAACACGGGACCGTGGCGGCGGCATCTGCGTGAAGCCGAGTACGGCTCACTCGAGCGCGACCGCGAGCTGTTGACGGCCATCTCGCCGATCCACAAGGTCGATCGGATCACGGCGCCGGTGATGGTCATTCATGGGGCGAACGACCCGCGCGTGCCCGTCAGCGAGGCCGAACAGATCGTGGAACGGCTTCGGGCGCGGAACCATCCCGTGGCGTACCTGCGTTACGAGGACGAGGGCCACGGGCTGGTCAAGCTGGCCAACAAGCTGGACGCGTATCCCCGGATCGCTGACTTCCTCGCGCGTCATCTCTGAGCTCGTTTCTGGATAGCTCGGCTCGGGCAGGCCAAATCCGCATCATCCGTCCGTCTTGATGCGGACGGGCACGCCGTCTAGAATGGAGCTTTGACGGATTGGCCGGGGTGGCGGAACAGGCAGACGCGAGGGACTTAAAATCCCTTGGGGACTCCCCGTGCGGGTTCAAGTCCCGCCCCCGGCACCCGGAACCATCGAAGCGCAATAGGGCTTGCAACGCGCCGATAAACCCTCATCTCACGGCGCGCACCATGGATGCTGAGATCGTCGCCATGGCACTGCCCCAACGGCTGTTTGGACTACGGCGCCGTGATGCGCGCGTTTGAGCCATGCCTTCCAAATGCGCGACAGCGCCAGACCCGGGGCAACCCCGACACCCGGAGGTCGCGATGGCAACGCTCTGTCACCCCGTTGTTGCTGCGATTGCCGCCATCGTTCCAGCGCGGGGGTGGACCAGGCGTTCTTCGAGCACGAGCCGGTACGCACCAGCGAAGAGCCAGCCGCCGCGCGGCCGGGCCACGCGCTGGGACAGGGCGCCAAGGCCATGGTCGCGCGCACCCGAAAGCCAGGCCTCGGCAAGTCCTTGGCCCTGTTCGTCCTGCCTGTGGATGGCCAGCTCGACCGGGCGAAGTTCAAGCGGAACCTGCGCCTCCAGGACGTCCGCTTCGCCGAGGCGGGGGAAGTCGAGGAACTGATTGATGGCGCCTGCCCGGTGGCGTTCCGCCGTTTGGCCTCCTGCTCGGGTTGGCCCCCTACGTCGATCCGGCGAGGTTCGAGAACGAGCGCGTCGCCTGCAACTGCGGGCACCGACCCGCCTCCGTGGCGCTGGCCATGGATGACCGCCGGGGCCTGACCGAACCCTCCGTGGTCGAGATCAGCAAATCGGCATGAGCCCATCGGGATAGCAAAGCCTGATCGAGCCGTGTCTCAGTCCGTGATCCTCAGCACGACGGTGAAGGCAACCGGTTCCGGTACACGGGACGTTTCGGGGAACAGCTCAGACTCATCGTCGGGATACTGCGGCGAGATGTGCACGATCGCCTCAATGTATTCGGCCTCGTCGTTGAGGAACGCCTCCAGGGCTCGCAGCGCGCTCTCATGTTCCTGTCCGGCGGTGACGTGACTGACCCAGTACATGGCGAGGATAGGTAACTCCGGCGAGGCGCGAGCGTAACACCGACACGACGCCTGACCGATTGCGCCGGTCCGAGGAGCCACGGACATTCGTCCCGCGCGCCGCAGCATTGGGGGCGTCTGGCGCGAGTTGACTTGAAACCGGCTGTGGGGCTGTCTATAATGCGGACGAGCGTGCGGGGTGGAGCAACAGGAAGCTCGTCGGGCTCATAACCCGGAGGTTGCCGGTTCGAATCCGGCCCCCGCAACCAGATGCAGAGGGACGCGAGATCCTCGCGTCCCTCATTTATTTCCCGCCTCCCTCGGCGTGATTCTGGTCCTCCACGCCCTGGCCACGAACGATGAGGACCGGCCAGCGCCAGCAGTCGATGCGGACCCCACTCTGTCCGCCGCAGGCTGATCGCGTCAGGACTCTACGTAGGGCGGCCGATCGGCCAGCAACAGCGCGATCCAGCGCGTACGGGGACTGCTTTCGAAGCCGAGCTTCAGCGCCACCGTCAACGGCACCGTGAAGATCATCCCGATCAGCCCGAGAATCCAGCCCCAGAACAGCATGGACACGAAGACGACGAGAATCGACAGCCCCATCCCTTGGCCGAAGATGCGCGGCTCCAGGTAGTTGCCCAGCAGGATGCCCATCGCCAGAAAGCCGAGCGCCACGATCACGGCCGTGAGCCAGCCGGCCGTCAGGCCCGCGATCAGTATGGGCGGGACCGCGGCGATGACCGTACCGAAGTAGGGGATGTAGCTAAGCAGAAACGTCAACATGCCCCACAGCAGCGCAAACTGCACGCCGAATATGGCCGTCCAGATGGCGATGAAGACGCCCGATGCCACGTTGATGAGGGTCTTGATGGAGAAGTAGCGCTCGATGGCGTCGTTGAACTTGTCGATGAACTCCAGGATCGGCTCGGGGTCCCGGAACGCCGAGCGGAGTTTGTGCGTGAACTGGGCGGCCTCCATGAGGATGAAGACCACCATCGCGATCACGAGCGACGCCGAGGAGAGCGTGCTGCCCAGCGTGTTGAGAAGCGATGTGAACAGTTGGACGCCGCGGTTCAGGTTGAGATACTGATCCAGCATCTGATCCTCGACCGGCAGGCCCAAATCGTTGAGCCAGGCCTTGATGTCGGCTTGCCACGCGGAGAATCGCCCCTGGTACTGCATGAGCGTCGATCCGAACTGATCGATGGTCGTCTTCACGAGGAAGATCAACGACACCAATAGCCCGACGACGAGCAGGATCACCAGGATCATGGCCAGGCCCGACGGCACCCCCCAGCGTGCCAGTCGCGAATAGACCCCGTAGCTGATCACGGACAAGAACAGCGCCACCATGAGATGGACGATGATCGACTGCGCCGCGGCGATGCCGGCGACGATGACGATCACGGCGGCCAGCGACACGAGCGTATAGGCGAAGCGTCCGTCGCGGGTCGGATCGGCCATGGTCCCCCAGGCGCTCATGATAGCCCAGCCGGTTCGACGGTGTCGAAGCCGGGGATCGTCAAATGGACCGACGGATACCCGTAGGTGGGCCGTTCATGCGTGCTACGTGCGGTTGCACGACCCCGCTCATTTCCGCGACCGCGAGCGAGGAGACCGATCGACCATCTGTCCGACGGGAGTTCGGTAGCGTGTTCACTCGCGACGTCGACGTCGTCACGGCCGTTCGCGAACGCGGCTGGACGCGACAGCGCCGACAGGCGTTCCTGCGCCAGTACGGCTCGCTGTTGCGCCACGGGCTGCCGAGCGAGCTGGGCAAGCGCTTCGGCGCCGGCGCGATCTACGGGCTGCGCGACTCTCTGACCGGGCTGGAGCGAGGCCAGACGTCGAACGAGGGGGACGCTTGCCGGCCAGTTCCTGGAGTTGACCCAGGACGTCTGACAAGCACTCTGTTGGGAGATGTTTGCTCGGAGCGGAACACCATCGAGCAGTACGACGCGTACCGCGGCAAGCGCGAGCAGGCCGCCAAGGTCGTCAATCCCCTTCAGGACAAGATCTTCCACGCCAGCCATCGGCGATGTGCGGATCGCCCCTCAACGCCCGGGGTGGCCGATCAGTCGGGCAACGGGGACGCGTGAACGCTTGACGCCACCGGCGGCATCGACGGCGTTCGCGTCGCCTTCGGCGGCGGCTCCTTGGCCCCCGGCTTGGGCCTTGATGGCCCCACGGGGGTCATTCACGGAATCCCTGAAGAAGCAGGGCGATATCGGGTCACCGTCTGGGCCCAGGACACCGAGGACGATCGCGTCATCGCCGAGGTTCGCCTCAAGATCGACGTGTCCGGCGAGGCTGAGGATTCGGCGGAAGAGGGATCGGAAGACCCGCCCCCTCCGGAAGGCTGAGCCCGAACGGCGGGAGGCCTACACCAGCAGCCTTGTGACGCCGGATGCCAGGGCCTATGATGGCTTGGTCTCCCATGTCCACGAATGTCTACCTGATCCGCCACGGCCAGACCGATTGGAATCGCGACCGCATCTGCATGGGGCAGGCGGACGTCCCGCTGAACCAGCTTGGCCACGAACAGGCGCTCAGGGCCGCCGAACGGCTCCGCGATGCTCCCCTCTCGACGATCGTGAGCAGCGATCTGACGCGCACGATCGAAACGGCGCAGCCATTAGCCGAGATCCACGGCCTGTCGGTGAATACCGACGCGTCCTTTCGCGAGCTGGATTACGGTGACTGGCAGGGAATTCCGCAGGACGAGCTGCCCCGGCAGTATCCGGAGGCGTTCCGAGAGGACCCACGGTTGGATCCACTGGGCTTCCATCCCGACGGCGGCGAGCGCGTGCGGGACCTCTACGATCGGGTCACGGCCGCGTTTGAGCGCATCGCGCTGGACTATCCGCATCGGTCACTGGCGCTGATCGCGCACGGGGGCGTCGTTCGTTGCCTCGCCAACCACGTCCTCGGGCGCGGTGCCCACGGACTGGATCAGCCGTTTTTCAGCCTCGGCTTCAGCGTGAGCAACGGCGGCATCACGCTGGTGCGGGCCGCGAGCGACGAGACGTCGCAGCTGATGTATCTGAACGACACCTGTCATCTCGCATCGCTGTCGGCGTCGCCGGAGGTCGTGTAGTCGGCTTCCAGCCGCCGCATCTCCTCGATGATGGTTTCGAAGATCCGCCGCACGGACTCGGCATCCATCGGCCCTTCGTTGCGCGTGAGAAGGCGCTCGACAATGGCCGCTTCCCGGTCGGCGTCGACGATCGACGCGCCTTGACCGGCCTTTTCTCGGCCGATCTCGATGACCGACGCCAACCGCTGGTTGAGCAGGCGGAGCAGTTCAGCGTCGATCTCGTCGATCCGACGACGCCGGGTGTCGATAGCCACGGTCCAGCGTCCCGTTACTCGGATCCGATCTGGGGATGCCGCGGCGCGAAGATGCCGTCCGGATTGGGGATGCCCACCCAGACGTGCAGGCCGTAGAGCGTCGGGTGCCAGAACGCCAGCGGCGACCCGTCCGAGTTTTCCATCGGGACATTCGACGGATCCGAGACGGCCTGCTCGCTGCCGTCCTCGAAGTGGGCCGCGGCCGGGCGGCTGGACCAGTCACTGACCCGGAAGAGCGACACGTCCTGCATGACCGACACGAAGCGGACGCCGGCCAGCTTCATGTTGCCCTCGGCATCCTCGGCGTAGAGCAACACCGGCGGCTCGTCGAAGACCGGGCGACGGTTGAGCAGGAACTCCGGGTTGACGTAGGCTTGCCCGATGCCCTCAACCATCGAGCCCATTTGCTTATAGCCTGCTTCCTCGGCCGCGCTCGGCGTCTGGAGGTCGTTCATGAGCGTGTCGAGCTGGTTCAGCTGCACGATAGCTGTGACGTCGGCGTTGCTCATCCGGTACTGCGTGCCGGGGATGAAGACGTCGGCGGCGAAACGGGCTTGGGCGTCACGGGCCTCCTCGTTGGTGACGACGCCGTTGTCGAGGTAATAGGCCATCCAGTCGGGGATGCCGGGGGCATCGTTGAACGCGGAGTCGGCGGTCGTGACCGGGGCACCGGCCGCAAGTCCGTCGCGCACCGAGACGTTCACCGTGGCTGTCGAGGCGTTGCCGGCCTCGTCGGTGACTCGCACGCGGACGGTGTAATCGCCGGGAGCTTCGTAAAGGTGCCGTGTGCTGGCTTCGCTCGTCTCGGCGTCGAAGGTCCCGTCGTTGGTCCAGTCCCACTCGTAGTTGGCGATGTCTTGGTTGGGGTCGGACGACCCGGAGGCGTCAAAGACGATCGCTTCGCCCATCCGCGCCTGGCTAGGCGAGGCGCTCAGATCCGGCTGGGGCGACCCACCGTTTTCGGATTCCGAGCCGTTATCCGGCCCTTCGTCCTCGGCCCGTTCATCGCCGTTGCCGTTCTCTCCATTGCCGTTCTCGCCCTCTTCGCCGCCCTGATCGCGCGGCGGCCCGCTGCCTTCGCCGACTTGGATCGTGGGCGAGGTGGGGAACGCCTCGCTGACGCGCTCGCCTTCCGGAGTGGTGTACGCGATGCGTGACGGCGGCTGATTCAGCTTGAACGAGCCCGGCGTGTCAAAACGGACGTTGTAGCGCGTGTGCCACGCCTCGCCCTCAAACAACAACGGCACTCGCCATTGGAGCTGGGTCGCGTAGCGACCGGGCAGCACGGACGGCCCGTTCCACTGGCCTTCAACGGAGCTCACCGCCGTCGGCAGCGTCTGGGTCAACAGCAGATACCGCGCGGCGACAAATCGATTCCCTTCGCGCATAATGCGCTCCAGCGCGTCGTCGCTGTAGCGCTGGAAGAACCGCCCGTTCGCTGCCTCGGCGACGTTCGACAACAGCTCGGTGCGGGCCGCCGGGCTCGTGCCGACCACAAAGATGGGCAGATCGTTCTCGCCCGCTCGTTGGGCCTCCGCCAACGGGTCACGACCCACCTGGCTCACGCCGTCCGTCGGCACGACGATCAGCGGCGTCGCGTCCGAACGCGCACCGTCCAGCAGTGCGTCGATCGCCAACATGAGGCCGTCACCGAGCGCCGTCTGCCGGCCGGGAACCAGCCCGTCGATCGTGTCGCTCACCTCGTCGAAGCCGTCCCGATCCTCATGCCGCGGCCCGAAAAGTCGGGTGAGCTCCAAGTCGACGCGAGCCGAATCCGCGAACGAGACGATGCCCACGCGGTCGTGACCCCCGAGATGCGAGACGATCGTGTGCGCGATCCCCTGGATCTCCGGAAAGTCGACGCTCGCGGAGCGATCGAGCGCGAGCACCATGTCGATCGGCCCGGCGTCCTCGGATGACGGCCGAGGCCCGATGACCGTGAGGCTCGCTTGGGCAGTTTCCGTCCCCCCGGTGTCCACGACCGAGATCTGGTCTGGATTGACACTCTGGACGATCCGTATCTCGTCGGATGGCTGCGCGATCGCGCCCAAGGCCACGATCGCGATCAACAGCGCGCTGATCAGTCCCCAACGCCATATCTCACTGGATCCTCGCAATATTCGGCGCATCGGCCGCCTCCTCATCGTAATCACCTCATCACAGTCCGCGCAGAGCGGACCATCTTGTGGATTCTAGCGTCGTCTGTGAGGGCGCTTCAATCGCGACTGACCACTCAGTGTTGGACAGCCGACACGTCGCGGTCCGCCACGTCGCGGGGATGCAGTTTGAGGCCGAAGCGCGTCTCCATGTGGGCGTGAATCGTGGGCTTGACCTCGTCGAGAGACATGGGGCGTCGCAGTTCATGGGCCATCGACGTCATGACCTCGGGGTTGAACCCGCACGGGGAGATGGTCTGGAAGTCTTCCAGATCCGTCGAGACGTTGAGTGCAAAGCCGTGGTAGGTCACCCATCGCCTGACGGCGATGCCGATCGAGGCCAGTTTCCGACTCGGCCGATCCGACGTCCAGACGCCGGTCGCGCCCTCCGAACGCTGGGTGGAGAGGCCGAAGTCGGCGAGCACGTTCATGAGCATCGCCTCGAGATCGCGCAGGTAACGGTGAAGGTCACGGCGCTCCGCGTCGAGCTTCAGGATGGGATAGCCGACCAGCTGGCCCGGGCCATGATAGGTCGCCTGGCCGCCGCGCTCGATCTCGTAGACGGGCACGTCGCGTGCCGCGCTCAGGGAGGTGAAGGCGTCGGACCGCCGATGGCGACCGAGCGTCACCACAGGCGGGTGTTCGACAAGCACGAGTGCATCCGGGATCAGATCCCGGATGCGCTCGCCCACAAGCTGTTTCTGGCGTTCCCAAACCTCGGCATAGTCGCGCTGCCCGAGGTCGATGAGCCAGGCGTCGCGGGCTACCCCATTAGGCGCCCACCATGAGCCACTTGGGGTTCTCCAAGAACGCCTTGACGTCCTTGGCGAACGCCGCGCCGACGTGGCCGTCGACCAGTCGATGATCGAAGGACAGCGCCAGCATCATCTGCTGGCGAATCACGATCTCGTCGTCGACCACGGCCGGCTTCTTTTTGATCTCGTGGATCCCGAGAATGGCCGACTCGGGCGTGTTGACCACGGGAGTGGAGAGCATCCCGCCCTGGGCGCCAAGGCTGGTGATGGTGAACGTGCCGCCCTGGAGGTCGTCGGGGCCGATCTTGCCCTCGCGAGCCAGCCCGGAGAGCCGCTCGATCTCCGCCGCGATCTCCAGCATGCTCATCATGTCGGCGTTCTTGACCACAGGGACCATGAGCCCCTGCTCGGTCGCGGTCGCCACGCCAATGTTGTAGTAGTGCTTGAAGACGATCTCTTCGTTTTCATGGTCGAGCGAGGCGTTGACGTAGGGGTGGTTCTTCAGCGCCGCCACGCAGGCCTTGACGATAAAGGGCAGATACGTCAGCTTGACGCCCTGCTCCTTGGCGGTCTCCTTGAGGCTCTCCCTCACGCTGACCAACTCGGTCACGTCTAGCTCGTCCACGTACGTGAAGTGGGCGGCCGTGTCCTTGGCCTCGCGCATGTGGTCGGAGATGCGGCGCCGCATGCCGCGAAGCGGGACGCGATCCTCCTGCTGCTCGCCCCGGACCCGCGGACGTTCGGGCGCGGACGGCATCGTGGAGACCGATTCGCCAGTCCCCGACGGCTGCGACGGCTGTGTCGGAGCCGTTTTGGCATCTTGCGTCTCCTCAGCGGGAGCCGCGGCGGGGGCACCCCCTTCGGCGAAAGCGCGGACGTCGTCGTCGTTCACCCGTCCGGCGGGGCCGGAGCCCTGGACTTGGGCGATGTCCACGCCGAGCTCGCGGGCCAGCTTCCGGGTGGCAGGCGTGGCGAGTACGCGGCCCTTCGGCGGTGCTGACGGCTGTTGCCCGTTGCCCGAAGCCGTGGCCGGCGCTGCCTTCTCCGTCGTCGATGTCGCAGGGGGGTCTTGACCGTTGCCCGATTCAGAGGCCTGAGCTGCCTCGGGTTCGGCCGGCGCGGCATCGCCGACCTCTTCGCCCTCGTCGCCGATGACGAGGATGACGGAGCCGACCTCGACGATCTCGCCCTCCTCGGCGTAACGCTTCAACAGCACGCCCGAGCGGGGCGCGGGAATCTCCACGGTCGCCTTGTCGGTCATCACCTCGACGATCGACTGATCTTCCTCAATCTTATCGCCCTCTTCGACCAGCCATTGGACGATCTCGCCCTCGTGGACCCCCTCACCAACGTCCGGCAGCTTGAATTCCAACGCCATGTTCAGCCATCACTCCTCGGAAGAATTCCAAACAGACGCCATGGTAGCGAACCAGCCCCCCGAAGCCAAGGGAGAGTCGAGCACGTTGGGTCGGTCGGAGAGCCGCTATCCTTCGATAATCTTGCGGCGAACCACGGCGCTGACGTAGTCGATGATCATCACCGTGACGATGACCACCAGGAGATAGAGCCCCACTTCGGGCCAACGGCCCTGACGGACCGCTCGCAGGATGACGGAACCGATGCCGCCCGCGCCGACAATGCCCAAGACGGTGGCGGCGCGGACGTTGATCTCGAACCGGTATATCGCCATGGCGAGGAACTCCGGCAGGATCTGCGGCAGGACGGCATAGCGGAATCTCACGATGCCCGCCGTTCCCAGCGAGCTGAGCGCCTCCAGTGGGCCCCGGTCGATCGTCTCCACGACCTCGTAGTTGAGTCGCGAGAGCATGCCAATCGAATGGATGCCGATCGTCAACACGCCCGCAAACGGACCCGGCCCGAACGCCGCGATCAGGAAAATGGCTAGGATAATCTCGGAGAACGTGCGGATGATATTGGGCCCCTGGCGGACGCCATACGCGAGCGTCCGCGGCATCAGGTTGCGAGCACAGAGAAAGCCGAAGGGAAACGCCAGCACCATGGCGATGGTGGTCCCTAACAGAGCGATCTGGATCGACTCGCCCATCTTGGCGAACGCCGTGCCGATCTCACCCCACGCCGGGCGGAACATCTGCCCGAACATGCCGGCCAGGTAGTGGACACCGTCCGCGATGCGCTCCATGTCCAAGTCGACCCCCGACAGTGCCCAGAGGATGGCGGCCCCCGCGCCGACCCCGAAGCTCCAGGTGAAGACCGGGCCGAGGTCCTTGCCTTCCACGAACGACTCACGGAAGCGGCTGCTGATCATGTCGATGGCGAAGACGCAGACAAAGATCACGATCAGAATGGTCAGTGCGGCGGGATAGTCGAACCAGTCCAGAGCCGTCACCAGGTTCTGACCGATGCCGCCCGCGCCCACGACGGCCAGAATCGAGGCGATGCGAATGTTCAGCTCGAACATGTAGAGCGAATAGCTCAAAAACAGCGGCATGATCTGCGGGAGCACGGAGAAGCCGACCACGGCCGGGCGGCGTGCGCCCGTGGCTTCCAACGCCTCGATCGGCCCCGTGTCAATGTTCTCCGCGCTCTCGCTCGTCAGCTTGGTGATGATCGCGGCCGAGAAGATGGTCAGTGCGGGGATGCCGGGCAGCGGGCCGATGCCGAGGGCCGCCACAAACAGGATCGCATAGAGCTCGGCGGGGATCGAACGGAGCATGCTCATGACGAACCGTGCCGGGTAGTAGATCCATGACGTTCGCGTCACGGTGCGCGAGGTGAGCATCACGGCCGGCAGCGCCAGAAGCGCTCCAAGCGTGGTGCCGAGCACGGCCATCTGGATCGTCTCAAAGAGCGGCTTCCAGAGCTGAGACAGGATCTCGAAGCGCGGCGGCCACATGCGGCCCAGCAGGTCGAAGAACCGCGGCCCCTTCTGCACGAGCTCCACGAAGCTGAACTCGAGCTGATGGATGGAGACGACGTAGACCCAGACGAGCGCGACCAGGATCGCGATCCACGTCACGCGCCGCTTGAGCGTCTGCAGCGAAAGGGATCCCATCATGATCGCTCGATCTCGCGCTAGGCCGTCTGCCGACGCTCCGAGACCTGACGGTGTTCGTGCGCCGAAAGCGACGCGCCGTAGATGGCCTCCTCGAACGTGGCGTCGTCCAGCTCGTCGACGGGCTCGTCGAAGATCAGCCGTGCGTCGCGGATGCCGATGATCCGATCGCCGAACGCTTGGGCGAGAACGGTGTCGTGGAGATTGACGATCGTCGTGATCCCCGACTCGACGTTGATCTGCTTCAGGTGCTCCATGACGATGCGGGCGGTGATCGGGTCCAACGACGCCACCGGCTCGTCGGCGAGGATGAGGCGAGGCTCCTGGGCCAGGGCACGGGCGATGCCGACGCGCTGCATCTGGCCGCCCGAGAGCTTGTCCGCGCGTTGCTCGGCTTTGTCCTTGATGCCCACGCGATCCAGCGACGCCAAGGCGATCTCAACGTCGGAGGGGCGGAATCGCCCCATCAGGGCGCGCCACGTTCCCACTTTGGGGATGCGCCCGGCCAGGACGTTGCGGAGCACGCTGGAGCGCTTGACGAGGTTGAACTCCTGGAAGATCATGCCGATCTCGGCCCGCAGACGACGCATGCGACGCGAGGAGAGCTGCAGGATGTCTTGGGTGCCGAAGCGGATGCGGCCTTCCAGGTCGGCGCCCGTGTACTCCACCAGCCGGTTGATGCAGCGCAATAGCGTCGACTTCCCGGCTCCGCTGACGCCCGCAATGACGACGAACTCGCCCTCGCGGACGCTCAAGCTGACGTCCTCAAGCGCCCGAACCCCGCTCGGGTACGTGACGGAGAGGTTCTCAATCTGCAGCAGGTCTTGGCCATCCATGTTGTCGGGGGGCGAGCGGGGAGATCCGGTCCGGATCTCCCCAGCTTCGCGCCGGCGTTCCGTGATCGTGCGGCACAGGTTGTGTCCCTGTCAACTCGGAACTACAGACAGCTGTCGCGGATCGGCTGGATCTCGCCCACGACCTGCCGGACGGCATCAAAGGTCGAGGGGCCGACCGGCTCCAGCGACGTGGCGTCCATGAGGCTCTCCAAGAGCGGGCTTCCGGCCTCGCTGGTGGAGAGGCTGACGAGCTCTTCTTGAATCGCCGTCTGCAGGTCCGAACTCAGGTTGCCCGCGGCGACCTGAGGATCGTTCGGGATGTAGTCGGTATAGCCGAGCAGCTTGATGCGCGTGGTTAGCTCGCTGACCTGCTCGATCTCCGGCATGTCCTCCGGCAGACCCGTATCAGCCGTCCGGCCCACGAGGTCCAGGCGGACGTCGTCGTAGCTCCAGCCGATGTCGGCGTCGCCGCGCAGCACGGCCAGGCCGCTGGCGCTGTGGCCGCCGGCTACGAACGTGTCGAAGTTGTCGTGGTTGCCCGGAAGGACGTCGGCGTTCGCCAGCTTCAGGCAGGGGAAGAGGAAGCCGCTGGTCGAGCCGGTCGAGGTGTAGCTCATCGTCACCTGGTCGCCGTTCTGCACGGCCTCCACCAGGTCGTCGAAGTTGCCGATGAACGGCCCCTCGTTCGGGTCGCCGAGGCTCTGGTTCGCCATCAGCTGGCCGCGGTAGAAGAGGTTGCCGAAGCGCACGCTCGAGGTGAGGATGCGAGCGCCCTCCTGCTGCTCGGCCTGGACGGCGCTGAACGGGCCCATGAAGCCGACATGGACCTCGCCGGTGCCGAGGGAGGCGACCGTGGCGGCCTCGCTCTCGGGCACAAAGGCCCGCACGGACTGAATGTCAAACCCGCGCTCCTGGAGGCGCTCCAGGAGGAGATCCGCGAACGGCTCCAGGTCCGGCAACAGGACGTCGGGCTCGCGGGACGGAATCATGCCCACGACGAGCTCCTCCGGCACGATGCCGTCGTCCTGCGCTTGAATCGCCACGTTCGGTCCGAAGGCCCCGAGGACCAACGCGGCGATGAGTGACAGGCAGACGATTCCACGTCCGCCCCATCGAAGGCTGCTGCTCATTTGGTGGTCCCTCCTATAGAGACGTATCGTTCAAACTATAAGCCCACTCACAAAGGCCCGTCAAGGGCATGCAAACGCCGTGATCATAAGTTTATCTCGTCAGGAAGACCGTCAGAGTATCGTACGTATCAACGATGGTATGTTGGCTATATAGCCACGGATCGGGGGAGGTTCAGGCCGCAGGGTTGGATGGGAGGAGGTGGCGTTCGAGCTCCGCCCAGTCGTGGACGATCACGGCCGAGGGATGACTCGCTCGGAGTCTTTCCACACGAATCAAGCCCAGCTCGGCGGTCAGGATGGGCAGCAGGCCGAACTCGCCGTAGAGAGCGCCCTCGTAGGGCAGATCGCCGACGCCCGCCCATGGGGCCTCGGTCGCTGCCAGTTCTGCCAAGGCTTGCCGCTTGTAGGCGCTGTCACCGACCCCGCGACGCGGCTTCATGCGCAGCGAGACGTCGGCCGCATCGGGGAGGGGGAACCCGTGCTCCCGCAGCCACGATTCCGTGCCGCCCCGCATCGAGTCGTCGGCGCCGTCGTGGCGCCCCGTCAGATAGACCAAGCGATAGCCTCGACCTGTCCACGCCGACAGAACCTCGGCCGCGTGCGGCATGGGCTCGTCCAACGCCATGAACCTCTCGGAGAGGAAGATCCCGAACAGACGTCGATGTTCGTCGGTCGTCACGAACGGCTCGAAGCCGCCGTAGTCGTTGAACGCGGTCGGGACCAGCTCCGGTCGCCCGATCGCTTCCAACGACCGCGCCAGTCGGGGGCGCGCGTCGGCGATCGTGTTGTCGATGTCGCAGACGAGGGTCCTCATCCGAGCAGCGCCTCGATCTGGGGACGGAGTTCGGCGGGCAGACAGAGTCGATCGTGCGTCGTCAGGCGGTTGGTGACCGCGCGGATCAGCTCGGAGTGCTCGCTCAGCTCATGGAGGCGCATGCGCCGATCCACGAGGTAGATGCTTTCGCTGACCTCCTCGCGAGAGGCCTTGAAGAGCCCGTCGCTGTAGGGGTCGCTCACGGCGCGATCCAGGACGAGATAGTAGCAGGGATCGAAGCCATGGGATTGGGCGACCTCGGCAAGGTCGTCCCGCATCATCTCGTAGCGGCCCGGCTCGATCGGAATGGTTTTGAAAACCTTGCGCTCGAGGAATCGTCGGGCCAGGTCAGCGAGGATCGGGTCGGCGGCTTCGGTCCATCGGCGCACGGCATATGTGAGCGCCACGTCATCCAGGCAGACGAACTCGTCGACGCTGAGCGTCCGAACTTCGCACAGCAGCTTGCGAAGCGGCTCCGTCAGAAAGAGTTCCGTTTCGGATCGGACAAGTTCGGCGGCCCGCTGGAGCAGGCGGATCAGCATCGCTGACGCCGCGCGACCCGTCTTGTGATGATAGACCTGCTGGTACATGTAGTAGCGGGCCAGCACGTAGCTCTCCACGGCGCGGACGCCCTTCTCCTGATCGATGGCGATCTCCCAGTCGTCCGCGCGCGGCACGATCCGCAGGCTGTGCAGGAGCCACTCCAGGTCGAAGCGCCCGTAGCCGACGCCCGTGTGGACGCTGTCACGGAGCAGATAGTCCATGCGATCGACGTCCAATTGGCTCGATATCAGCTTGACCGCAAACGATGGCGTAAACCTCCGTTCCACGATCTGCGCGATCCACTCGGGATAGTCGGGGTGAGCGGCTTTAAGAACCCCATGGACGTCGCTGTCGGGATCGCGCAGCAGGCGAGCCGTCCAGCGCTCATGGTGCTCGGAGGTGAAACTTTCCAATAGATGGGAAAACGGATAGTGCCCGATGTCGTGACAGATCGCCGCGGCCATCATCAGCTCGCGATGCTCGCGCAGCTCCTCCACCAGGTGCTGATACGACGGGTCCTGGCCCAGCGTCGCCATGTGATCGACGACCCGCTTCATGAGGAACGTCGCGCCGAGCGAGTGCGAAAAGCGATTGTGGTCGGCCCCGGGATAGACGACGTAGCTCGTGCCCATCAGCTTGATGTTGCGCAGCCGTTGGACCTCGCGCGTCTCGATCAGATCCAGCACGAGCTGATCGCGCTCCCGATCGAAGCCCAGAAGGTTGTGGACGGGATCGCGGAAGACCTTGTCCATGGCGGGTTCAAGCGTACAGGGCATCAACGACATTGTCGACAGACGACCGAATGAACCCCCCAGAGGAATCCGACCGGGGCTTGATGGTGCCCTCGTCCATCGAGTACGCTTAAAGACGAATTCATCTGCTTATCAATGCCTGAGGAGGAAGCAATCCGCATGAGCCACTACACGCATGCTCAAATACCGGATGTCGGCGAGCGCATCACCTCGGCCGACGGCCAGCTGCACGTGCCCAATCACCCGGTCATTCCCTTCATAGAGGGCGACGGCATCGGCACCGACATCTGGCCCGCCACGCGACGCGTCCTCGACGCCGCGATGGAGCACGCCTACGGGGGACAGCGCCAGATCGAGTGGATGGAGATCTTCGCCGGCGAGAAGGGCCAAGAGGCCACCGGCGAGGTCCTGCCCACCGAGACGTTCGACGCCGTGCGCGACTTCAAGGTCGCCATCAAGGGTCCGCTGACGACGCCCGTCGGTTCGGGGTATCGGAGCCTGAACGTGACGCTGCGCAAGGTGCTCGACCTCTACGCCTGCATCCGACCGGTCCGCTACATTCCCGGGATGCCGAGCCCTCTGAAGGAACCGGAGAAGGTCAACTTCGTCGTATTCCGCGAAAACACGGAGGACGTCTACTCCGGCATCGAATGGGAGCAGGGCTCGGCCGAGGTCAAGAAGGTGATCGCATACCTCCACGACGAGTTCGGCATCGACGTTCGGGATGATTCGGGCCTCGGCGTCAAACCGATCAGCGTCCACGGTTCGAAGCGGCTTGTGCGGAAGGCGATCCAGTACGCGCTCCAGCGCAACCGCGAGAGCGTGACCCTCGTCCATAAAGGGAATATCATGAAATTCACCGAGGGCGCGTTCATGCAGTGGGGCTACGATCTGGCCGCGGAGGAGTTCCCCAACGACACGATCACCGAGGACGCCGTGTGGGAACAGCACGACGGCGAACCGCCCACTGGAAAAGTCGTCATGAAGGACCGGATCGCCGACATCATGTTCCAGCACGCGCTGACACGGGCCGATGAGTTTGACGTCCTCGCCACGCCGAACCTGAACGGCGACTATCTCAGCGACGCTTGCGCAGCGATGGTGGGCGGGGTCGGCATCGCCGCCGGCGCCAACATCGGCGACGAGATCGGGCTCTTCGAGGCCACGCACGGATCGGCTCCGAAGCACGCCGGTACCGACAAGGCCAACCCGACGGCGCTGCTGCTGTCGGGCGTGAT
Organism: Candidatus Bipolaricaulota bacterium; assembly: GCA_018609825.1. The sequence continues at coordinate 2,545 of JAHEOA010000079.1, read as the reverse complement.
GATGCTGGAGCACATGGGCTGGGACGAAGCGGCCCAAGCCGTGCAGACCGCCATCGACGCGACCATATCGCAGAAGCGGGTCACCTACGACTTGGAGCGCCAGATGGACGGCGCCGAGAAGCTGGCGACCAGCGAGTACGCCGAGGCGATCGTCGAGAACCTGGAATGAGGGTCGCTCAGTCGGTTCCTGCGGACGAGAACCTGTTTGTCGTCGATGCGCAGATGATGGGCCAGTCCCGCTACGGCGGGCTCTATATTCTGCGGGTTCCGATCCCGGCCATCATCGAGACGGCGTTCTCGCACACGACGGACAAGGCCCTTGCTGCGCTCGACGAGGTCGGCATCGCGCCCGAGGACGTGGCCTACGTCGCGCCCACCCACGTCCACATGGACCATGCCGGTGGGGCCGGGTATCTGGCCGAGGCATGTCCGAACGCCCAGGTGCTGTGCCACCACGTCGGCGCGCCCCACCTGGCCGACCCGAGCAAGCTCGTCAAGAGCGTCGCCCGGGCAGTCGGGCCGAACTTCCAACACTACGGCGACATGAAGCCCGTCGCTGAAGATCGACTCATCTCGCTCGAGGGCGGCGAGTCGTTCGACCTCGGTGACGGCTACGCGCTCAACGTCCTGGACACGCCGGGCCATGCGCCGCACCACGCCAGTTTCCACGAGCCCAAGACGAAGGGGCTGTTCACCGGCGACGCCCTCGGGATCTATCGGCCCCATCTGGCTGGCTTCCAGATGACGACCCCGCCGCCCCAGTTCCACCTCGACGACTGGCTCAGCACGCACGAGCGCCTGCGCGAACTGGATCTCGATTGGCTCTACTTCACCCACTTCGGTCCCCATCAACAGCCAGCGGCGTTGATCGACGAGCACGAGCGTTTGCTCCGCCAGTGGGTGACGTCGATCGAGCAGAAGCTGGACGAGCTGGGCGATGAACAGGCCGTCAAGGACCACTTCGTCGAGCAGGCGGACCCCGCGCTGGCGAGCGCCTACGGGCCCGAAGGCCTGCGCGCCGAGATCGAGATGAACGTCCAGGGCGTGCTGATCTATCTCAACAAACACCGATCATGACCGACCCCATCGACGTCCACGTCCTGAATCCGCGCGAGCGGCCCAAGTACCGCTGGCCCGTCCGTGAACTGGTTGAGGAGGAAGGGCTGTTCGTCGTCCACGGGGCGTGGGAGCGTCCGCTGGAGTTCATTTCCCAGGGCACCGAAGCGCCCGTGACGAATCAGTCGATTGAGTTCTACTGGAGCGAGGTGCCCTATACCGTCGCGGCGATCTACGACGAGCATTGGGCTCTGCAAGAGCTCTACGGACGCGTGATCCGCCCGCTCCGCTGGGTTGAGGGCGAGGCACGGCTCGAACTCGTCTCACTGGGGCTGGATCTTCAGGTGGCGCCCGGCTTGGAATACGAAATCCTGGAACACGGCGATTACGCGGCGCTGGATGAGGCCGACGTGGCCACCTCGCAAGAGGGGCTCATGGGGCTAATCGAGATGATCGAGCGCCTCGAGGGCCCGTTCGATCCGGCCTGGCGCGCGCGGTACGAGCAACTGGTGGCCCGGCAGTCGTAGCGGCCAGCCCCGCCGGCCGAGTAGCTGTTACTCTTGGTAGCACCGCAGGTCCATCTCGGTTTCCAGCTCGCGCAACGTCTCATTGAGGCCGGCCGAGATCGGCACCCGCATGCGGAAGCTTTCCGACGGAAGCGACTGGTCGACGACCATCATTCCGCCGAGCTCGTTACTGAGCTGCCGCAACTGCGCGAGCGTCAACCCCGCGGACGCCGTGCAGACGAGCGACCCGCCGTACTCCGCTCGCCCGCTGTCCGGCAGAGACGGACCCGCCTCGCTGAAGAGCTCACCCAGCTGCCGCTCGACTTGGTCCATGAGCTCGGACGCTTGCCTGCCCGTCGAGCCCTCAAACTCCCGAATGGCTTGGAGCGCGCTGTCGTACTGGGTCGCCATGTTGCTCGCGATGGCGTTGATGGCGCTGCGCAGTGCCTGCTGAACCTGGGGATGCGACTCCTGGCGATAGAGGCGGGTCAGTTCCGGCACCAGGCTCGGATCGGACCAGTTCTGCAGTTCGCGCGCGGCCACCAGTCGGGCCTCGGGATCGTTGCTGCTGGCCAGAATCCGGATCCGCTCCGCCATGGGCTCCGGCATGGACGCCTCCGCCGTCGACGGGTCCGCGTCCTCGGGAGCGGTCTCACGAGACCGGCCCTCCGGAGGCGTACGCTGCGTCTCTGCCTGTGGCTCCGGCGGCGCGGAGGACGTCGCCTGGGCCGCCTCGGGCGTCGAATCGCTCGGTTGGTTTATCCCCAAGGGGCCCAACAGAAGTGCGGCGACCATGCCGACGATGACGACCGACTGGGCCGCCATGGCCACCATCGCCGGCCGTGGCATGGGCCGGAACGCGCCGCGAACGGCGACGGTCCAGTCGCGGATTCGGCCGGCCAGCGCCCTCGATGACGGCTCGGGGGCGGTCCTCAGCTGCCGAAAGCGCTCGCGGCAGGCTGCGCATGTCATGAGATGGGCGG
>JAHEOA010000078.1 GCA_018609825.1 Candidatus Bipolaricaulota bacterium | reverse complement strand
TCATCAAGAAGCACAGTTGGCAGTACGAAGTCAATCCGGATTGTGCCCCAGGGACGCCGGGTCAGTCGGTTGAAGAAGGGCTCGACAAGCCGAACCTCATGTTCGACTTCGAGACGCTGAACATCACCGGCATCCCGGTTGCCAGCGGCGTGACCGCCAATGCGTTCATTACGTGCTTCCGCACGTTCGACTGCAGCATGGTCCATCAGTTCAACTTCAGCGGCATGGGCCCGATTCCGTTCAGCGCTGACTTCTTCTTCGTCGACATGTTCACGCTGGCCTTCGGCGGTGCCGACCTGACCTTCAGCACCGGTGCCGGTGAGCTCGTGATCGGCATCACGCCGGCGGGCGAACTGGAGACGATCGACCTCGATCTCTCCACCACGCTCAACCCGGACACCAACCCAGCCACGTTCAGCATCGATTCCACGTTCGAACCGGGCACGGGCCTGACAGACGCCGACGTCGGATTGGACATCGAGCGCAGCAACGTCACCTTCGGCATAAATGCCGACTTCGATCCGAGCACTGTTACTGGCGTGGCCGTCTTCGACAGCGTCAGCTTCAGTGTGGCGACGACGCTGGGTGCCTTCGACTTCGAGACGAGCGCTGTGTTCGGTGCGTTCGGCTTCGTCAGCAGCAACACGAGCTTCACCATCAACTTCTAAAACCCGTTCAAGACGCCCCGGATCCCAGCGACCTCCGGGGACAGGACCTTGAACTTGCTAGGCGAAGCGGGCCGGTCCTAGGGAGCCGGCCCGCTTCGCTTTTCTCATTTCCGTCCGCGATCCAGTCTGTCAGCGGATCAGTATCAAATTAGCGGATAGAACGACCACCCCGTCTGCCATAGCCGTTAACCCGCTATCCATCCGTGGACAGGTTCTTGAGAGACTTCGTTGGCTCAGGACTTGGAGGGCCGCGGCCGCAGCTTCTCCGGATGCTCGATGACGATCGTCTCGCCGCGGCGCCTCAAGATGGATTGTTTCTTGAGCGGGCCCAAGAGCGTCGAGATCGTCTGCGGCGTCGTCCCCACCAAGCCGGCCAGCTCGCGGTTCGACAGGGGCAGCGGGATTTCAACAGCTCCGTTGCCGTTGAGCGAGACGCCGTGGGCCTCGGCCAGCTCCGCCAGCGTCTCGGAGAGCCGCTCGGCCGCCGACTTGTCGTAGAACCAGTCGACCTTCTTGATCATGGCGAGCGTCTGGTTCGCCAGCCAGCGGCTGACCTCGAAGGCGAACGCCGGCGAGGTCTGCAACAGCTCCAGGATCTCCTCGCGCGGAAGCTCCACGAGGAGCGTCTCCTCCAAGACGCGGGCCGAGGAGCGGTGCACCCGATAGTTGGTCAGGATCTCGTCGACGCCCAGGAGGTCGCCCGGCTTGGCCAGCTGCAGCGTCAGCTGCTCGCCGTCCTCCAGATGCTGGAAGACCTCGAGGCGGCCTTGGGCGACGAAGAAGCAGGCGATCGCCGACTCGCCCTCCTCGTAGATGATGTTGCCCGCCGCCCGGTGGATGACGCGGACGCGGGCGTCCAGGTTGCGCAGGTCGTCGGCCCCCAGGACCGCGAGCGGCCCGGAGAGTCCGTCGTGAGCCAGTTCGGAGAGGTTCGGTTTCCGATTCAAGGCGGTCACCTCCCGGTGAATGTCGTCTGTCCGACCCCCTCCGCTTGCTCGGGCGGCGTCGCGCGAGCAAGCGCCGGTCCATTTTCCCATCGTGTCCGGTCCGAGCTTGACCCGGCGCCTGCCTTTGGCGCAGGCACTCCCCTTTGTCCCATTGGGTAGGTGAAAAAACCATTCACGGACGGTGAAAACGCGGTGAAAGCCCGTCCATGAATCCGTTCAGGTCACGCCAGCTTACGTGTTCAATTTGCTCGATGTCGGGAAGGATTCGGGCTCAGCGACGGCCGATTCGGCGTTGAGGGCGGGCGTTCGCCCGCAGACGGCGACGCAGTGCGTCCAGACGACGGGCATTGGGCGGCGTTGAAGGCCGCATTCAACCCCATCGAACGGTCGGCATCGGACGCCACGATCGACCCGTTCTCTGATCACGAATCCCCAACGATACATTTCATAGCTTCAATATTCGTCAATCAGCAAGCGAGAGATTCGCCGTCATTGTTCGGTCCGTTCGCGTGCCGGTCTACAGTGTGGCTGGCACAAGGCAGCTGCGGACCGGCGGGGGCCCAAGCCCGGCCGCAGCTCGGACGGAGGCCCAAGGAGGTGATGTCGCTCGATCGCATGCGTCTGTCCGTCGCAACGCCACGCTGTGGTCGCTCAACCAACAGCCCCAACCCGAACAAGGAGGTCGCTCAATGTCTAGCAAGGCAAGAGCCACGTTTCTGATTGGCGCGATCGCTCTGGCGATCGCGGTCTTGGGGGCCAGCACGGCCCAAGCGGACGTCACCGGCAGCTTCACCGCCGGCGTCCTCGTCGAGCCGCAGACCACGGCCAGCGAGATCGGGCCGGCCGTGTTCGACATCGAGAACGCCATCAACATCACGGTCGTGATCAGCGGGCTGTCCACGACGCTGCACAGCCACTTCGGGCTTCCGGGCGTCGAGGACGTCTCGTTGACCTACGCCGCCACGCTGGGCGCGCTCGAGGTCAACGGGCAGTTCGTCTTCGGCCGCTTCCAGGCGACGTGCGCGCTCAACGTCGGAAGCGACGAGACGTGTGAGGCCATCAACAACAACCCGTGGCCCGTATCCGACGACCTGCTGTTCGTCAAGAAGCGGGTCAAGACGAGCATCTCGCTCGGCGGCGTCAGCTTTGAGAACCTGGCGCTGTTCGAGGACGTCAACTGGCCCGAGACCCAGAGCCAGATCACGTATCAGACGGGCAGCCAGCAGTTCGGCTTCGGCGACGTGCTCAGCCTCAACGGCCAGACCACGAGCGGCGTGACGATCAGCGCCAAGACCGGCATCTGTGCCAGCCGGACGCCGAACGTCATCAAGAAGCACAGCTGGCCCTACGAGGTCAACCCGCTCTGCGTGACGGGCGCCGTCGAGAGCGAGACCGAGACCAAGCCCAACCTGCTGTTCGACTTTGAGGAGCTCAACATCAGCGGCGTGCCCGTCGCCTCGGGCGTGACGGCCAACGCGAACATCGTCTGCGAGCAGACGACCCAGTGCAACATGACCAACAGCTTCACGTTCACCGGGCCGATGCCCATGCCGTTCGAGGCCAGCTTCACCTTCGTCAACCTCTTTAGCCTGGAGCTCGGCCCGTTGACCTTGCAGTTCAGCACGGGCCCGGGCACGGTCGCCATCGACTTCGACCCCGACGGGACGATCACGAACATCAGTCTGGACCTGTCGACGACGCTCAACCCGGACACCAACCCGGCCACGTTCACCATCGACACGGACTTCGAGCCGGGCACCGGCGTCGCCGAAGCGGTCGTGGGGCTGGACGTCTCGCGCAGCAACGTCGACTTCGGCATCGAGGCGACGTTCACCGACCCGAACACCGACGGCACGGCCGAGTTCCAGACGGTCGACTTCAGCGTGAGCACGTCGCTGGGCGCGTTCGAGCTCGGCACCGAGGCGAGCTTCGGCGCGTTCGGCTTCAACGATAGCACCACGAGCTTTACGATCAATTTCTAAATGGGCTGATCTGCAGGAGTAATCCTTGGGATGGCCCCTCAGAGGGGCGACCACAAGGGTCGCCTCTGCCACCGACCGACGCAGGTGGTTGACGTGAGGACGGACATGACCCCGGGATGCTTAGCGCGACCTCCGGGGACCGAACCTTGAACTTGCTAGGCGCAGCGGGCCGGTCGCTAGGGAGCCGGCCCGCTGCGCTTTCCCATGCGATGGGGTCGCTCGGGCATCAAGGGGGCGCGATGGCTTGCCATGCCGCCAATTCGGGCAGCTAGGCCGAAAAAACTGAGCGGGGCGAACGGGCGATCAGGACGCGTGCTGGAGCTGGCGTTGCGCGTCCCGCACGAAGAAGGTGCGTCCCTTCCGGGTCACGACCCCTTCTTCCTTCAAGTCGTGCAGGAGCATGGAGACCGTGCCCGACGTGGTCCCGATCATCTGCGCCAGTTCGTCGTTGGTGAGCGGCATGCCGATCTCCATCCACCCGTCGGTCGGGGTGCCGTACTCGCGGGCCAGTTCGTACAGCTTCTCCTTCAGACGGACGTAGAGCGGCTTCTCCACGATCGAGGTCAGTTCCTCGCGCGTACGGCTCAGGTCGCGGGAAAGCCACTCGGCCACGAGGCGCGCAAAGTCCGAGGACGACTGGGCGAGGCCCAGGATCTCCTCGCGGGGCAGCCCGACCAGTTGGACGTCGAACAGGGCGCGGGCCGAGGTGTGATACGTCCCGTGCTCGGCCAGGATCTCCTCCATGCCGAGGATGGCCCCGGCGTGAGCGGTGCCGAGAACCAGCGCGCCGCCCTGTTGGATCCGCTTGAACACCTCGACGGTGCCGGCACAGATGCAGTAGCCCTCGACCGCGGAATCCCCCTCGTCGTAGATCAGGTGGCCCTTGGGTCGCTGGATGATGTGGGCGGCGTTCTGGAGGCGTTCCAGATCGTCATCACTGAGGTCCTCGAAGATTTCCGCCAGGCACGCTTGGCAGTTCTCCCGCCGCTCGTCGGACATCGGCATAGGTTGACCCCTCCCCTGCTGCGTTTTTGCGCTTCGGGCATCGGCCCAGCCCGGCGGTGGCCTCCGCTGAGCCAGGCTTGTTCTGCAAATACTCCTTCTTTCTTGCAGAAGATGTCTTGCCGTTTGCTTCTAGTCTAGCTGATATTTATGGTAAAACAAAAGTCGAACTCGAACTCTTCATCCAGTTTCCTTAATAACTGCTCGCAGTATTAGTCCAACTGGCCTCCAGAGTGATCGCGTAAATCTTCAAACCTACCTGTTTAATGGGCTTCGCGTTTCGCATAACCTGGAGGGGAAGGAGGTGGTCACCCAGGACACATCCCTAGAGGCTTCATCGACACATTCGCAACGTTCACCAACCACGCAACCAAACAAAAAGGAGGTCGCGCTAAATGTCTAGCAAGACACGCATCCTCGCATTTGCGCTCGCATTTGCGTTCATGGCCGGCTTCGCGTTTTCGGCTCAGGCCGACGTGACCGGCAGCTTTACGACCAGCATTGCCGTCGAGCCCACCCAAACCCCTGGGAACGCGTTAGAGACCGACTTTCTCATCTTTGACGTCGAGAACGCCATTGACCTTTCCGTGGT
>JAHEOA010000077.1 GCA_018609825.1 Candidatus Bipolaricaulota bacterium | reverse complement strand
CTGGAAGACCGAGACGCGCATCCTCTCCGGCGGCAACATTCAACGACTGCTTTTGGGACGTGAGACCTGGCGCGAGCCGCCCGTGATCATCGCCTCCCACCCGACGCACGGCCTCGACCGACGGGCCGTGCGCCAGACGTGGGAGTTGTTCATCTCCCTGCGAGACAAGGGGTCAGCGATTCTGCTCGTCTCGGAGGACCTTGAAGAGGTCCTTTCGCTCTCCGACCGGGTGGCCGCCATCTACAACGGACGGTTTATGGAGATCCTGGACGCGGCGGAGGCCGACTACGAGACGGTCGGCAAGCTGATGGCGGGGATGGCCCGATGAGGCTCGTCCGCATGTTGGCCCCGGTCGGGCTGTCGCTGTTTGCCGCGCTGGTCGGCCTGCTGGGCGGCGCGCTGGCGATGCTCATCTGGGGCTACGACCCGATCGCCAGCTACGGCGCGCTGTACGAGGGCGTCTTCGGCGGCCTCTTCGACGGCCAATTCGGCAACGAATGGGGCCTCTACGACACGCTCGGCGCCGCGGTGCCGCTCGTGCTGACGGGGCTGACCTTCGCCATCGGCATCCGCGGGGGCGTGTTCAACATCGGGGCCGAGGGCCAGGTCTACGCGGGGGCCGTGGCGACCGCGGCGGCCAGCCTCTTCGTGTTGCCGCCGGGCATCCATCATCTGGTCGCTATGGCCTTCGGCATGGCGGCCGGTGCGCTCTGGGCGCTGCCCGTCTCGCTTCTGAAGGTCATTCGCGGCGTCCACGAGGTCATCTCCACGATCATGCTCAACCGCATCGCGCTGTTCGTCGGGATGTATGTCGTAACCCACTTTCTGGCCAACCCGGACCGGGCGTATCAGTCGATCAAGGCCGCGGAGTCGGCCCGGTTCCCGGCCCTCATGCCGGGGACGAGCTTGACCGCCGCGTTCATCGTTCCGGTGATCGTCGCCGTGGTCATCTATTATCTGCTCTCGCGGACGACGTTCGGCTACCGACTCCGCGTCGTCGGCTTCAACCCCATTGCCGCCCGCTACGCCGGCATGAGCCAGGCCAAGACGGTCAACGCCACGTTCTGGCTCGGCGGCATGACGGCCGGATTGGCCGGCTCGCTCATGATCATCGGCAGCCCACCCGGCTACGCCCTCACCACCGACATGTCGACCGTGGCCAACCTGGGGTTCGACGGCATCGGCGTGGCGCTGATCGGGCGCAATCACCCGATAGGCGTGATCTTCGCCGCGCTGTTCTTCGCCGCGCTCAACGTCGGCGGCCTGAGCATGGACATCGCCTCGGACGTGCCCCAGGAGATGATCATGGTGATCCAGGGCGTGATCATCGTGGTCCTGGCGGCACCGGAACTGTTGCGTATCCTGCGCGGCCTAATCCGCGGGCGCTCGAGCGCCGAGGAGGAGACGGCCTGAGATGCTGGGCACCGGCGACATCCTGCAGATACTGATCATCTCCCTCAGCGCCATGGTGCCGATCGCGCTGGCGGCCATCGGCGAGATCTTCGGCGAGCGGGCCGGCGTCATCAACATCGGCCTGGAAGGCATTCTGCTCTCCAGCGCGCTCATCAGCGTCTTCGTCGCGGAGACGGCCAGTTCCCCCTGGGTCGGCCTTCTGGCCGGAGTCGGCGTCGGGGTCGCGCTCGGCATGCTGCACGGGCTGGTCTGCGTCTACCTGCGCGGCGATCACATCATCAGCGGCGTCGGGATCAATCTCCTGGGAGCCGGACTGATCTCCTACGGCCTCATCGCCATCTGGAACGTGCCGGGTCAGCACGTCGTCCCCGAGGCCGCTCGAATGGCCGCCATTCCGACGCCCTATGGCGGCATCAGCTATCTGACCATCCTGACGATCCTGCTCGCGATCGTCGCCTACTACGTCATCAACCGGACCAAGCTCGGCGTCCGGATCAGCATCGTCGGGGAGCACCCGCGGGCGGCGGACGTCGCCGGCGTCAACGTGGAGGCCACGCGCTTCTGGGCGACGACGCTCGGCTCGGCCTTGGCAGGCTTGGGCGGGGCGTTCATGGCGCTAGACTGGTTCGGGGTGCTGGTCAACGAGCTGGCGGCGGGGCGCGGCTTCATCGCGCTCGCCACCGTCGTGTTCAGCAAGCTGAACCCCCTATTGGCACTCGTGGGCGGGCTGATCTTCGGCTTCTTCGACAGTCTCTCCGTCTGGGTCTCCAGCTCCTCGGAGATCAAGCGGGTCGTGCCGTCGCAGCTGATCAACACGCTGCCGTATGTCGTCACCCTCCTGGTCGTGGCCGGGGCGATTGGCCGCGCCCGCTTCCCGAGCAAGCTCGGTCAACCCTATCGACGCGAGTAGCCCGCAGGGAAACTGACGTTCGCGCATCAACCCGCTGGAGCGGACTTGAGTCACGAGGCTCACACGGGCTCAAATCGAGGCCCTAAAGGACCCGCTCGTGCACCAACGACGGCACCTCGATCGGACCATCTCCGATCTCGATCGCCGACGTCAGTCGCTCCCGGGCATCGGACAGGTTGGACGGATCATTGACGTGAAGGTACGCAATAGGCTGGGCTCGACCAACCGCGTCGCCGACCTTGGCAGCCAGCTCAACGCCGACGGCGTGGTCGATCGACTCGCCCTTGTCACTCCGACCGGCGCCCAGGAGATTGGCCGCCTCGCCCACTGCGCGGGCGTCCAGCGCGTGAACAAAGCCCGCCGTCGGGGCCTCGACGGCCACTTGATCGGCCGCCTGGGGAAGCTGGCTGACGTCCTCAATAACGCTCACGTCCCCGCCCTGCGCGCGGGCCATGGCCAGGAACCGCTCATAGGCCGATCCGTCGTCGATGTGGCCCCGCAAGCGTTCGACCCCGTCGTCAGGGGCCTCGGCCTCGTCGGCCATGACGAGCAGCTCGGCGCCGAGTGCCAACGACAACGCTTCCACGTCCGACGGGCCGTCGCCATGGAGCGTCTCGACCGCCTCGCGCAGTTCCAGCGCATTGCCGACCGTGTTGCCCAACGGCTGGGACATGTCGGTCAACAGCGCCGCCGCCTGGCGGCCCGCGCCCTGCGCCGTGTTGATGAGCAACCGGGCGAGCTCCTTCATGCGCTCATAATCGGGCAATATCGCGCCCGCGCCCGTCTTGACGTCGAAGACCATCCCGTGGGAGCCGATGGCCAGCTTCTTGCTGAGAATGCTGCCCACGATCAGGGGGATCGACTCGACGGTCGCTGTCACGTCGCGCAGCGCGTAGAGCTTGTGATCGGCGGGGGCCAGTTCAGCACTGCTGTTGGCAATCACGAGGCGGTTCTCGCGAGCGAGGCGTTGGAAGCGATCGATCGACATGTCGGTCTCGAAGCCGGGGATCGACTCCAGTTTGTCGATGGTGCCGCCCGTATGGCCGAGACCGCGGCCCGAGAGCTTCCCCATGTGCAATCCGGCCGCCGCGACCAAGGGGAGCAGAACGAGCGAGATCTTGTCCCCGACGCCGCCGGTGCTGTGCTTGTCGCCGATGAATCCTTCAACATTGGGGAAGTCGACGGTCTCGCCCGATTCGGCCATGGCACGAGTCAGATGGAGCGTCTCGGCCTCGGTCATGCTTTGGAAATAGACGGCCATGGCGAACGCCGACATCTGGTAATCTGGGATCTCGCCGGCGCTGTAGCGCCCGATCAGAAAGCGAACCTCACCCTCGGTCAACTCGTCCCCGTTCCGCTTCTTCTGGATCAGATCGAGCGCTCTCATTGGGAAAACCCGAATCCTCTCGGCAACAGCTCCTTCAGCGTGGACGCCTCGAACGACGCTGCGCCCGTGCCCATGACCACGTCCAACTCGGGCGCGAACTCGAAGAGCACCTGACGGCACGCCCCGCACGGCGAGCAGAGCACGCCTTCTGCGCCCGCAATGGCGATCGTCGCAAACGACCGTTCGCCCGCATAGATGGCCTTGAACATCGCGACGCGCTCGGCGCAGATGCTCAGGCCGTAGGACGCGTTCTCGACGTTGGCGCCCTCGTAGACAGCGCCGGCATCGGTCAACAGCGCCGCGCCGACGGCGTACTGCGAGTAGGGCGCGTAACTCCGTTGCCGAGCCTGCAACGCACGATTGAGCAGCTCCCGATCCGACACGTCGGTCATGGTCGTCCTCCTCGGTGAATCCCGTCTCTGAGCTCCATCGCCGCCTGTCGAGCGGCGTCCGCGAAGTCCGGGCCGTCGGAGACGTAGAGCACGCCGCGCGAGGCGTTGACGATCGCGTTGGCCCCCTCATCATTGGCGGCCGCGCGAACCGCCGTCTCCAGTTCGCCCGACTGCGCACCGACGCCGGGCACGAGCAGAGCCATGTCCTCGCCGACGACGTCGCGGATGAGGCGAAGTTCCTTGGGATACGTCGCCCCCGCGACCAATCCGATCGTTGCCTCGCTCGTGGCTTGCCGCCCGCGGGCCCATTCGGCCACGCGCAGATAGAGCGGTTTTCCATCACACTCGAGATCCTGGAGGTCTCCCGAACTCGGGTTGGACGTGCGGCAGAGCAGGAATACTCCCCGATCACCGTATTCGAGGAAGGGACGCAGCGAATCCGAGCCGAGATACGGGCTCAGCGTCACGGCGTCGGCGCCCGTCTGCTCGAACGCGAACGCGGCGTCCTTGGCGGCCGTGTGGCCGACGTCGCCGCGCTTGGCATCCAGAATGACGGGGATATCCTCCGGAACGGCCTCGCAGACGGATTGGAGCAGTTCCAGGCCCCGCGGACCGAGCGCCTCGTAGAACGCGCTGTTCGGCTTGTAGGCGCAGACGAGATCGCGGGTCGCGTCGATAATCGAACGGAGGAACTCGACCACGGTGGGCTCGTCGTCCGCACTGTTCTGGAGGTGAGAGGGCAGGCGCGCCGGATCGGGATCGAGCCCGACGCAGAGCCAACTGTCGTTGCGGCAAGCGGCCTCGTGGAGCTTGGCGGCAAAGCGCATGGCAGCGTGAGGGTAGCCCAATCGGCGTGGACGTCGCAACGGGCGGGTCATTGACGCTTCTCAGCGGGCAACGTACAATCGGTCCTCTCGAGGGGGAGCCGCCATGCGCGTCGTCATCATCGGGGCCGGTCAGGTCGGCCGAAGCATTGCCCACGAACTCCAGAGCGACCACGACGTCGTCGTGGTGGAGCGCTCGCCGGCTCGTCTCGAGCTCATCGATCCCTACGACGTCATGTCGATCCGCGGCAACGGCGCGAGCATCAAGATGCTCAAGGAGGCGGGCGTCCACCGCGCCGACCTGACGATCGCCTGCACCGACGTCGACGAGGTCAACATGGTGGCCTGCGCTGCCAGTAAGCATTTGGGCAATCCCTTCACCATCGCCCGCGTCCACGATCCCGACTACATCGAGAGCTGGGAGCCCGGCGACTTCGGCGTCGACTTCATGGTCTGCAGCGAGCTGATCACGGCACGAGCCATCGGGCAACTGATCGGCGTCCCCGCCGCTCGGGGCGTCCATACGTTCGCCAAGGGCAAGATCACGACCGCCGAGCTGGCCGTGGATCCCAGTTCGCCGTTGGCCGGCCGCCCCATCGAGGAGCTGGACCTGCCGTCGAGCCTGCGCATCGTCAGCCTGATCCGCAAGGGCGAGGTGATCATCCCCTCGGGCGAGAACACCATCGAGCCGGGCGACCTGGTCGTCAGCGTCGGCATCCCGGAGGCCTTGGGCGAGCTGAACCGCCGCGCGGGCGGCCGCCCCATGGCCGAGAACATCGTCATCTTGGGTGGCGGCCGCATCGGCTTTCGACTCGCCCAGACCCTCCAACAACGCGGGTTGCGCCCCAAACTGGTGGAAGCCGGCGCCGAGCGGAGCCGATGGCTCGCCGAGCAGCTCCCCTATTGCCAAGTCTTTCAGAGCGACGCGACCGACCTGGCGTTCTTGGAACATGAGCGCTTCGCGACGTATGACGTCGGGATCAGCGTCATGGACAAGGACGAGCGCAACCTCCTCTCGGCGTTGCTGCTCAAGACGCTCGGCGTCACGAAGGTGATCGCGGGCGTCGCCGAGCCCGAATACGCGGAGGTCTTTGAACGGGTCGGCGTCGACGTGGCGGTCAGCGCCCGCAAAGTCGTCGCCGAGGAGATCATCCGCTTTACCCGTCGTCGCATTGCGGGGCTGTCCACCATCGAGGGCAACCGCGCGGAGATCCTCGAGATGGAGGTCTCCCCGGAAAGCCCGCTCGTCGGCACCCAACTCGAAGACGCCGACTTCCCGGCGGGGGCCACGATCGGCGCCATCGTACGCGGCAACCGCGTCATCATCCCCGGCGGCGATGACGCGCTCCACATCGGCGACCTCGTCATCGTGTTCAGCCGCAAGTCGGCCGTGAGCGAGGTCGAAGACATCCTATGAGGATCGCCGTCGATCTTCGGTCGGCGCTGCACCTCATCTCCATCGTCCTGCAAGGCGTCGGCCTGACGTTCCTCTTGCCGGGGGCCGTGGCGCTCTACTACGCCGAGCCGGCACTGCCTTGGCTGGGCATCCTCGTCTTCACCGTGGGCCTGGGCACCGCCTTGCGCTCGGTGACCCACGGCAGCCGAAACTTGACGATCCGCGAAGGGTTTTTCGTCGTCGGCGTCAGCTGGTTGACCTTCGCGCTGATCGGCAGCCTGCCGTACGTCGCCGTCGGGACGCTGGGATTCGTGGACGCCTTCTTCGAGTCCATGAGCGGCTTCACCACCACCGGAGCGACGGTCCTGACCGACATCGAGGGCCAGTCGCGGGGCCTGCTGCTGTGGCGGTCGCTGTCCCAATGGCTGGGCGGCATGGGGATCATCGTCTTGGCGGTGGCCGTGCTGCCGCGACTCGGCATCGGCGGCCGGCAGCTTATGGAGGCCGAGGCCCCCGGCCCAGAAGTCGAGCGCCTCTTCCCGCACATGCGCCAGACGGCGCGGGCGCTCTGGGGCGTCTATCTCGGCCTCACGGTCGCCGAGGTCGTCGCGTTGGCGATCGCGGGGCTCTCGCTCTACGAGGCGGTCACGCACGCGCTCACGACCG
>JAHEOA010000076.1 GCA_018609825.1 Candidatus Bipolaricaulota bacterium | reverse complement strand
GGCTCCGTCGCCATCGCGGCGATCACCTCGTGCACCAACACGTCCAATCCGAGCGTCATGGTCGGCGCGGGCCTGATCGCCCGCAACGCCGTCGAGCGCGGCCTGGATGTCAAACCCTGGGTCAAGACGAGCATGGCGCCCGGCTCCAAGGTGGTCACCCGCTATCTCGAGACGAGCGGCCTGCTCGAGGATCTCGAAGCGCTGGGCTATCACATCGTCGGCTACGGCTGCACGACCTGCATCGGCAACAGCGGCCCGCTGCCGGAGCCGATCGCGGAGGCGGTCGACGAGGGCGACCTCGTCGTGGCCTCGGTGCTGTCCGGAAATCGGAACTTCGAAGGGCGCATCAACCCGCACACCAAGGCCAACTATCTGGCCAGTCCGCCGTTGGTGGTCGCGTTCGCGCTGGCCGGCACGATGGACATCGACGTCGAGCACGAGCCCCTGGGGCACGACAAGAACGGCGAGCCCGTCTATCTCGCTGAGGTCTGGCCCACGCAGGACGAGATCCAGGAGGAAATTCGGAATTCGCTCAAGCCCGAGTTCTTCCACGAGCAGTACGCGAACGTATACACGGGCAACGAGACCTGGAATCAGGTGGCCGTCCCCGAGGGCGATCGCTACGCCTGGGACGAGAGCTCAACCTACATCCAGGAGCCGCCCTTCTTCGTCGGCATGACGCCGGAGACCCCTGAGTTGACAAACGTCCACGGGGCACGCGTGCTGGCGCTGTTGGGCGACTCGGTCACGACCGATCACATCTCCCCTGCCGGCGCGATCCCCAAGACGGGGCCGGCCGGGCAGTATCTCATGGATCGCGGCGTCGAGCCCCGCGAGTTCAACTCCTTCGGCTCCCGCCGCGGCAACCACGAGGTCATGATGCGTGGCACCTTCGGCAACATTCGTATTCGGAACCACCTCGTGGACACCGAGGGCGGCGTCACCGTGCACTTCCCCAGTGGCGAGGAGACCAGCATCTACGACGCCGCCATGAGGTACCAGGAGGAAGGAACGCCGCTCGTCGTGCTCGCCGGCGACGACTACGGCATGGGCTCCTCCCGCGACTGGGCGGCCAAGGGGACCCAGCTCTTGGGCGTCAAGGCGGTCATTGCCACGAGCTACGAGCGCATCCACCGCAGCAACCTCATCGGCATGGGCGTCCTGCCATTGCAGTTCAAGGACGGGGAGTCGGCCCAGGCCCTGGGGCTCAGTGGTCGAGAGGTCTTCGACATCGAGGGCATCGAGTCACTGGAGCCGCGCTCCGAAGTGACCGTCCGCGCCCGAAGTGAAGACGGGCGCGAGGAGACGACGTTCACGGCGATCGCCCGGGTGGACACGCCCGTGGAGCTGGACTACTACCGCCACGGCGGCATTCTGCACAAGGTCATTCGGGAGATGCTGAGCGAATCGTAGCCGGTCGCCGCGCGAACGGAATGCGGAGTGGGCGCGAAAAGGCCCGCTGGGAATCCCAGCGGGCCTATCTCGTTGTCGCACTCGGATGATTGAGCGGACGCGCGCTATTCGTCGCCTTCGCCTTCCTCGCCCTGGCGCTCGCCGAACTGGCGATCAAGGACCATCAGCGCGCCCATCTGATCGCCCGCGCGCTCGAGCATGGCGACCGCGTCGCCGGTGATGTTCTCCTCCTCCACCTGTTCCTCGATGAACCAGTGCAGAAAGACCTGCGTCGGGTAGTCCCCGACCTCCTGGGCGATCTGATAGATCTCGTGGATGCGCTGGGTGACCTTCTGTTCGTGCGCGAGCGCCTTCTGGAAGATGTCGAGAGGCGACTGGAACTCGGCCGGCGGTTCGTCGATGGCTTGGAGCTTGACCTGCTCGCCGCGCTCCAGGATGAAGTTGTAGAACTTCATGGCGTGCTCGACTTCCTCATGGCTTTGCAGCTCCATCCACTTGGCGAAGCCGGGCCAGTTCTCGTCCTCGAAGTGGGCGTGCATCGCCAGATACGTGTAGGCCGCAAACAGCTCGTTGTTGAGCTGGTCGTTCAAGGCATCCGTCAGTTTCTGGTCCATGGGCTCCTCCTTATTCTCCGTCGTCCAGGGTTAAGCGCCGTACTTCTTGAGCCAGTTGGAATAGCCGGCCAGCATGGGGACGACGCGCCCCGAGAACCGTCCCAGTCCGCCGCGTTGGGCCGCCCGCTCGCCGAAGCGTTCCGCAATGTCGGGCAGCACGTCGGGGCCGGCGAACAGCACGGGAACGGGCTCGGCGGTGTGGTCCCCGTAGGCGATCGGCGTGCAGTGATCGCCGGTGAACGCCACATGCGTCTCGCGCCAACGTAGGTGATCGACGACGTGGCCGACGGCCTCGTCCACGCGCTCAATGAAGTCTATCTTCGCCTCCGCGTTGTGATCGTGCCCAGCCGAATCGGTGCCCTTCATGTGGACGAAGACGAAGTCCTTGGCCTGAAGCTCCTGGATGGCCGCGTCGGCCTTGTTCATCAGGTTGCTGTCGAGCCCGCCCGTGGCCCCTTCGACGGGACAGTGCTCGAGGCCGAGCAACCGCCCGATGCCGATGTAGAGCGCGCCGCCGCCGATGACGCTGCCCTGAGCGCCGTACTTCTCCGGAATCGTCTCAAAATGCGGCGCGGCCGCCGCGCCGCGCGGCAGGATGACGTTCGCGGGCGGCTTCCCGTCCTGCTGTCGCTGGCGGTTGAGCGGCAAGTCCTTGAGGATCTCGGCGGACTGGCGAATGAGTTCGTTGACGAGCTCGGCCGTGCGCGCGGCCTCGTTGGAGTGGTCCGTCGGGCGGACGTCCCAGATCGATTGGCCAGGCTCGTGCGGGTCGGCTTCGGTGATGGCGGCTGAGAGCCCAGGGCCGCGCAGGATGAGCGCGCCTCGGTGCTCGGTGCTGGCCTTGAACACGACCTCGACGTCCTGGCCGACATTCAGTCCGCCGAGCGCTCGTTCCAGCTCGGGCTGGCCGGACTCGATCCGCCCTGCGCGGCGATCCCGCACCACAAAGTCATCGTCAACCGTGGCGAAGTTCGTCCGGAAGCAGACGTCGCCCGGCTGGACCTCGAGCCCGACGCCGACGGCCTCAAAGACGCCGCGGCCCGGGTACTCGTTGTACGGGTCGTAGCCGAAAATGGACAGGTGGGCCACGTCGCTGCCCGGTCGGACGCCCGGCCCGATCGGGTCCATCAGGCCGAGGGCGCCGCGCGCGGCCAGCTCGTTGAGGCGCGGCGTTTCGGCGGCCTCGAGGCAGGTGTGGCCGTCGTGGTCCGTCGGCCGCCCGCCGAGGCCGTCTGCGACGATCAGGATCCCTTTCATGGCCGTTCGGTTCCTTTATAGCTCCCCTGCCCTACGCGCGTCCAGAGGGCGGCGAGACGCCAATGCGGGGCGCCCGAGTCAACGCGCCCGTCTTGGCGTCAGTCCCGATCATGACCGAGACTGACCCTCCAACACAGTCCCCAATGCGCAGCGCGGGCCGTGGCCGGCCCGCGTTCGGGATTAGGCGGCGTCTTGGAAGCGCTGGGCGGCGTCGTCCCAGTTGACGACGTTCCACCACTCGTCCACGTAGGCGCCCTTATTGTTCTGGTGCTTCAGGTAGAACGCATGCTCCCACATATCGATGCCGACGATCGGGATCAACCCTACGGTGAGGACGCTGGTCTGGTTCGGCATCTGGCGGATCTCCAGGCCGCCCGTGAGCGGATTGCACGCCAGCCAGGCCCAGCCGCTGCCCTGAATGCTGGTGGCCGCGGCCTTGAACTGCTCCTGGAACTGGGCAAAGCTTCCGAAGGTGTCGTTGATCGCGTCGGCCAGCTCGCCGCTCGGCTGCCCCCCGCCGTTCGGGCTCATGTTCTTCCAGAACACGGCGTGGTTGAAGAAGCCGCCGCCGTGGAAGTTGACCGCGCCGCGGATGTCGTCGGGCACGGCCTCGATGTTGCCGAGCAGCTCCTCGATCGACTTGCTCTCCAGTTCGGGATGTTTCTCGAGTGCCTTGTTGAGATTGGTGGTGTAGGCGTTGTGGTGCTTGTCGTGGTGAATGCGCATCGTGTCCTCGTCGATATGAGGTTCGAGCGCGTTGAAATCATAGGGAAGATCGGGCAGATCGAACGCCATGGCCGCGTCACTCCTTTGTCGAGAGATGTGGGTTCAGTTCGCTTCCACAGTGGAAAACACCGTGGGACGCGACCATCGTAGTCCTCGGGATATGGCCTGTCAAGCACGCGACATTTCCCGATATACGGGGACAAACCGCGCCGATGACGGCTAGGCAGCAGCGTTGGGCTGCGAGAGCTCTCGGTAGACCGCCTTGGCCAAGCGACGGTGCGTTCGCGCGTTGAGGAACTCGACCTCGGCGTAGCGCTTGGGCAGCGGCCATTGGATCGCTTCGTCCTCGGGCGCGTCGGCGCGCACGGCGGAGATAATGGTCTCGAAGAGATCATGCCCGTAGGCCCGCAGCAGCTCGAACGTCACGCGGTCGTACGGCGCCTCGTGGCCAGGCACGACGGTCTCGGCCTCCCATTGGACGAGCTCATCAAGAAGCTTGAGCCAGCGGGTGATCCGGCCTTCGGGTTCGTGGAAGTAGAACGTGTCGCCCACGAAGAGGATTCGCTCGGCCGGCAGATAGACGCTGACGTGATCGTCGCTGTGCGCCCCTTGCGAGGGGAAGAGCTGCAGGTGCGTTCGCCCCACATCCAGATGGAGCCGGCGCTCGAAGCTGACGGTGGGCGCCACGGGGGTCAGCCCCTCAAAATCGTCCAGCACCAGCGTCGCCATGTGCGGCAGCATCTCGTGACGGAGCCAGTGTTTCACGCGGTGCGGCGCCCAATCGTCCTCGAGGTTCGCCCGGAAGCGCTTGCGACACTGCGCGCTGGCGACCACGGGCGCCGCAAACACCTGGTTGCCGAAGACGTGATCGAAGTGGCGATGGGTGTTGACCACATAGCGGACGGGGCGCTCGTCGATCCGCTGCATCGCGTCCCGGACGCGCTGGGCGTGCGCCGGCGAGTTGCCGCTGTCGATCACCACCCACCCCTCGGTCGTAGCGATCAGGCCGATCGTCGGCTCCAGGCGCTGCCACTGCGGCAGATAGACCCAGACGTTCTCCGCGAGCTGTCGCATTCGGCGGTCGGGATGCGCCAAAGCCACCACCTCGCACGCGTCAGTCGTAGCGGGCGATCTTGCCCGGCGGCACCAGCTCGATGTCAAACCCGACGTCCAACTTGGCCACGTCGGCCTCGTACGTCTCCAGATCGGGCCGATAGCGCGAGGACAGATGGAACGCGTAGAGCGCCTCCTGGACGTTGGCGTCGCGTGCGGCCGCGATGGCCTCGTCGAGCGTCGCATGCGTGGGCGTCTCGCGATCGGCGTCGTCCAGGAACGTCGCGTCGTGGAACAGCACCTCCGTGTCGCGGATCTTGACCGGATCGATCGCGCGCGAGTCGCCACCGTAGGAGACCAGCTTCTGCGGATACGTCGTCGTGATGGCCTCGCGGCCGCGCTCGCGCACCAGCGCGGCGATCTCGTCCTGGCTGAGCGACTGGTAGGCGTCCTTGAGCCGCTGGCGGACCTCCACGACGTTGTAGCCCAGCGACAGCTCGTGGCGCGAATGGATCGTCTGGAACGCCTCCACGTAGCGATCGAGCTGGCCCGCGAAGACGGGCACTTGATCGCCCGGCTGCAGCGGGACCCAGTCGAGGTCGTAGTCCAGTCTCGAGTTCGTGCGGGCGATGTAGGCGATCAGCTCCAGAATGCGCCAGTTGTCGGTCGGGTAGTAGACCGTCAAGGGCTTCTCCGTGTCGCCCATGGCCGTGTTCCGGATGTTGACGAGCCCAATCAGCCCGGAGATGTGATCGGCGTGGCCGTGAGAGAGAAAGACGCGCTGGATCGCGAAGCACTTGTTGCCCAGGATGGAGCTGATGCCTTCGCCGGCGTCGAACGCCAGCCGATCGGGCGCGTAGTAGACCCAGGTCGCGTACAGGCCCTTGGAGTAGACGAGGAATTTCATATCAGGCGCCTGCGGAAGCCGTCCGGAGATATGCCCATGAGTGGATCCGTTCGGAATTGTCGACGGATGCGCCATTGTATACCCTCGGTGTGAGGGCTTCAATGGCGAAACCGAGCGACAGCGACGATCTCAGCTTGCGCGACGCCGGCCCCATCCTCGGCATCGACGAGGCCGGCCGAGGCCCGGCGATCGGGCCGCTCGTCGTGGCGGGCGTCCTCAGCAATCCTGACACTGAAGCCCGACTGACGGACCTCGGGGTTCGCGACTCCAAGGACCTGACACCCGAGCGTCGGCATGAACTGATCGAGGGCATCCGCAAGGTTGCCCTTGCGACACAAGTCGTGGCGTTTGCGCCCATCCAACTGAACGACAATCTGAACGCGGTCGAGCTGCGAGCGATCGTTCGGCTCATTGACATCCTCGCTCCCCGCGCGCTCTTACTCGACGCCCCCGTGGGGCCGCGCGCCATCCCGGCGTTTGTGGAGACGCTCCAACGCCGCTGTCGCCAGTCTGACCTCGACATCACGGCCGAGAACAAGGCCGACGCGCGCTATCCCGTCGTGGCCGCGGCGTCCATTCTCGCCAAGGTCTATCGTGACGAGGCGATTGCTCGTCTTCATGGCGTTTATGGGGACTTCGGCAGCGGCTACCCGGCCGATCCCAAGACCCAGCGGTTCCTGAACGAATGGTACGACGCGCATCGATCGTTTCCGGCGTGCGTGCGGACGCGCTGGGGGACCGTGCAAACGATCATACGCGATCAATCGTCCGAGCGACTCATCGAGGCAAGTCCCCGAACCACGGAGCAGCCGGACTCCGCCGAGTCCTGATGGCTGACTCGACCGCCGTTGATGCTGTGAACCAACGGCGCTTGTTGATCCTCCTCTTCGTCGGCGTCCTCATGGGCGCGCTCGACATCGCCATCATCGGGCCGGCCCTGCCGACGCTACAGGCGACGTTCGGCGTGGGCGAGCGCACGGTCGCCTGGATCTTCACCATCTACGTGCTGTTCAACCTGGTCGGCACGCCGCTCATGGCCAAACTGGCCGACCGATTCGGCCGTCGCGCGATCTACATCCTCGACGTGGGGCTGTTCGCGCTCGGGTCCTTGCTGGTGGCAACGGCCCCGTCGTTTGGGGTTCTGTTGCTCGGTCGGGCGATCCAGGGGCTCGGCTCCGGCGGCATCTTCCCCGTCGCCAGCGCCGTCATCGGCGACACCTTTCCACCCGATCGTCGCGGCCGCGCCCTCGGGCTGCTAGGGGCCGTCTTCGGGGTCGCGTTCCTGATCGGGCCCATCCTGAGCGGCGCCCTGCTCATGATCGGCTGGCGCTGGCTCTTTTTGATCAATCTTCCCATAGCCGTCGGGCTCATCGGCTTCGGCTGGCGGCTGTTGCCCAAACGTCACGAGTCGCCGCCGACGCCATTCGACTGGCTCGGCATGCTGACGCTCGGGATCGGCCTGGCGGCGCTGACCTACGGGCTCGATCAACTGGACACGACGGACCTCGGCCAGAGCGTGACGTCGTGGCGCATTGGCCCGTTCCTTCTGTTGGGGGCTCTGCTGGTTCCCGCGTTCGTCGCGCTGGAGCACCGCGCGAGCGATCCCGTGCTGGCGCCTCGCCTGTTCGCGTCTCGCCAGTCTCGGCTCGCGGGGGTGCTCGCAATCGGGGCCGGGTTCTTCGAAGGGGCCCTCGTCTTCATCCCGGGGCTGCTCGTGGCGGTCTACGGCGTCTCCAGCTCGAGGGCGGCGTTCATGCTGGTGCCCGTGGTCGTGGCCATGGCCATCGGAGCCCCCCTATTGGGCCGGGCGCTGGACGCGATCGGCTCCCGCAGGGTGATCCTGTTCGGAACGACTCTGTTGGCGCTCGGCCTGGGCGGGGTCGCGGCGTTCGGCGATCGGCTTACGGGATTCTACGGGAGCATGGTCGTCGTCGGGCTGGGCTTGGCCAGTCTCGTGGGCGCGCCGCTGCGCTACATCATGCTCGGCGAGGCGTCGGTGGCTGATCGCGCAACGGCTCAAGGCGCGATCAGCATGCTGACCCGCATGGGGATGCTCACGAGCGGGGCGATCGTTGGCGCCGTCGTCGACTCCCACGGTGGCGGCCTGAGCGGCTATCGGTTGGCCTACGCCGTGACCGCCGCCGTCGCGCTGGCGCTGGCGTTGCTGGCGCTCGGGCTGAAACGCCGCCGGCGCGAGCAAGCCCCATTGTCCGTCGACGCCTGAGCGTCCGTTGGCCAGCGCGCGGGCCATTTGCTATCGTAGGTGCCAATCTTTCCCGCACTTGAGGTGATCGCACTGAACGCCGAAAAGGTCTTGGTCTGCAGCGCATGGCCGTACGCGTCGAGCATCCCCCATCTGGGCAATCTCATCGGCTCACTGCTGTCGGGGGACGTCTTCATGCGCTACTATCGCCTCAAGGGAGCGGACGCGCTCCACGTCAGCGGCTCGGACGCCCACGGCACCAACGTCGAGTTCGAGGCGCGCCAACAGGGCCGAGCCCCCGAGGATCTCTATGGAGAAATTCACGAGCAGATCGTCGATCTAATTGACAAATTCCAGATCGACATGTTCTACACCACGACCGAGTCGCCGACCCACTACCGCTTCAGCCAGGACCTCTACCGACGCGCCGAACAGAACGGCTACATCTTCAGTCGCGAGGAGGATCGGGCGTTTTGCACCTCCGACGAGCTCTTTTTGGCCGATCGCTACATCCAGGGGACGTGCCCCAAGTGCGGGTCCCCCGATGCCTACGGCAACCAGTGCGACGACTGCGGCGCGCTGCTGGAGCCCGAGGAACTGACCGACCCGCACTGCCGGGTTTGCGGCCAGAAGACGATCACGTTCCGGACGACCGAGCACTGGTACCTCGACCTGCCCAAGCTCGGGCCCCAACTGGAGACGTTCGTGGGCGGCAAGGACTTCGGCGCGAACGTGGCGGCGTTCACGCAGAACCTCTTGAAGGACCTGCAGCCGCGGGCCGTCACGCGCGATCTGGCGTGGGGCATTCCGGCGCCGTTCGAGGGCGCGGAGGGGAAAGTCCTCTACGTCTGGGCCGAGGCCGCGCTCGGCTACGTGTCGGCCACGATCCAGTACTTCGAGGAGCAGGGCGATCCGGAGGGCTGGAAGCCGTACTGGCTGACCGATCACCAGGATGGCCCCGTCAGGCACGTCTACACCCAAGGCAAGGACAACATCCCCTTCCACAGCGTCTTCTTCCCGGCCCAGCTGCTCTCGTCCGGTATGGACTATCACCTGCCGGATCAGATCTCGGCGACGGAGTACCTCAACTGGCTCGGCGGGCAGCAGTTCTCCAAGACGCGCAAGGTCGGTCTGTACGGCCACGAGGCGTTGGAGCTGCTCTCGAGCGAGTACTGGCGCTTCTACCTGTTCAGCTTCCGCCCCGAA
Source organism: Candidatus Bipolaricaulota bacterium (assembly GCA_018609825.1). The sequence goes on along the minus strand of JAHEOA010000076.1, from coordinate 7,065 downwards.
CAGCGCGACATCAACTTCAGTTGGTCGGACCTCGACAAGGCGATCAACGGGATCTTCGTCAACAACATCGCCAACCTCATCTATCGCGTGGCGTCGCTCACGAACGGGCGCTACGACGGCACGCTGCCGGCCACCGACGTCGCCCCCCGGATCCAGACGGCCATTGCGGAGACCAAGCAGGCGTATCAGGACGCGATCGAGTCGGGCCAGCTCGCGCCCGCGATCCGGGAGATCGGCGAACTGGCCGTGGTCGGCAACGAGTTCGTGCAGTCGGCCAAGCCTTGGGAGTCGCACAACCCCGACGCGATGCGCAGCGCCTTCGAGCTCGTCAAGTCATTGGCCATTCTGTTGGAGCCGTTTGTGCCCTCGTTCGCCGGGCGCTGTTATCGGGTGCTCGGCCTCGTTGACCCGTCGCTGGACGACGTCGGCCAGCCCGCTGCGGGCGCGGTGACGCTGGGCGAGACGGAACGGCTCTTGGAGAAGATCGACGTCGACGAGCTTCAGGAGCGCTACGAGGCGATCGTCCAGGCCAAGGGGACGCCGGACGCCTAGCCGATGGCGTGTTGAAAGGCCCTTGGGGCTCGGATACAATACGCATCTACCCGACGGACGAACAAGGGGACGACGATTCATGGCGAAATACGCAGTGGTGGAAACCGGTGGCAAGCAGTATCGCGTGGAAGAGGGCGAGCCCGTCATTACCGAGCGCTTCCCGGAACACGACGCCGGGGACGGGGTCGTGTTCGACCGTGTGCTGTACGTCCGGGACGGTGACGAGGTGAAGGTCGGCCAGCCCTACGTTGACGGCGCCCAAGTGCTCGGCACGGTCGACGAGGAGTTCAAGGGCGAGAAGATCACCGTCTTCAAGTACAAGCGGAAGCAACGGCAGCGGCGCAAGATGGGCCACCGCCAGCGCTACACGCGCACGACCATCGACGAGATTCAAGCATGATTCAAGTGGACATCAGTCGCGACGAGGACCGGCGCATCCAGGAGATCCGCTGGGTCGGTTCCGACCAGGACCAGTCCGACGCCGACCTGCTCGCGGCCGAGGTGAGCGTGACGACGCTGCTGCACACGGCCAAGGTCGGGCTGGAGCGCTATCTGAAGCTCGATCCGGAGATCGAGAACGAACTGGACGAGTGGGTGATGCGGCTCAAGCGCGATCAGCTCCTCAACCGCGAGATCGACGCCGTCCTGGAGACGATGCTGTTGGGGCTCTACGAGATCGAGCGAAAGTACGGCGACTACCTGACCGTCAAAGACACGACGGCCCAGGTGAGCGTCTGAATATCTACGAGGGGTCGGGTCCCTCGACCCCGGACACGGCAGCGAAAGGAGGAAACGTCTATGGCCCACAAGACAAGCATGGGCAGCACCAAGAACGGGCGAGACAGCCACGCGAAGCGACTCGGCGTGAAGCGCTTCGGCGGCCATGCCGTCAAGACCGGCGAGATCCTCGTGCGGCAGCGCGGCACGAAGTTCAAGCCCGGGGTGGGCGTCGGCATCGGTCGGGATGACACGCTCTTCGCCAAGCGCGAGGGCGAGGTCGAGTTCCAGGGCCGCTTCGTCAACGTCGTCTAGCCGTTTCCCACCGCGATTGTCCACCCATCTCCGTTCTGAGCCAAGGAAGGCCGGGCGCGTCCGGCGCTCCATCGTCCGTCCGAGTGGGGTTGTCCCCGGGCGACGGCTGAGCGGGCGTCCCATTGATGCCCACTGTGACTTCCCGCACGCACTGAGGCTCCTGACTGATTATGTTTATCGATGAGGCGAAGATCTGCCTCGTTTCCGGACCGGGCGGCCACGGCTCCATGAGCTTCCGTCGCGAGAAGCGCCGTCCGCGCGGCGGCCCCGACGGCGGCGATGGGGGCGACGGGGGCGACGTGATCCTGCGCGCCAACCCGAAGATCCGCACCCTGCAGAAGTTCACCGAACAGATCCACTGGAAGGCCGAGCGCGGCCAGACCGGTGCGTCGAACGACCGCCGCGGACGCAAGGGCAAGCCGTTGGTCGTCGACGTGCCCGTGGGCACCGTGGTGAAGCAACTCCACACCCAGGAGGTCCTGGCGGACCTGACGCGGCCCAAACAGAAGGTCAAGCTGGTACGCGGGGGCGAGGGCGGCCGCGGCAACGTCCACTTCAAGAGCTCCACGCGCCAGGCGCCCCACATCTACGAGAAGGGCGAACCAGGGGAGGAACTCTGGGTGAAGCTGGAGCTGAAGATGCTCGCCGACGTCGGCCTCATCGGCGCGCCCAACGCGGGCAAGTCGACGCTGTTGTCGACGGTCACGAACAAACAGCCCAAGATCGCCGCGTATCCCTTTACGACGCTGGCACCCAACCTCGGCGTGGTCAAGATCAACGACGAGCGAGACTTCGTCATGGTCGACATTCCCGGGTTGATCGAGGGGGCCCACGACGGCCGGGGCCTGGGCGACCGCTTCCTCAAGCACGTGGAGCGCACCCAGGTGCTGGTCCACGTCATTGACGCGTCGGGCTGGGAGGGCCGCGACCCCGTTGCCGACTATCATACCCTCAACGAGGAGCTGGCGGCGTACGCCCCCCTGTTGGTCGACAAGCCCCAGATCGTCGTCGGCAGCAAGATCGACCTGATGGACGAGGATCGCCTCTCGACGGTCCGCGAGCGCTTCAACGCGATCGACATCGAGCCGCTGTTCGTCTCGGCCGTCCATCGCGACGGGCTGACGGCGCTCGTCGAGGCGTGCGATCGGACCCTGCGCGAGACCGAGGACCGCCCGGACGAGCCCATGGAGGAGGCGGCGCCCTCCGAGCAGCGGCGTGTCTATCGCCCCGAGCCCGAGGAGCCGGGGGTGCGGATCATTCGTGACGAGGAGGGCTTCGTCGTCGAAGGCGCGGCGGTGGAACGGCTGGCGCGGCTCAACATCGACGAACCCGACGCGGTCGAGTTTCTGCAGGAGAAGTTGGATGACCTTGGGGTCTTTGCCGCGTTACGCCGCGAGGGCGCCGAGGCGGGCGATCCGGTCTATGTCGCCGGCCTGGAGTTCGAATATCAGCCCGACTAGCGTTACGATGGACGGTGGATGGCCCTTTTGGCCAGGTTGAGATGGGCTATGACGGTTCGTGGCATTGACGGGCGCGCAACGCCGGAGAAACGGGTTCTGGTGCGAGTTGACAGCCGTTAGGGGATGTGCTATCTTGCGCCGCGTCGTGTATCCTACAATCGGAATCCTATTTACATCTTGAGGAGGTAGGTATCGCTAAAGGGTCTCCACGGGTCAATGAGGGCATTCGCGCCGACGAGGTGCGCGTCATTGACCCCAACGGCGAACAGATCGGCGTCATGTCGCTCCAAGACGCGCTTCAGAAGGCCAAAGATCAGGGGTTGGATCTCATCGAGGTCGCCCCGCAGGCGAACCCGCCGGTCTGCAAGATCGTCGACTACGGCAAGTACAAGTATCGCCAGGAGAAGAAGGAGCGCAAGCAGCAAAAGTCGCAACAGCTCAAGGAGATGCGCTTGACCTCCCGAATCGACGATCACGACTTTGAGACGAAGATCAAGCACATCAAGCGCTTCCTCAAGGGCGAGGACCGCGTGCGGGTCACGATGATCTTCCGCGGGCGCGAGATCGTCCACATGGATCGCGGTCGGCAGATGCTGGAGCGGCTCAAGGAAGAGGTTCAGGACGTGGGGCGCGTGGAATCCGGCCCCACCCAGCGCGGTCGCGCACTGCAGATGATGATCATCCCCGACTCCGACAAGGGCGGGGACGACAACAACTGACGCGCGAGCGTCCCGTCAGAGGAGGGACCATGGCAAAGAAACCCAAAAAGCACAGCGGCATGGCCAAGCGCTTCAAGGTCTCCGGCACCGGCAAGGTCCGGGCGGCCAAGGGCGGCTATCATCACAAGAACATGAAGAAGCGCAAGAAACGCGTCCGCCAGGCCCGAAAAGGCGTGACCTTGGAGGGCCAGTGGGAGCGAAACTACCAACAGTGGCTCTCGATCTCGGGCAACGACTGACGTCTCATCAACGCGTGTTCGCGTTGCCCCCGCGCGTTGTTGATAGGGGATTGGGGATCCCCGAGGTCGTCGACGGTGCCCCAGCGAACGGAGGAGAGTGAAGCATGCGAGTCAAACGAGGCAACATCCGGCGCAAGCGACGTAAACGAATTATGCGCCAGGCCAAGGGCTTCCGCGGCAAGCGGAACTCGGCCTACCGGATGGCGAAACAGCGCGTCATGAAGGCGCTGCGCAACGCCTACATCAGTCGGCGCTTGCGCAAGCGCGACTTCCGCCGACTCTGGATCACGCGGATCAACGCGGCCAGCCGCCTGAACGGGCTGCCGTATTCGCGGCTAATGCAGGGGCTGCGCGAGGCCGACGTCCAGCTCAACCGCAAGATGCTGGCCGAGATGGCCGTTCGGGACCCCGAGGGATTCGCCGCGGTCGTCGAGTTGGCCAAGGGCCATCTCCCGGAGGACGCCCAGGCGGCCGTGGCGGCCTAAGGTGGATGCCATGACCCCGCTTGAGCCCGGTGTGAGCCGGCAATGAACTTTCAGCGGCTTCTGCTCGCCCTGCAGCGGTTCTGGGACGAGCACGGCTGCGTGCTGTTGCAGCCCTACGACATCGAGGTCGGGGCCGGGACCTTCAATCCGGCCACGTTCTTCGGCGTCCTGGGCGAGAAGCCGTGGAACGTCGGCTACGTCGAGCCCTCACGGCGGCCCACGGACGGGCGCTATGGGGATAACCCCATCCGGATGCAGTACTACTATCAGTATCAGGTGATTCTGAAGCCCTCGCCCGACGAGGTGCAGGACCTCTATCTGCAGAGCCTGGCCGCGCTCGGCGTCGACCTGGAGCGCCACGACGTGCGGTTCGAAAAGGACGACTGGAAGAGCCCCACGCAAGGGGCGGCAGGCCTCGGCTGGGAGGTCGTCCTCGACGGATTGGAGATTTCGCAGTTCACGTACTTTCAGCAGATGGGCGGCGTGGAGCTGGCGCCCATCACGTGTGAGCTGACCTACGGCATGGAGCGGATCGCCATGGCGGTTCAGAACGTCGACACCGTCTGGGACCTACGCTGGACCGACGAGGTGACCTACGGCGACCTGCACCTGCCCATGGAGCGCGAGAACTGCCACTACAACTTTGAGATAGCCGACGTCGACCTGTTGTTTGAGCTGTTCGAGCGCCACGAGGGCGAGTCCTCCCGGCTCATCAACGAGGGCATGCCCTATATCGCCTACGACCACATGGCCAAGTGCTCGCATCTGTTCAATCTTCTGGACGCACGACGGGCCATCAGCACGACCGAACGCGAGCGCTACATCGGCCGCGTCCAGGATCTGGCACAAGGGTGCGCGCAGGCCTATCTGGACAGCCTTAAAGCGCCGGACGAGGCCGAGCCGAGCGACGTGGAGGCCACGGCCGCTCCGTAGGATTTCTCGGGTCAAGCGCCACACAAACCGTACGTCAGGGGTTCACGCACATGGCACGCGACTGGCTGTTCGAGATCGGCGTGGAGGAGCTGCCGCCCAAGGAGTCGCCCCGTCTGGCCGACCAGCTCCACCAGAGCGCCCACTCGCACCTCCAAGCGGCCCGGCTCGATTACGACGCCGTCGCCGTCTACCACACGCCACGGCGGTTGACGCTCTACGTCGAAGGCCTCGCTGAGCGTCAGCCCGACACCGTCGAGGAGGCCCGCGGCCCCGCCAAGCACATCGGCTTCGACGAGGCGGGCAACCCCACCCAGGCCGCCGAAGGGTTCGCCCGCGGCCAAGGCGCCACCGTCGACGACCTCGTCGTCAAGTCGACCGACCAGGGCGAGTACCTGTTCCTGGAAAAGCGTATTGAGGGCCGCGACACGCCCGAGGTCCTGAGCGAGCTGGCGCCTCAGATCGTCCACGCGCTCGCGCCGTCGGAGACCATGCGCTGGGACGATTCGGGACTGCGCTTCATTCGGCCCATCCGTTGGCTGGTGTGCCTCTACGGCGACACGCCCGTCGAGGCGAAACTGGGCCGGATCGAATCGGGGACGATCACCCGTGGCCACCGGCTGCTCGGCGAGGCCGAGATCGAGATCCCCAACGTCGCGCGCTATTTCCCCTTGCTCAACGACAACGGCGTCATTCTCGATCCGGAGGCTCGCCGCGCGGCGATCAGCTCCGCGCTGGAGACGATCGCCAACGACATCAAAGCCCATCCGGCGCTGAGCGAGGATCTCCATCACGAGATTGCCAACAACCTGGAGCATCCCGCGCCCGTGTTGGGCCAGTTCCCCGAACGGTTTTTGGAGCTGCCCCGCGAGGTGCTGGAGACGACCCTCGTGGAGCACCAGAAGTTCGTGCCGTTTGCCGTCGGCGAGAAGGCCTCGCCCTACTTCGTCGGCTTCCGCGACGGCTCCACGGGGCAAGACGACATCGTCCGACAGGGCTACGAGCGCGTCGTCATTGCGCGCCTGGAGGACTCGGCGTTCTTTTTCGACGAGGATCGGCGCACGTCGCTGGCGGAGCTGACCGAAGGGCTCAACCGCGTCGTCTACCAGGAACAGCTCGGCACGATCCGCGACAAGGTCGAGCGCATGCGCCAGATCGCCCGTCATCTGGTTGAGCCCCTGGACTGGCAGGACGCCGAGGCCGAGGTCGATGAAGCCGTGCGGCTCAGCAAGGCCGATCTCTTGACGCAGATGGTCGGCGAGTTCCCCGACCTCGAAGGCCGCATGGGCGGGATCTACGCTCGGCTGGACGGCCACCCGGACCCCGTCTGCGACGGCATCTATGAGCACTATCAGCCCAAGAGCGCCGCGGATCCGTCGCCCGAGACGCCCGTGGGCATCGTCGTCAGCCTCGCCGACAAGCTGGACACGGTCGTCGGCTCGCTGCTGTTGGGCGAGGCACCGACCGGCTCGCGCGACCCGCTCGGCATCCGACGCAAGACGAACGGCATCGCCCGAATCCTCATTGAGCGAGACCTCGACCTCGATCTGGAGGCGGTTCTCAAGGACATCGAACCGCTCTATGCGTTCCTGCCCGATCGCGAGCCGTTGGAGCGCGTCCGCTCGTTTGTGCGCGAGCGCCTGAGCCG
>JAHEOA010000075.1 GCA_018609825.1 Candidatus Bipolaricaulota bacterium | reverse complement strand
GGGCTCCAGCATCGACACCGGCAAGGCCTTCGAGGAGGCCATCGTCGTCGCCAACGTCGGGCCGGTCACGGGGACGAGCCCCACGCTGGACCTGGTCGTGCAGGACTCGGAGGACGACGGCGCCAGCGACGCGTTCAGCGAGGTCGACGCGGGCCTCGACGGCGGCACGTTCCAGCAGCTGACCGACGCGGATGCCAACGGCAACGTCGTGCTGCGCATCCGGGGCTTCAAGCGCTACCTGCGCATCGACCACACGGTGGGCGGAACCAGCCCCGACTTCAGCGTGGGCATCACGTTCATTGGCACCCTCAAGGACACGGAGTAAGGGAGCCCGAATGGCGGACGAAGCTCACATCAAAGCCGAGATCCTGGGCAAGCTGAGCTACCACGGCCAGAAGCAGGGGGCCGTGGTGCTCATGCCCGAGAGCGAGTTCACCTACTACGAGGGGCGCGGCCTGGTCCGGGAAGTCACCGACGCCGAGACGAAGGCCGAGAACACGCCGGACTTCGCGTCGTGGGGCTACAACGACCTGTTCGACTTCGCCAAGTCGCAGCGGCTTGTGTTCAGCAAGCGGCCCAAGAAGCCGACGCTGATCGAGGCCCTATCGGCCGGCCTGAGCGACGCGAGCTACGTCGTCCACGACAACGAGGACGGCACACAGGACCTGATCCCGGAGGACGAGGCCGAAATCGAGGACGCGGACGACCCGGAGAGCGAGGCGTCGTAATCCGCCATGGTGGCGCCCACGGCGAGCCCCGATGACCTGAAGCTCGTTCTCGAGCAGGTCATCCTCGAGACCATCGAGGAGTGGGCCAGCGACCAGGGGAGGACGCTGGACGACGTGCTGGGCGATTACCTCGACCAGGCCGCCCGGCGCGTCGCCCGCTATCGCCCCCGGCTGGTGCGGACCGGGGCCGTCACCGACACGGACGGCATTTCGCTGGTCGACGAGGCGGCCCGCTTCGAGACGTGGGACGTGGAGACAGGCTGGCCGTTGGCCAACCTGTCCAAGCCCAAGCAGGGCATCACCACCGTCGATTCGATCGACTCCGAGATCCAGATCACGCCCACGGCGGACCTGAGCTTTGACAACGGCGATCGGTGGGAGATCCTGATCCGGTCCCGCGTCCGCGAGGCGGAGCTCTACCGCGCGGCCTACATGATCGCCAACGGGCGGTTCGCCCAGCCGGTGTCCGCGGAGCTGGGCGCCCCGCGCATCGACGAGCGCTACCAGCACGACCTGGCCGATCGGTACTGGTCGGACTTCATGGCCGCGGTCGGCCCACGGGCGGTGGCGGTCTGATGGCGGCGACGCAGACGGTCCGCATCTTCGCCGGCGGCGGGCGCGAGCAGCTCACCGAGCTGCCCGGCGTCTTCACCGCCCGGCAGGCGCTCGGTCAGATCAGCGGGCGCGTCCGCCGCCAGCTGGAGGCGTTCAACCATCTGGCCCTGGAGGTGGGCGTCTTCGGGGGGAGCGGTCGCCTGGGCAGCACGCAGCTGGTGACGATCATGAACGTGCACGAGTACGGGGCGCGCATCCCGGTCACCCCGCGGATGCGCGACTTCTTCTTGGCCCGTTTCGGGATCAGCCTCCGCGCGGACCGGCGCTTCATCATCATTCCGGAGCGGGCCCCGCTGCGCAAGACCGCCGACAACAAGGCCCGCGCCATCGACGACGTCATCGCCCGCGGCCTGGAGGGGGTCATCGCCGGGACGCGCACCGCCCGGAGCGTGATGCGCCAGCTCGGGGCCTACATGGTCCGGCAGGTGCATCGGATGATCATGACCGGCCTGGAGCCGCCCCTGCAGCTGCGCCAGGGCATCCCGCTGTTCGATACCGGCCAACTGTTACGCCATATCCGCTATCGAGTGGAGACCGTCTAGGAAGGGAGGACCCAATGAACCTCGTGCACAACCACGCCGGCTTCGCCCGGAGCCACAGGCTGGACGGCGAAACGGTGGAGATCGCGCCAGGGGACAACTACCTGACCGACGCGCAGTTGGAAGCCCTCAAGACCCACCACGTCGCCCAGCGGCTGATCGACATCGACGGAGGCTACGAGATCGTCGAGGGGGAGGCGTTCCTGTCCCAGGCCGTGCAGAAGGTCACGTCGGGGGAGATGAGCATCAACGATCTCCATCCGGACGCGGCCAAGGACGTGGCGCGCCGCTTGACGGTCGAGCAGAAGGACCAGATCGACGCGCTGATCAGCGACGCGCGCTACAGCACGGTCCAGGCGGCGCTGCGCAGCCAGAAGGCCAAGCTGAACTCGGCCGAGGCCCAGCGCCGGAGCCGGACGACGAGCAAGGCCGCCGCCGGGGCGACGCAGTCGTCGGCGGGCACGTCGACCGCCAAGCGGTCGGCCAAGCCGAGCGAGGACGAGGAGAGCCAGAAGAACGAGGACGAGAAGGGGAACGCGTAACGCCGTGGCCGGTCGGAAGGCGATCCGTCGCTTCGAGCGTCCCGCCGAGATCGCGCGCCACAGCCTGGAGCCGGAGGACGACCTGAACCGCCGGCTGCCCACGTACGGGGACTGGGAGCCCATCCGGGCGGCGCGCGTGCCCGGCAGCGGCGCCCATACCGCGTGGTGGGCCAGCGGCCAGCTCAAGGAGGGCGACGAGATCATCTACATCCGGCCGGAATACGACGCCAAGCGCAAGGACAAGGTCAGGATGGACGGCACGGTCTACTACCTTAACCGGGTCCGTGACTTCCGCAAGATTGCAAAGCAGTGGGGTGGCTTCCTCTTGGCCATCGCCACCTACGAACAGGGAGATGAGAGCTGAATGTCACTCGGGGACGTGCTCGTCACGTTGCACAACGGCCTGGAGAACAACACCCAGGCCCAGCGCGTGGCGCCGGGCAACCCGTTGGTGGTCGGCTTTCCCGACCGCGACGACGCCCCGGCGGTGTTCTATCGCGTGCTGACCGACGACCGCTCGTTCGCCGAGACGGCGGGGCGGTTCCGGTCGGTGGAGACCGAGCGCGTGCCCGGTGAGTTGGACCCGGCCAACCACCCCTACGACATCGGCAAGCTCTACGCCTACGTCTTCCAGGCGACCTTCACCTTCCGGGTGTTCGCGGACCCGCGGCTCCACCCGGCGACCGACTTCCGCAAGACCGTGCACGGCATCCAGCGCGACTTCTACCGTTGGCTGCTCACCTCCGGGGTGCGCGATTTGCGCGACGCCCTCTGCGAGCCGAAGCAGCTCACCGACGGCCAGGACGTCGGCTTCGACGACCTGTTCGAGCCGCCGACCGAGGAAGAGATTTTCGACATCTGGTCGTTCGACCTGATCGCCAATGTCGAGGACTCCTGGACGGACGTCGTGCCCAACATCGAGCAAGCCGTCGCCGAGGGGCGTGTCCTCGCCCCCGACGGCACGGAGCTACTGACCGCGACCGCCACGGAAACAGCCGATTACCTCTAAGGCAGGTGACCACGTCATGGCTGCAACGCCCGCAATTACGCCCCGGCGAGATGTCCAGGTCGAGACATTTACCGATGCGTTCTCCATCACGCGTCGGTCCTTCGACGCTGCGATTATCACGGACGATCCCGGCATCGCCGACGGCACCCGCGAGGTCTACTCGACCCCGACGGAGGTCAAGCAGGACTTCCACGAGGAGACCCCCGTGTCGACGGCGATCGACCAGCTGTTCAGTCAGGAGTTTCCCAAGCCGGACCTCATCTACATCATCAAGCTCGCCTCGACCTCGGCGCCGACCGACTGGTCCACGGGGCTGAACGACATCACGGACAAGCACGGGCTGTTCTTCTACCACCTGGCCGCCACGACCCGCGAGCCGGCCGAGCGGGCCGAGATCGCCTCTTGGGCCAAGAGCCACGAGGTCATCTACCACACCGCCAACTATCCCGGCGACCGCGCCCTCGCCGAGCTGGACCCGAACGGCGTGGGCGCGACCCAGCTCGAGGTCAAGGCGCGCGAGTACGGCGAGATCGGCAACGACTACAGCGTCGAGCTGCTCAACACGGGGGCCGACGCGGCGCTGTCGGTCGAGGTCATTGCCCAGGATCCGGGTTGGAAGCTCGAGGTCACCCTGGCCACGGACACGGGCGGCGCCGTGACCTCCACCTGGCAGGAGATCGCCGACGAGATCAACCAGACGGCGAAGCCGTCGGCGCTGTTCATCGCCGCGGCGGTCGGCACGCCGTCGAACACGGCCGCTGCCGCGCCCGAGACCGACCTGGCCAACGGCGGAAGCAACTTCGAGACGCTGACCGACCTCGGCACGGCCGCGGCGGAGCAGAACCACCCGCGGGTCAAGTACTACAAGACCCCGGACGGCTGGAGCCAGCAGTACTGGTACGACATGGTGGCAGTGGGCGAATCCGCGCCGCTGTCGCCGGGCTCGTTCTGGCTGCACCATCTCAAGACCGTCGGCGTGCCCGAGGCGACCAACGAACAGGTCTTCGGGGCCGACGCGCACGACGCCACGGACGAGAAGGACCTGCGCGATCAGAACCTGAACAGCCTCCGGTTCAACCGGATCGGGTTCGTCGTCTGGTCCGACGATCTCGCCTCGGACGGGCAGCCCGGCGACCTGCAGCAGAAGGTGGACCGGATCAACACCGACCTGCGCGTCGCCATGACCGAGGCGCTGTCCAACCCGCCCGCGATCCACTACGGCGGCCTGCCGTACGACCCCGAGGGCATCGGCGTCATCGAAGACGAGCTCGAGGACGTGATGATCGCCAACGCGCAGCGCAACCGCCGCGTGATCGCGAGAGGACAGGACGGCCAGGTGTTGGCCCGCATCGACGCCCCGACCTTCCGCGAGGTCGCCGGCGGCGACGACCACCAGAACCGGATTTATCACAGCAACCTGACCTGGGAGGCCACGATCCTGTTGTTCATCGGCCAGATCCGCGTGCGCGGCTACTTGACGACCGAGTTCATCGCCCCGCGC
>JAHEOA010000074.1 GCA_018609825.1 Candidatus Bipolaricaulota bacterium | reverse complement strand
ATCCCGACCAGCGGCTTGTCTACGTTTCGCCGGGGTTCAAGACGCGCTACAAGGACATGGTGGTCACCTCCTTGTCCGGCGACATCCCCGAGGGGCACGCCAACGCCATCAAGGTTTCGCTGACGCTGACGGAATGGTTCAACTCCAAGCTGGGTGGCGAAGAGACGGGCAGCCCCACGGACGAGGACCGCAAGCCGAAGGATAACGGGGAGAAACCGGGGCAAGACGGAACCGCCCAGGACACGATGCAGGACGGGAGTGCTCAGGAAACGACGCCGGCTGACACGGACAAGCCGCCGCTGATTCCGCCCGATGCCGATCTGGCTTTGACCCCCGAGGCGCGCCGTCGACAGCGGCGGCGCCGTGAGCGAATACGTGGTCTGGAAGAACAGTTCGCCCCGATTCGCTCCGCCCTGTCCACGGTGCTCGGTGCCCCTGTACGCGAGGGGGTTCTCTGGAAAGGCGCGACGGATGAGCTGGCGGATGACGTGCATCGCGACACCGTTGACGTCGCTCCAGGCGGCGGGGCCGGTGGCGGCGGCGCTGGCGCTGGGTTCGAGCCGCCATCCACGGATACGCGAGGCACGCCGCCCGACGAAGATGTTGAGCAGGCGAAGCAACTGACCCAAGATGCGGTCAAGAAGGCGATCAAAGCGGAGAATGCCGAACGGAGGGCCAAGGGCGAGCCACTCCTGCCCGACCCGAGCGACGGCGTGCCGTTCCAGCGCGAGCGCGAGAAGCTGAACGGGCCGATCCGTTCCGATCTGCCTGGGTTGTCACGGGATGCCGCCGACGAGGTCATGCGGCGCATCCGCAACAACGAACCGACCCGCCCCCCACAAACGCCCGAGTCGCTGAAGGAATTGCTCTCATCTCCGCCTCAGAGCAAGACCGGGGCCAAATACCTGGACATTGAGAAGGACTGACCGGACATGGCCCAGCGGACGGTGCAACCGACGCGCACGGGCGCTTTGCCTTGGCAGATTTGGCAACAGTCGCTCGCAGGGGAGACCTTCGAGTTCGACCTGTACGCCAACTCTAAGGGCCGCCTGCCGCTGTCGGTGGCCTGGATTGTCAACGATCAGCGCATCCGGCTCGTGTCGGGACGCCCGTTGATCGTGAACCAGAACGCGCTGGAGCCGATCAAATGGCATCCCGTCGTCCAGGCGCTTGACTTGACGATTACGCCCGAGGCTCAGGGAGAGACGCCGCTGAACGAGGAGACCATCGGCGTGGACGTCCAGATCAAGGCACGGTTCAGCGTCGATCCCATCAACCGTCACATGCTGCGCGTCATTAAGCGTCAGGTGGCTGACGGGCGCTCCATCGCGGGCGTCGAGGCGAGTTAAACGATGCCGTATTTCCCCAAAGGCGAACGCAGCGACGAACAGGGCGCGGTCACCAAGCTGCGGCTCATCGAGGAGGACCTCAACCTGTTCTGGGATCAGGTCAAGAAGAAGCAGCCGGGGGCGACCACGGGGGAGACCGAGGACATCAAGATCACGTTCGACTTCCGCTTCGTCAACGATGCCTCGCTCAACTGGGGAACCATCGGGATTCTCGGCCTGCGCCCCAAGACGGCTCAGAAGTTCAAGATGGGGCGGCATATTGAGCTAAGCGCGGGGTGGAAGTGGGACACGCCCGACAACTGGCTCAAGTTTTCCGCGACGGTCGAGGACGTCAAGTACGAACAGGAGGACGACACGACTTGGGGCGTCAAGATGATGATCTACGACGCCTCGGAGCTCTGGATGGGGCAGCCCGTCTTTGAGGCGTATCGCCCCGGCATCAAGGCGTCCAAGGTCTGGCTCGATCTGGTGGAGCGTTATCTGCCTGACATGGACATCCGCTCCTACAAGCCCAAGCGCGACGTGACCTATCGGCGGGGCCGGATGTTCGGCGGAACCCCGTTGCGCTGGGTGCTTGATGACGTGGCCAAGGATATGGCCAGCCGGACGTTCCTCTGGAACAGCGGCATCTATCTGCACGGGCCGGGACGCGGCTGGCAGTCCGACGTGCTGCTCGATCAGGATCACGGCCTCCAGCGCGTGCAGCGGGTCAGCGCCTCGGGGGAACGGATGCCGGTCACGGAGGACGAGTATGCGCTGCGCTACGAGGCCAACGCCTTTCTCCAGCCGAAGCTCGGGCCGGACGCCATCATCGACCTGCAATCCAAGTACGTTAAGGGGCCGTTCCGTCTGGTGGCGGGCCGGCACACCTCCGACGGCCAGCGCTGGCAGACGAAGGACATGGTGCTGACCCACAACGAGGACTTGAGCGAGGTGCCGTTGCAGGGATTCTCCACGGAGACGCACCAACGCCAGCAAGGGAAGCGGGCGAGCACGATCCTGGGACGCGAGGCCGTCTGATGTTCGAGGGGCGTTTCGTTCAGGAAAAGCACGAGGAGAACGAGGAGCGCCTGCATGTGGCGTTCTCCGCCGAGATTGTGGAGTTCCTCGGTCCGACGCCGGGAGCCACGGGCGAGTCGGGATCGAACGCCGAGCCCTGGCTGCTCAACGCGCCGACAACCTGGGATGCGGCCCAACAGCTCGTTGATCAGTTCCAGACCCAACAACAGGCAGCGTCGGTCGAAAGCCGGGGCATCCACCGGATGCGGGCGGTCGTCCGCCCCAAGCGCAAGGTGATTACGGGCGAGGGCGTGGAGTACGAGCTGGACGATATTTTCGAGGTGCCCGTCGGTTTCTACAAGTTCCACAAGTTTATGTTTCGTCCGCCCATGAGCGAGGGCGACGTGGTGATGGTGGTCTGTCATGACCTCGCGCTTGACGAGATGGTCAAGGATCGCGAGCGCCATCCCGTGGACCGCAACCGGCTCCACGCCATGGAGGACGCGATGATTCTCGGGCTGCCGCACCGCATGGACTCGGACCCCTACACCCCCGACGAGGCCCTCGACGGCCTCTACATGGCGGCCCTCGATGAGCAGAACAGCCCCTTGGGCAAGTGGATCATGGGACCCGATGGCAAGCTGCACATTCACACGCCGGAAGTGATTTGGCACGTCCCGCCCGGAACCGCGTGCGGCCAGAGCAACCATAAGGACTGCGTTCCCCAACCGCCGGGCGCGTTCTACGTACACACCGACTACGAGGAAGGGCTGACTGAGCCGACGTTCTACGAGACCCCGAACCAGTCCTCGCTGTTCGACTTTATGGACAACGTCGTGGAGCGGGCGCGCCAAGCCATCGACCCGCAGGACATTGCTGAAGGGCTGGACGCCGTGCGCAACCAACTGGCCGATTTCAACGCACCGACAACGGTGCGGGAAGCACTCAAGCAACTCCAGAAGATCGGAGAGGGCGAGAGTTCATGAGATACGCACACGTTGACACGGGCGACGGACACGGGCCGCGCCGCTGGCGGCTGTTGGGCCTGTTCCCCCTTCGCGAAGGGCGGAGCGAGGTGCGCGTGGCCTGGGTCTTGGCCCCATGGGGCGGTGTCTTCGGCGAGCTGGAGAGCGCCGACGGCGAAGAATCGTTGATCATGCGCCAACGGGTCCACGACGACGATCCGCGCGGCCTAGCCGTGCGGGTGATCCTGAGCGCTTTGGAGGAGCTGCGCGGGCAATTCGGAGCCGACGAGGTGGAGCGGCGCCTGGACAGCGGCGACATCTGGATTGACTGGGATTACCTCAGCCTCAGCCCCGAGATGGATGATCTGTTGGAGACGTCTGATGTCTGATCCGCTCAGCATTGTGGTCGTGACCCGCGCCAAGGGTGAACTGCTGTCCTATCTGTTGGACAGCCTGGCCTCTCAGCTCGCCTCCGACGATCAGGTCGTCGTTGTGGACCAAGGCGGTTATGACAGCGAGATCATTCAGGCGTGGGCCGGTTCGCCTCTGGGGTTCCGCGTCGAGGTCCCGCCCGACGATGGCTACCGCCTGGTGCGCAACACCAACATCGGCATGACGCTTGCCCGCCATGATCGGACGGTCAAGCTGGACGGCGACTGCAAGCCCCGACCGGGGTGTTTGGCTGCCTTCCGCAAGACGATTGAGCCGGGCGTGATCGTCGCCGGGCAGATCCGCTGGCAACATCAAGACGGCTCGCTCCGGCCCGATGGGCGTTTCGATAAGAAGACGAACCGACTCCGGGGCAACCTGATGGTTGAGGTGGATGGCGAGCCGCTGTACGCCAACAAGGTCTGGGGCGGGGCGTTCGGCGTCTGGCGGCCGGAGTTCCTGGCCCTGGGCGGCTGCAATCCTGCCTTCGATGGCCGCTACGGCGCGGACGAGGCGGACTTGGGCTGGCGCTATCACTTGTCCGGGCGCGAGATTCGCTTCTGTGGCGAGGCTGAGGTCGTGCATCAGTGGCACCCGGCCAACCCCCGGCGCGGTGAACAGGACGAAGCCTACCAGATGTTGGCCAACGTTAAGCGCGATTACCGCAACGGGGTTTGGCCCGATCCCTTGGTGGAGATGAGCTATGCCCACAACTGACCAGCTTGAGCAGGCGCTTGTTGATCAGTTCACCTGGCCCCAACCCACGGCCCTCGACATTGAGGATCTCGAAAGCCTGACGACCGACCTCGTCGGCAACGACGACGGGCACTTGGAGATGGCGACGGGCCACGTTGAAGT
>JAHEOA010000073.1 GCA_018609825.1 Candidatus Bipolaricaulota bacterium | reverse complement strand
GGGCTGACGCGCGTGCGCGGGTTCACGCAGGACGACGCGCATCTCTTTTGTCGGCCCGACCAGATGCCGGCGGAGATCGACCGCGTGATCAACTTCAGCGTCGATCTCCTGAAGGACTTCGGGTTCAAGCAATTCCAGCTCTATCTGAGCACGCGCCCCGAGGAGCGAGTTGGTGAGGAATCCGACTGGGACGACTCCGAGAAGGCCCTGGAGGACGCCCTGGAGCGCAGCGGGCTGCCGTACGAGGTCTTCGAGGGCGACGGGGCGTTCTACGGGCCGAAGATCGACATCTATGTGAAAGACGCCCTGGATCGCCCGTGGCAGCTGTCCACGATCCAGTTCGACTTCAATCTTCCGGAGCGCTTCGACATCCACTACGTCGGCGAGGACGGCCGCGAACATCGCCCGTACATGGTCCACCGGGCACTGCTCGGTTCCATTGAGCGCTTCTTCGGCGTCTATCTGGAGCACTGCGCCGGCGCGTTCCCCGTCTGGCTCGCGCCCGTCCAAGTGTCGGTGCTGCCCATCGCCGAGCGCCACGTCGACTACGCCCAGCGCGTACTGGATCGCTTGGAGGCCGAGGGCCTGCGGGCTGAGTTGAACTACTCCGATCACAAGACGCTCAGCTATCGGGTGCGGGACGCCCAGATGAAGAAGATCCCCTACATGCTCGTGGTGGGCGACCGTGAAGTGGAGAACGAGCAGGTCTCGCTCCGGCTGCGCACGGAGGAAGACCAGGGCGCTCAGTCGCTGGACGAGTTCGTGAGATTTGTGAACGAGAAGGTCGCGTGCAAAGCTGACCTGTAGAGTGGACGACTGGCCTTCGGGCCAGCCCACGATCTATCTAGAGTGGAAAGGAGCCGTTATGGAGATACTGTTGACGCGAACGGTCGACAAGCTCGGCGAGCCCGGCGACGTCGTCGAGGTGGCGCCCGGCTACGCCCGGAACTACCTCATGCCGCAGGGCTACGCCGTCCAGCCGACCCCGCACAACGTGGAGCGCTACAAGAGCGTCCGCGAGGCGCGCATGCAGGAACTGAAGGCGCGCGAGGAGCGGGCCCAAGACCTCCAAGCCCAGCTCGACGGCAAGACGCTCGTGTTCGAGCGGCGCACCAACGAGCAGGGGACGCTCTACAGCTCGGTCCAGCCCGGCGACATCGCCAAGGAGCTCAACGAGCAGTTCGGCACGGAGCTGGAGGCCGGCCGCGTCGAGATGCACGAGCACATCGAGACGCCGGGCGAGTACCACGCCACGATCAACCTCTACATGGACATCACCGCCGAGGTGACGCTCCATGTGGTCGCCGAGGGCGAGGAGGCCCCGGTCGTCGAGCCCGAGGCGCCCGAGACGTCCGAGACGGTCGACGAGGACGAGGCCGAGGAGATCGCGGAAGAGGTCGAAGAAGAGGTCAAATGAGCGTGCGCGGGGCCGTCCTGACGGTCGGGCTGCTGCTCTGCCTGGTATGGACGCCCGGACCGTCGACGGCCTCGGTCGCGCAGATCGACCTCGGCTGGGGCGCGACGTACCTGGAGCGGCCGACCCACGTCGACGGCCGCCCGGTGACGTTCCACCAGCTCTTCGTCCATTCCGACCGCGTCCAGCCCGCGGTCGCCTACGCCAGCCGGGGGCTCGGCACGACCGATTCTCTGTTGTCGATGACGCGAGGAGCGGGCGCGTTCGCGGGCATCAACGGAAACTTCTTCGATCCCGCGTCCTCGCTGCCCGTCGGGTTTCTCCTCGACGACGGGCGCCCGCTCAGCACGCCCTACGGCACGCGCGGGGCGCTCGGGATCGGCTTTTTCGGCCGCCTCCACTTCCTCAATCCGCAGATCGATCTCTTCCTCAAAACGGCCCATGGGGCGATTCCCGTCGACGGGGTCAATCGACCGCTGCTGGGCGATGGATTGATCGCCTACACGCCCGAGTACCGCGGGCCGTGGGGGACCGTCTGGGACGGGATCCGCACGGCGCTCGTGCGTCAGGGGCGCGTGGTGAACATGGGAACCGAGATCCGCTCGGTCGGATCGAACGAATGGCTCATCGCCGCGACGGGGAACGCCGTGGAGCGTCTGGACGATCTCTTGCCCGCCGAGCCCGTGAAGCTCGACTATCGGATGGAGCCGGAGCGCTTCCTGATCCGCGACGCGCTGCAGGCCGGGCCGACCCTGATAAGGGACGGATCCGTCGTGTCGTTCGACGAGGGCTTCGACGGCGACTTTCGCACGAAACGGGCCGCGCGCAGCGCCGTGGCGCGACTGGCCGACGGGCGGCTGTTGTTCATGGTCGCCGGACAGGGCGGCGGCTCTGTCGGGGTTGACCTTCGCACGTTGGCCGAGGAACTGCTCGCCCTCGGCGCCGAGGACGCCCTGGCGCTGGACGGCGGCGGCTCCAGCGGGCTCGTCTTTCGTCATGGCGCGGGCTGGGGGACGGCCGGCGGCGCTCGCGACGTCCCCGTGGCGCTGGTCCTGCAGCCGAAGTAGCCACCCATGCAGGCAAGCCCGATCCCGTTGCGAGAGAGCCCAGCGTGCCTGGATCGGCAAACCGTCTTCCCCCTTGATCGGGGAGGCCCGGTGGCGGTGAGGACGTTCGGGTGTCCATGGCCTCACCCCGCCCCCCTCAGCCTCACCCGCTTCCGCCTGGGGAGAAGCGAACGATCTTTCGCCGCCAATTGAGCCATGACCGGATTGCTGCGGGCCGCGTCGGTGATCGCGCTCGCGACGCTGGCCAGTCGGGTGTTGGGGCTGGGCCGCGAGGTCGCCATCGCCCACGCGTTCGGCGCGGGTGCCGCCTACGACGCCTTCATCATCGCGTTTCTGGTTCCCCATCTTCTCCGCAAACTTCTCGCGGAGGGAGCGCTCAGTACGGCCTTTGTTCCGCTCTACGCGTCGCTGAGATCAACGGACCCCGATCGGGCGTCGCGCTTCGCCAGCGCCGTCGGGACCCTCGCGCTCGTCGGGTTCCCCGTGATCGTTGCCCTCGGAATCTGGGGGGCCCCCGCATTGGTGACGCTCCTGGCCGACGGCTTCGACCCCGCCAAGCAGGCCCTGGCCGCCGAACTGACGCGCTGGACCTTCCCATTCATCATGCTCGTCGGGCTGGCCGCGCTCGTCATGGGGGTTCTCAACAGCCACGACCACTTCTTCGCGCCGGCGTTCGCCCCGGTCCTGTTCAACGTCGGCTTGATCGTCGGGGCCCTCGTCATCGCGCCCCACGTCGACCCGCCCGCCATGGGCCTGGCCTGGGGCGTGCTGCTCGGCGGGCTCGGCATGCTGGGGTTCCAGCTTCCGTTCCTGAGCAACCGTCTCGACTTTCATTTACGGCTGCGCCTGAACGACGACGATCTCAAGCGACTCTTCGTGCTGATGGGACCGACGGTGCTCGGGCTGATCGTCGTGGAGCTCAACGTGCTGGTCGACAACAAGCTGGCGTCCCGACTGGCGGACGGCTCGATCGCCTCGCTCCAGTATGGGGTGCGTCTGTTCCAACTGCCGCTCGGGGTCTTTGCGGTGGCCGTGGCCACGGCGCTCTTGCCGCGACTGAGCCGCTTGGCCGAACCGTCATCGCGCCAGGAGTTTGTCGTAACACTCCAGAACGGGCTCCGCTTGGCGGCGCTCGTGTTGTTGCCGGCCGCCGTCGGGCTGATCGTCTTGGGGGGGCCGATCGTCGGCCTGTTGTTTGAGCACGGCGCGTTCACCGCCAGTGACGGCGCCCGGACGCTCGGCGTGCTGCGTTTTCTGTCATTGGGAATTCTGGGCTACGGGATGACCTATCTCCTCACGCGGGCGTTCTACGCGCTCCAGGACACCAAGACCCCGATGGTCATCTCCAGCGTTGCCGTCGGCGTCAACATTGCGCTCGATCTTGTCCTGATCGGGCCATTGGGCGTAGGCGGCTTGGCACTGGCGACGGCGGTTGCGGGGACCGTTCAGCTCGCCATCTCGCTCGTCGTCCTCGCTCGGCGGCTTGAGACGCCGCTGACGGGCGCTGTGGTGCGTGACGGGGCCAAGATGGGCTTGGCTGCCGCGGCCATGGGGGCGGCCGTCTGCGGCGTCGAGGCCGCGCTGGCGAGTGCGGATCTCGGCGACGCCGGTCGAACGGGAGCCGGCTTGTTGGTCGGATTGGTGAGCTACGGGGGCATGACCCTGTTGATCCCGACGATGCGGGATGCCCTTCAGGCGTCGGGCCTGAAGATCCGCGACGCCTGAACGTCGCTGTCCGCGAGGCTCGACGGGTCGTCTTCGGGAACCCCAATGTATTGCTCCACATGGCCCAAGAGCCCGTGAAGGCCCTCGCGCGGGCTGTCCTCGTCGCCCAACGCGCCAATTGCCTCCACGAGCGCGTCCGTGGCGGCCTGACCGTCGTCCTCGCCGACGCCTTGTGTCCGCTGTTGGTAGCCCTCCACGGCCTGCCAGAGGTGTTGGCCCAGGCGGGTGCCGGGCGCTTCGATGATCTGGATGGGGCTCAGCTTGCGCTTGACGTGGCCGAGCGCGTCGACGATGTCTTCGTCGGTGGCGCGCGTCTCGCGGCGGAAGAAGTTGTAGAGCGCCCCCTCGAGGAACACGACGAAGTCGAGCGCGGCGGTCCGTTCGTCCTGATAGAAGGGCACCGTCCGTTGCAGCCAGGCCTCGTGGAACGCGGGCGCGAGCCGCTCCCGCTGATATCGTTCGTTTTTGACATAGTGACGACAGTCGGGTGGACAGGTGATGCGGACCCCGCGGTTCTCGCCGCAACAGGACGCCGAGATCAGCCCGCCGAGCGCGGGGCACTCGCGCTTGCCCTTGTCCTCGCCGCAGTAGACGCAGGCGGTCATCCCAAGGCCTTCGTCGTTTTGTCGGAGCAGACCTCCGTGTCTGCCCGGGTTGTCAATGGGATATGGGTGAAACGGCGGGGCGAACACGGAGGTTCGCCCCGGCGACATCCGCCAGATGACGAAATTAGAAGAATCCGAGCTCCATCTTGGCGTCCTCGCTCATCATCTCCGGGTTCCACGGCGGGTCGAAGACGAACTCCACGTCGACCGTGACGTCGTCCCCGTAATGGGCCTTGAGGGCCCGTTGGGCCTCCTGCTCGATCAGGTCGTAGAGCGGGCAGCCCATCGTCGTGAGCGTCATCTCCAGATAGACGGAGCTCTCGTCCTTGATGTCCACGTCGTAGAGCAGCCCGAGGTCGACGACGTTGATCCCCAATTCGGGGTCCATGACGTTCTCCCGGATGCACTCGCGGACGCTGTCAATGGTCATCTCGGCCGTGGCGTCGCTCATCGTGGGGTCACTCCCTTGCGTGACTAGGATTGGCCGACCGATTGCCCGATGCGCTCGGCAACGGCCTGGGCGATTTGGGCGTACTCCTGTGCGGCGGGCGAGTCCGGCGCGTGGACCATCACGGGCGTCTGCCGGTCCTCGGCCTCGCGGATGGCCGGGTCGAGCGGGATCTGGCCCAGACAGGGGACGCCCCGGTTCTCGGCCTCCTTGAGGCCGCCGCCCTTGCCGAAGATGTCGCTGTGCTCGCCACAATGGGGACAGACGAAGCCGCTCATGTTCTCCACCAGGCCCCACAGCGGCACTTCCAATCGCTCGAACGTGGTGATGCCGCGGCGCATGTCCACCAACGACACTTCCTGCGGCGTCGTCACGCCGATCGAGCCCGTCAGCTCCAAGTCCTGGGCGATGCCGAGCTGGGCGTCGCCCGTGCCGGGCGGCAGGTCGATGATCATGGCGTCCAGCTCGCCCCAGTTGGTGCCGTCCAACAGCTCGTCAATGGCCTTCGTGATCATGGGCCCGCGCCAGATCAGCGCCTCCTCGGCCTCCACCAACAGCCCGAGCGAGATCATCTTGATCCCGTACTTCTCGGGCGGGGCGATCTTGCCGTTCTCCAGCATCGGCTGGCCGCGGATGCCCAACAGATTGGGAAGATTCGGCCCGTGGACGTCGGCGTCGAACAGGCCAATGCGAAGCCCCTGCTGGGCGAGAGCCACCGCGATGTTGAGCCCCACGGTGCTCTTGCCGACGCCGCCCTTGCCGCTGAAGATCGCGATCCGTTCCCGGACGTTGGGGAGCTCAATCCCGCGCGAGGTCCGCTCGCCCGGCGGCACGGTCTGGCCCTGTTGGCCGCCCGATGCCGTCGGGGCTTGTTGGCCGCCCGACGGCTGCTGTTGCTGGGCTGCCCCGCCCTGGGGCTGCGCTTGGCCCTGCGTCTGCGACGCAAACTCCACCTCGACGCTCGCCACGCCCTCGACCGCGCCGACCGCGTCCTGGACCCACTGGCGCAGTTGGGACTTCGAGGCATACGCCGGCTTGAAGTGGAGCAACACGTGGGCCGTCTCGCCCTCGAGGTCGATCTTCTCGACCATGCCCGCGTCGACCAGGCTCTGATCGACCTTGGGCAGCCGGATGTTCTGCAAAGCTTCGCGGATGTTGGCGGATAGGTCGCTCACCGGGGCACACTCTCCTCCAGTTCGGTCTCAGGGGCCGGTGCGTCGCTCTTCAGGAGGTCGGCCAACGCGGTCTGGCCGAGCACGTCGGCAAATCGCTCGTTGATCAACGCCCAGAAGCCGCTGGTGGGGCAGCCGTCCTCGATCTGGCATTCGAGATCGGGATCGAGACAGGACACCAGCGCCACGGGGCCCTCCAGCGCCTCCACGATCGCCTTCACGGAGATCGACTCGGGCGCTTGGGCCAGCGTGTAGCCGCCGCCGCGGCCCTGCACGGCGCGGATCAGCCCGGCGCCCTTAAGCTCCTGCATGATTTTCTCCGTGAACGAGTCGGGCACGCGTTGCGCCGACGCCACCTCGGCGATCGGGATGGGGCCGTGGTCGTAGCGCTTGGCCAGTTCGACCATCGCGCGCAAGCCGTAGTCGCTCTTGCGGGTGATCTTCATGGAAACCCTTTCGTTGACCAATCGAGTCTGGTTTGGATTGTAGACGGCCCCCCATGCGATGTCAACGCGCCCCAGTTCCGTTCACACAGGCATACAGCGCGATCGTCGGCGAGGGTCGGGCGAGGACGGCTGCCGTGGGGGACGATTACGGAGCTTGCCGTGACGGGGACTGCACGTCGGGCGACTGCTCGGTCAGTTGCGAGATGAGTGCCCAGACCTGGGGATCCTGGACGTTGGTCCGCGCGTTGGAACGGCCGATCATGCCTGCCCGTTGCAACAGTTCCGAGGCGGCCGAGGTTCGGCCCTCGTACTGCATCGCCAGCCCCTTCTGCATCAGTTGGGTGTACTGGCTGCCGGGGCCGTGGCAGGCCTCGCAGGTGACGTCCATGGACTTCATCTGGCTCATGACCCCGTCGATCTTCTGCGGCTCGGGCAGCTCGCCCGTGTTGCGCGCCTCGCGCATCATCGCGATCAGCTCGTTCTGGCGCTCGGGGTCATCAACCGTCTGGGTGACCAGCACCTCGGCCAGCCAGGGATGATTCAGGAGATACGTTTTCGGGTGCTCGCTCGACTTGTAGGCGGCCTGGTACCAGCGCTGGACGTGCTCGACGTTGGATGGGGGAATGTAGGGCGCGCCGTTCGGGTTGGCGTTGCTGTGGCAACTGACACAGGTTCTCGAGCCCACAAACTCGAGCGGCTCGCCGCGCGGGGTCACGTGGGTCAGCTCCTCGATCGCTTTCGACTTCGGGTTGTCGGGCACGAACGGCGACTCGCGCGTGCCGTGGTTCTCGGTCAGGAAGGTGTCCTTGTGGGTGCGCCACCAGTCCATGACCCGCTCGATGGCGGCCTCGCGCTCGGAGACAGGGTCGCTGAAGACGAAGCCGAAGTCGTTGCCCGTCATCCAGCGGATGCGCTCGATCCCTTCCTGGCGGGTCATCTGTTCGGAGGATCTGAGCTCCTCGACGCTTTCCAGGAAGATCTCGTCGTAGCGGTCGCGCATGTACTCGTGCGCCCGCTCGCTATTGAGGGCCAATGGCTCGCCGCCATGGCAGGCCGTGCAGCCGACCTGGCCGAAGGGCATCTCGTCCACGATGAAGACCTCCTCGTGGAGCGCGTTGAGGTCCCGCAGCGGCGGCTCCTCGAAGCCCGACACGCCCTGGTTGACGTGGCAGGCCATGCACATGTCGGCCGTGCGGCCGCTCTCGGTGACGACCTTGGAGGTGTTGAGGCTGATCTGGCTTTCGATGTTGATCCGATCGGCGGGCGAGAGCGAGCCCTCCCGCGACTGGAGCTCGGTGAAGAACGCCCGCTGCCACCGGCGCCACTCGGTGTCGTAGGCGTCGACGGCCCAGGCGGCGAAGCCGAGGAGGACGAGGATGCTGACGACGGCGAACACGCGGCGAACCATGGTGGCATCCGTATTATGCGCCCGGATCCATCTGCCGTCAAGTCACGACGTGGCGCGGGGTTGCGTGGGGGCGAGGCCTCGGGCGAACGTTCGGGCCCAGCGATCGGCCTCCCACAGCTCGTCCGTGGTGGCGACGGCTCCCGCGTCATGGGCCGCCAGGACCTCGGTGAGGCCGGACGCGATGCGATCGAACGGGATCTGTCGGCCCAGGAACCGCTCGACGAGCACCTCGTCGGCGGCGTTGGCCACGGCCGGGGCGCTGCCGCCCTGTCGCCCCGCGTCGACGACGGCCTCGAACGCCGGATAGCGAGCGGCGTCCCGAGCCCGAAACTCCAACGTCAGCCCGGACCAGTCGAGGCGATGGATCGGGCAAGCCGCGCGCTCCGGATAGGTGAGCGCGTATTGGATCGGCTCGCGCATGTCCGGCGGGCTCATCGCCGCCCGGACGCCGCCGTCGGCGAGCTCGATCAGGCCATGGGCGACGCTCTGGGGATGGATCACGGCGTCGATGCGCTCGTAGGGCCAATGGAACAGCTCGTGGGCCTCGATCACTTCAAACGCCTTGTTGACCAGCGTCGCCGAATCGACCGTGACCCGCGCGCCCATGTCCCACGTCGGATGGCTCAGCACGTCCTCGGGCGTCACCTCGGCCAACGCCTCGAGCGGGACGTCGCGCAGCGCGCCGCCGGAGGCGGTCAGGATCAGCCGCGCGACGTCGGCCTCCGGCACGCCCGCGAGGAGCTGGAACAGCGCGCTGTGCTCGCTGTCGATCGGGATCAAGCGAGCATCCGAGCCCCGACGCGCTTCCTGGACGAGCGGGCCGCCGACCACCAACGACTCCTTGTTGGCCAGCGCCAGATCGATCCCCGCCTCGAGCGCGGCCAGCGTCGGGCGCAGCCCCGCGGCACCGACGAGGCCGTTGACGACCAAGTCGGCTCCGGACTCGCGCACGAGCGCGTCCAGGGCATCGGCCCCGGCGGTGATGGGGACGTCCGAGCTTGTCGACCCCAGCCGTCGACGGAGCTCGTCGATCTCGTCGGGATGCTGGATATGGGCGCTCGCTGGACGGAACGCCTCGATCTGTTGGGCCAGCCGCTCCAGGTTCCGACCCGCCGCCAGCGCGACGATCTCCCATTGGGGGTCTCGGGCATTGAGGGCTCGAACGACCTCCAGGGTCTGGGTGCCGATGGAGCCGGTGGAGCCGAGCAGCGCGACGCGCTTCATAGGGCGTCTCCCGGTGTTGAGCGTCCCGGGCGCTCGCTACGACGAGGGCGAGCTCGAGTCCTCGGAGGTTGCTTCGGCCTCGCGGCTGGCGCCGAACTCCTCGAGGAGCCGATCCAGCTCGGAGCCCTCCACGACCTCCACGTCCAGCAGCCGGTTGGCCAGCGCCGACAGGACGTCGTGGTTGGCCTTCAGGAGGTCGTACGCCCGCCGGGCGCAGGACTCCACGATCGCCTTGATCTCCTCGTCGACCAGCGAGCTCATCTGCTCGCTGTACTCGCGGTTGAGGGCCAGATCCTGGCCGAGGAAGACGTTGCCGTCCTCGCGCCCCAGGGTGATGGGGCCGATGCGATCGCTCATGCCGTAGCTCATCACCATGCGCTTGGCGATCTCGGTGGCCTTTTTGA
Source organism: Candidatus Bipolaricaulota bacterium (assembly GCA_018609825.1). The sequence continues at coordinate 7,066 of JAHEOA010000073.1, read as the reverse complement.
GGTCGTCCTGGGCGCCGGTGGTGAGCTCGTTGAAGATGATCAGCTCGGCCGCGCGGCCGCCGAGGATGCTGGTCAGCCGATCGAGGAGCTCGTCCTTGGAGTAGAGGTACTTGTCCTCCAGGGGGAACTGGAGCGTGTAGCCCAAGGCCTGCCCGCGGGCGACGATGGAAATACGATGGACGGGGTCGCCCTTGGGGATCAGCTTGCCGACCAGCGCGTGGCCCGACTCGTGGTAGGCGATCCGTTCCTTCTCGTCGGCGTTGATGACGCGGCCCTTGCGCTCGATGCCGGCGATGACGCGGTCGATGGCGTCCTCGAAGTCGGCCATGTCGATGGCGTTCTTGCCGCGCCGAGCGGCCATGAGCGCCGCCTCGTTGGCGAGGTTCTCCAAATCGGCGCCCACGAAGCCCGGGGTCTGCCGAGCCAGGGCCTCGAGGTCGACGTCCTCCTCCAGGCGCTTGTCCTTGGCGTGGACCTTCAGGATCATCTCGCGGCCGCGGATGTCGGGCGGCGGCACGGTGATCTTGCGATCGAAACGACCCGGGCGCAAGAGCGCGGGATCCAGGACGTCGGGGCGGTTGGTGGCGGCCAGGATGATGACGTGCTCGTTCTGCTCGAACCCGTCCATCTCGGAGAGCAGCTGGTTGAGCGTCTGCTCGCGCTCGTCGTGGCCGCCGCCGATGCCGGCGCCGCGCTTGCGGCCCACGGCGTCGATCTCGTCAATAAAGATGATCGCGCCCGTCTCGCCCTTGGACTCCTCCTTGGCGCGCTTGAAGAGGTCGCGGACGCGGGAGGCGCCCACGCCGACAAACATCTCCACGAAGTCCGAGCCGGAAATGGAGAAGAACGTGGCGTCGCTCTCGCCCGCAATGGCTCGGCCCAACAGCGTCTTGCCCGTGCCGGGCGCGCCCACGAGCAACACGCCGCGCGGGATCTGGGCGCCGATCCGGACGAACTTCTGCGGGTCCTTCAAATACTCCACGATCTCTTGGACTTCCTCGCGGACCTCGTCGATGCCGGCGACGTCGTCGAACGTTACGTTGGACTGTTCCTTGGTGTAGAGCTTGGCCTGGCTCTTGCCGAAGGAGAAGGCGCTGTTGCCCTCGCCCTGCATGCGGCGGAACATGAAGTACCAGAAGCCGACGAGCAACAACAGCGGCCCGACCCAGAACAGCGCCGTCCAGATCATGGAATAATCCTGCTGGGGCTCCACGTCGTACTCGACGCCGTTCTCGTCCAGGAGCTTGATGAGCTGCTCGTCGTTCGGCCAGGCCTGGGTGGTGAACTTGTTGCTTTCGCCGTCGCCGCCCTTGTAGGTGCCCTTGAGCGTCGACCCGGACCGCGTGACGGACTCAACGCGGCCCTGTTCCACCCGTTGTTTGAAGGTGCTGTAGGCGATCTGCTCCCCCGAGGGCTGCTGGTTGAGCGACTGGAAGATGACGACCGCGAACACCACGGCCAGGATCAACAGAAGGATGGTCCGGAAGTTGCGGTTCCGTCGGCGCTGGTCGTCGTCAGGCTGGAAGTTCTGATTATTATCGTTCATGCAGAGAGCTTTCTAAGGTACTTGGCGTGAGCCGGTCTCACCCTGAGACGATTCTATCTAGCGGAAATGAGCGGTTCAACTGGATTGCGCGGTCCCCGTGCCGCCGCGGAGGGCGTCGACGACGCGCTGGGCGATCTCCAGCCCCGCTCGGCGCTGGGCTTCGATCGTCTGGGCGCCGATGTGCGGCGTGATCACGGCGCGCGGGTGGGTTCGCAGCCGGTCATGTTCGCAGAAGTCGGCGGCGTAGCCGGCCAGCGACTCGGCGTCCAGCGCCCGCACGACGGCCGCCTCGTCGACCAGCCCGCCGCGTGCCGTGTTGACGAGCCCGGCGTCGGGCTTGAGGCGGTCGATGAGGGTGGCGTTGAACAGATTCTGCGTCTCCGCGGTGAGCGGCACGTGCAGCGTCACCATGTCGCTGGCGGTCAAGAGCGTCTCCAGCGGCACCAGGTCGAGGCCCTCCTCGGCCTGGATCACGTCGCTGTCGACGTCATGGCCGACCGGATGCATGCCGAAGGCGCGGGCGAGCTGGGCCACCCGACGCCCGATCTGGCCACAGCCGACCACGCCGAGCGATCGCCCGGCCAGCTCGCGCCCGTAGCCCGTCGGCTTCTCGCGCGTGCCGAGCACCGAGGGAAGATGGCGCGCCATGGCGATCATGAGCCCGAAGGTCAGCTCCGCCACGGCGTTGGCGTTGGCGCCGGGCGTGTTGACCACGGCGACGCCGGCATCCCGGGCCGAGGCCAGATCGATGTTGTCGAGGCCGCTGCCGGCCCGCCCAATGACGCGCAACTGCGGCGCCCGCTCGATCAGCTCGCCGGTGACGTGGGTGCGGCTGCGCACGATCAAGGCGTCCACGTCCGACAGCCCGCTGCCCAGCTCCTCGGGCGCGATGCCCGGGCGGTTGACCAGCTCGACCTCGCCCTGTCGATCCAGCCAGGCGAGCGCGTCGTCGTGGATGGCGTCGCAGACGAGGACCTTGGCGGTGCCCATGATGGCCCCAAATCTAGCAAGCGGGGGACCCATCGGCAAGCGGATTGCACCGCCTGAGCGCCCCCTGCTACCATGCGTCGCTATGATTCCCCAACGAAAGCGAAATTGGGCTCGTCTATTTGTGTGGCTGTTGCCGTTGGTCCTCGTGCTGGGCGGCCCCTCGCTGGTCGGCGCCGCCCAGGCGTCGACCGTTCAGTCGCCCTCGCGGCAACCCGAGCAGGGCGCGCAGACCCCGTCCACCGAACTCGAGCCCCCGCTTCCCCCCTCGGAAGCCGGCAGCGTGCAGTCGCCCTCGATCCAGCTGAACGGCAGCGTCAACTGGCTGGCGCGCTACGCCCTCGGCGACGGGCGCGGGCTGTCGATCAAGAACTACAGCAAGGGCTTCACGTTTTCCCAGTCGATCACGCTGGCCACCGACATCCAAGTGCCCGTCGACCAGATCGACGCCACGCTGGCGCTGTTGGCCGATCTGGACACGAGCCAGCCCGGATTTCTCCAGTCCGTGGGGCTGATCCTCAACGGCGATCGCTGGTCGGCCGAGTACGGCGACTTCCCCATGGGCCGCGAGGGCAGTCCCTTTGCGGCCACAGGCCGCACGCTCACGGGCGTCAAGGGGACGTGGGAGGCCTCCGACGTGCTGAGCGTCCAAGGCACCGTCGCCCAGGTCTCGGGCGTCAAGCAGACGAAGACCTTCCGCGGCAACACCGCCCAGGAAACCGCCCGATTCGCCTTCCATCCGCCGGATCGCCCGTTGCAGAGCGTCCCTTACACGCGCAGCCTGGACGGGCTGCAGTACTTCCCGTTGGGGCCGGACTACGTCGAAGGCTTCACCACGATCGAGATGGCGTTCGCGACCGACAATTCGGGGCTCGCTCGCGTCCTTGAGGACTACGGCCTCGGCTTCCTGACGGAGACGATCAGGGGCCAGCCCGCCCGCGAGCTGGCCTCAGGGGCATATTCGGTCGTCTTCACGGGCGAGGCCTACTTCCTGGTGCTCAAGCGCGAGTTCGTCGCGCTGATCCGGGATCGCCTGCGGACCTACATTGATACCTACAACGCCGAGCAGGGCCTGACGGGCGAGGAGGCCGAGTCCTATCCGCTGACCGAGGGCACGCAGTACGAACGGACGTTCCTCGATGCGCTCAGCGACAGCGTCCGGATCCGGGTCGACTCCCAGACGTTTGCGCGCGAGGACGCCCAGCGCCAGCGCTTCTACGGGCTCGGGCGCACCGACGTCGAAGCCGACGCCGTCAGCGTGGAGATCAAGCGCGACGACGAGTTCGTCGCCATTGACGAGCCCGAGCTGGCCGACTTCTCGTTTGAGGTCTACGGCGAGCCGGGCGTGGTCGAGCTGGAGGCCCCCGACGCGTTCTTCGAGGACGCGGACCACGCCGTCCAAGTCACGTTCCGCTATCGCGCCGAATCTCAAGCTTACGTGCTGGGGCTGTCCGTGCTGCCGGGCAGCGAGGCCGTCTTCCTCAACGACGAGCCGCTGGCCAAGGGCCAGGATTACTTCATGCAGTACGAGGAGGGCGTGCTCGTCCTGCAGCGCCAGCTCAACCCCGACGACGTGCTGCGCATCGAGTACGAGACCGCGCGCGGCGGGCTGTTCGGCGCCGGCGACTACAGCCGCTCGTTCCAGGGGACGAGCCTCGCGTACACCCCCTCGGACGATTTGACGCTCAACGTCGATCTCTTCCGCGCGGCGGACGTGCTCCAAGGCGACATTGATCCCTCGACCGTCGCCACGATGCCGAACGCCCACTGGGTCGCCGGCGTGAGCGGCCAGTGGCAAGATCAGGGATATACGGCCAACTTCTCGCTCGGGGCCGCGCTCAACCAATTTCCGCCCGACGACAACCAGAAGCAGAACCTCCCCAACCGCGTCGACGCCATCCGCTCGCTCAACGTCGGAGGCCGCGAGCTGGTGCTGTTCGGCCACCGCGGCGGCCTGACCGTCCACGACGGGCTCAACTGGAGCAGCTACAGCGCCAACCAGGGGCTGCTGGCGGGGCCGACGGTCCATGACATCGCGGCGACGCCCGAGCGGGCGTTGCTGGCGACCTCGGGCGGCGTCTCCGCGGTGGAGCTCGACGCGGGCGACCCGAGCGCCGGGTTTGCCCGACGGACGAACTGGACGACGATCGGGGCGCTCGAGGGCCTGCCGTCCTCGACGACCTACGCCGTCCACGTGCAGACCAACGTCGTCTGGATCGGCACCGACCGCGGCCTGGCCACGGCCCCGTTGGACGCCCTCACTGACCCGCAGGCCTGGACGGTGTATCGGGCCGCGGACGCCTCGGGCCTGCCCAGCGACCGGATCGAGCATCTGACATCCGTCGAGGGGACGCTCTACGTCGGCACCGATCGGGGCCTCGTCCGCTACGTCCCTGACGATGAGCGGTTCGAGCCCGTGCCGAGCGTGAGCGCGGCGGCGATCCACGACTTGGCGGCGTCGGGCGCCGCGCTCTATGTCGCCACGGAGATGGGCGTACGAACCATTGTGGACGGGCGCGGCGTCGGCTGGCCCGTCTTCGGGCGGTCGGTGCAGGCGGTTGACGTCCAGCAGGGCACGCTCTGGTACGGCACCGAGGCCGGGCTGTTCGCGGGCGACGGCGCTCGGGTCGAGCCCGCCCGCGGCCGCTCGGTCACGGCCATCGGGCACGTCGGCGGCGCCGTCTGGGCCGGCGAGCGGGCCGACGACGCCTTCGACCTGCAGCTCTATCGCGTCGCGACCCCGGATCGGACCGTGGATGTCTTGGGGCCGTCGACTACGGGGCTGAGCGGGCGCACGAAGAACCGCTATCGCCCCGTTCCCGCGGGCGAGCACACCGACACGGGCTGGCAGGGCCGCGCGTCGGTCAGCAAGGACCTCGGGCCGCTGACGTTGAGGGGAACACTGGAGAGCGTCTCGCCCGGCTTCAGCCCCATGGGCGCGTTCGAGCGCTCCGACCGCCATCGCATGCGGCTGGGGGCGGACTATCGGCTCAGCCAGGCCGTGAGCCTCAACGCGTTCCACGAGGAGGGGGTGCTCGGGCTCTTCGCCGAGCCGTATCAGCGCATCCGCGACGGGCTGGGCGTCTCCATCGAGACGGGCAACGGCCCCGTCGTCTCGCTCAACTCGACGCTGGAGCGGGTCGACCGGCGCTTCGACGCGCCCGGCTTCACCCAGCGCAAGACGGTCTACGAAGCGTCCGCCCAGCAGGGCCTGTTCAACGACCGCGTGACGCTGCGGGCCGCCTACAGCCGCACGGGCACGGACGACCTCCAAGATACGAGCAACGCCACGGTGGAGAGCCGCGTCTCGACCGGCGCGACCATCAAGGCCCCGTACGACATCAACGTCAATATCGGCTACGAGCAGCCGCTCACCTGGCGCTTCGGCCGGGTCTCGGGCAAGCGGACGCTGGACTGGGGCGCCAAGTGGTCCAACTCGGTCTCGGTCGGCCGACTGCCCTTGTCGCTGCAGGCCACCTACAGCGGGTCGGGGCAGCTGGCCGCGCGGGGAGGCGGCGACATTCGGCTGAGCCAGAACGTGTCCATGGAGGCGCAGGGCGCGACGCTGCGGCTCGGGTCGGGCACGGTGACGCCGAATGCCTCGGTCTCCGCCAACCTGAGCGACCTCCTCAGCAACAACCGTCGGTTGCAGTTCAACGGGCAGGGGACCGTGCGCGGCAACCTGGGCCGCTTCGAGAGCCGGCTCCACTACGAGCGCCAGCAGACGTTCCAGGCCTACAGCCAACTGACCCGCACGAGCGACGCCGCCAACGCCTCGCTCACTTACCTCGGCTTCGCCAACCTGAAGCCGACGCTGCGCTTTTCGGGCAACCTGAACGCGTTCTCGCACCCGATCTTCGGCCAGATCACCAACGGCAACTATGAGATCGCCACCGAGGCCGCGTGGCAGTCGGGCGGGCCGTGGAGCGCCAACCTGACGCTCTCGCGCCGGGCCCAGAGCGCCGAGCGCGAGGGGACGGGGCTCACGACGTACGCGTTCACGCAGCGGTTGTCCTACAGCCTCATGCCCGAGCTGACCCCGAGCGTCAGGTTCAACGCGGAGTATCGCCAGGGCACCGAGCGGGACCGCCCGATCGACGAGCTGCGCGGGGAGATCAACCTCGAGGCCCAAGTGACGCCGATTCCGGATTGGAGCGCCACCGTGACGGGGACCTATCTCTTCGGGGTGGACGCCGCGCAGGCCGGGCGCGACTACAACAGCTTTGCGATCAGCGTCGATTTCGGGCGGGACTTTTCCTTCTGATCGAAGGTCGACTGTCAACGGATATATAGCGGATTAACGGATCAACGTCAACGCCGACTGCCGTTCTGCCGTGCATCTGTTAATCCGTTATCTATCCGTTGACAGACTACGTCTGTGGCGGCGTCCACAAATACCGACCGATCCGCTGCTGCCATCCGTCGAGCTTCTGCGGCGGCAGGATCCGCTTGTACTCCAGGCGCCGCCGACCGAAGTTGAGCAGCAGGGCGACCGACAAGCCCGTGGCGGCAAGATACGTAAGCACTTGAGCC
>JAHEOA010000072.1 GCA_018609825.1 Candidatus Bipolaricaulota bacterium | reverse complement strand
GATCCTCGCCGTACTCCTCCAACAGCCCCAGCGTCGCGCGGAACACCCCGCCGTCGACGCCGACGTCCTCGCCCATGACCACGACGCTGTCGTCGAGGCCCATCTCCGTCATCATCGCTTCGTTGACCGCCTGTACCAGATTCTTCGGAGGCACGAGTATCACCCAGTCTTCTCGGTTAGGAGTCGATTTCCGGCTTGCTCGGTCCGTCGCCGTTCCATCACGGCAGTCATCTAGAAGTCCATCGTGCGGCGAACCGCGCGGTGGACGCGCTCGGCGTCCGGGATGTAGTGATCCTCCTTGGCGCCCAAGGGGATCGTGACGTCGAAGCCGGTCACCCGCTCGATCGGGGCCTGGAGGCTGAAGAACGTCGCGTCGTTGACGATCGCGGTCAGCTCCGAGGCCATGCCGTTGATCGACGGGCCCTCTTGGGCGATCACACACCGCCCGGTCTTCTGGACCGAGTCGACGACCGTCTGGTGATCGAGCGGGTTGAGCGTCCGCATGTCGATCACCTCCACGTCCACGCCGTCGCTCTCCGCCATCTCGGCGGCCTCGAGCGCCACGCGATGGACGTAGCCCCAAGAGACCAGCGTCAGGTCCGAGCCATCCCGGCTGACCTGGGCCTCGCCGAGCGGAACCGTGTAGGCGTCCTCGGGCACCTCCTCGCGGAACGCGCGGTAGATCTTCTTCGGCTCCAGAAAGACCACGGGATCCGGATCACGGATCGCGCCGATGAGCAGTCCCTTGGCGTCATACGGCGTCGAGGGGACCACGACCTTCAATCCGGGGACGTGGGCGTAGTAGACCTCGGGGCTCTCCGCGTGGTGCTCCGGGGAGCGAATGCCGCCGCCGTAGGGCGCCCGAATCACCATGGGGGCCTTGTAGCGGCCGCGCGAGCGCCAGCGAACCCGCGAAATGTGGGAAATGAGCTGATCGTAGGCCGGCGGCATGAAGCCGCTGAACTGGATCTCGCCGACGGGCCGCAACCCGTAGATCGCCATGCCGAGCGCCGTGCCGGCGATGCCCGACTCGGCCAAGGGCGTGTCGATCACCCGATCCTCACCGAACTCGTCGATGAGCTCCAGCGTGGCGCGGAAGACGCCGCCGTCGACGCCGACGTCCTCGCCGAGCACGACGACGCTCGGGTCCTCACGCATTTCGGTCTTGAGCGCGTCGTTGACCGCCTGGACCAGCGTCAGCTTGGCCATCGATCAGGCCTCATCCCGCTCGCTGAGGTAATCCTTCAGTTCCGCCATTTGCTCCTGCAGATGCGGCGGCATCTCGGCGTAGGTGTACTTGAAGATCTCCTCGATCTCGCGCTCCGGCGTGCTCTCGAACTCCTCGATGGCGTCGGAGATCTCCTGCTTGGCCTGTTCGCTCGCCTGCGCTTCCTTGTCTTCGTCCCAAAGCCCCTTGACCTCAAGGTAGCGGCGCATCCGGGTCACGGGGTCCTTCTTCTTCCAGGCCTCGACTTCCTCCTCCGAGCGATAGCGGGTCCAGTCGTCGGCCGTGGTGTGGTGGCTCATGCGATAGGTTACGGCCTCGATGAGCGTCGGCCCCTCGTCGTTGCGGGCCCGCTCCAGCGCCTCGTGCGTGGCTTGATAGACGGCCAGCGCGTCGTTGCCGTCCACTTGATAGCCCTTGAATCCGTAGGCGATCGCCTTTTGCGCGATCGTCTCCGAGCGCGTCTGGCGATTGCGCGGCACGGAAATGGCGTACTGGTTGTTCTGGCAGAAGAAGACCGTCGGCGTCTCGAACACGCCCGCGAAGTTCATGGCCTCATGGAAGTCGCCCTCGCTGGTGCCGCCGTCGCCGAAGTAGACGATCGTGGCCAGCTTGTCGCCCTTGAGCTTGGCGGCCCAGGCCGTGCCGACCGCGTGCAGCGTCTGCGTGGCGATGGGGATCGACACGAGGAAGTTGTTGACGCCCTCGGGCGGCACGCCGCCGTCCTCGATGCCGCCCCAATAGCGGAGCATGTCGGCCCACTTCTGGCCGCGCAGCACTTGCGCCGCCTGCTCGCGATAGCTGGGAAACAGCCAATCCTCCGGCTCCAGCGCGTAGGCGCTGCCGATCAGCGAGCCCTCTTGACCCGAGTGCGGCGCATACGTGCCCGCCAGGCGCCCCTGCCGCTGCATGTTGAGCGCCCGCTCGTCGTAGATGCGGGCCGTCAGCATGTGGCGATAGAGCTCGGTCAGCTGCTCCTCCGACAGCTCCGGCTCCTTGTCCTCGTTGACGACGTTGCCGTCGTCGTCCATGACCTGGACGATCGGGTCCAGCGTCCAGGTCTTGGCCTCGCGGGCGATAAACTGGTCGGCGTTGGCCTGGACCGTCATCTCGCCCTGGCCGTTCGCCTGCGTCGCGTCCTCGCTCTGGTTAGCCTTCTTGGCCATTCGCTCGTCCTCCTTCGCGCTGTTGTCGCAGCACGCCGCTCATGAAGTACTCCGCGGCGCGGTAGGAGCTGCGCACGAGCGGACCCGAGGCCACGTACATGAATCCCATCTCCTCGCCGATCTGCTCGTAGCGCTTGAACTGCTCAGGGGTGACGTACTCTTGCACATCCAGGTGCTTCTTCGTCGGCTGCAGGTACTGGCCCAGCGTGACGATGTTGACATCGATCTCGCGCAGATCCCGCATCGCCTGGACCACTTCGTCCTCGGTCTCGCCCAAGCCGACCATGATGCTCGACTTCGTGTAGCGATCCGGGTCGAATTCCTTGGCCTTCCGGAGGAACGCCAGCGACTGCCGATAGGAGAACCGGGGATCGCGCACGGTGGGGGTGAGTCGTTCCACGGTCTCGATGTTGTGATCGACGACGTCAGGCTGGGTGTGGACGAGCTTCGCCAGCGCGTCCCAGTTGCCGCCGAAGTCCGTGGTCAACACCTCGACCATCATGCCGGGGATCTGCTCCTTGAGCGTCCGGACCGTCTGCGCAATGTGGCCGGCGCCGCCGTCGGGCAGGTCGTCCCGGGCCACGGTCGTCAGGACGACGTACTCGAGCCCCCATTCGCTGAGGGCCTTGGCCACCTTCCACGGTTCGAGGGGATCGACCCAGCCCTCCGGCTGCCCGGTGTCGACCGCGCAGAAGTTGCAGCCGCGCGTACAGACGTCGCCGAGCAGCATGATCGTGGCCGTGCCGCCGTCCCAGCACTCGTGGAGGTTCGGACAGTTGGCCTCTTCACAGACGGTATGGAGCTTGTTCTCACGGAGGGTTTCCTTGATGTGGGCGTATTGCTCGCCCGAGGGGGGGCGGATCTTCAGCCATTCCGGCTTGCGCGTTGGCGTCGTGTCGACAGGCACCCGGTTTCCTCCTCAATAGCGCTCATGGTTGCTGGCCACCGTGACGGGCCCCTCCCACTCACTCACCTCGAGCGGGGCGAGAGGGGATGGCGGGTCTTCACAGTGGGCAATAGGCGATTATAGCCAGCCGATCAAATGCGTTTCAAGCGGCACGGAGGCGCAAATCGCGGGGCATAGTGCCGTCAGGTCACGCGTCTCGCTCGATGGCGATGTAGGCGTCGGTCACCTCGGTGACGACCCCGTCGATGCTGGCGTGTTGGGCGACGCTGAGGGTCTTGATGTCCTCGATCGCCCCGTCCAAGGGCTTGGCCACGACCTGCCCGCGCTCAACCTCGTCGCCGACCTCGACCGTGGGGATCGACGCTTTGACGATGGGGGTCAACGCGTGCTGGAGGAAGACCCGCACGCGGCCAATGTCGGCGTTGCCCAGCTCGGTGATCCGGTCGGGATGCCAGTCGAGATAGCGCAGCAGGCCAAGCTTCTTCATGATCTCGGGCAGCGTGTCATCCCAGGTGGGCGGCTCCTGGCCCGGCAGCGTCGCAAACTCGGCCTGATCGCCCACGTAGATCGCCTTCTCGGTGACGAGCACGCCGTTGGTCTTCTTGAGCACGGCATGCACACGCAGATCGGCCATGTCGCCCATCATGGGGCCGCCGTCGATGCACATCAGGTTATGGCCACGGGTGGTGTCCACGCCCGAGCGGGCCATCAGGTCGATGGTGTAGGTTCCCAGCGGCGTGCAGTAGACGCGCGGGCTTTCCACCTCGCCATAGATGTTGATGTATTTATCGATCACGGGCTCGTTGTGAAAAAGCGCCCGATACATGTTGTAGATCGTCTCGACGTTGTTGACCGTCACGCCGACGCTGGCGGGCAGGGCACGGCCGGGGACTTCCTTGCCCGTAATGGCCTTGGTCAGCCAGCGTTCCTCGCCGTTGCCGTAGATGGAGTCCGTGTATTGGACACGGAAGTCGTGCGAGTCCTTGAGCGGATCAAGCATCGCTTGATCCTTGGCCTTGGCCCCGATAATGATCTCCTCGAACCCGAAGATCTCCTCCAAGGCGTCGAACATCGTCTTGAAGCGATCGGGATACGTCGTCAGCAGCAGCTTGTCCGCCTCGTAGCCGGGCTCGCCCTCCTCGCAGTTGACAATGAGGGTCGGCGTGGGCTTCAGGTACTTGAAATACGTCGGAAACCCGGCACCGCCGGCGCCGACGAGCCCCATGTCGCGGAAGAGCCGCGCGACCTCTTGGGGGTCCTTGGTGATCGGCTCGCGCTGCACGGCGTCAGGTGCGGTCGTCATCCCTACTCGCGGCCTCCCAGCAGTGCCTTGGCCGCGCTGCGAACCGCCTCTTGGGCCCGCTGTTGGGCCGCGTCGTCCCCGGAGGCGCCGGACGCCAAGATGAGGTAGACGTCGACGCCTTGCTGCCAGAGCGCCCCGGCCAACCCCGCGCCCTCGTTAAAGAAGACCTGAATCTCGTGATCGGCCACGGTCTGCGTCTCCGGGTCGCCCATGAGGAGCACGTCCTTGATCTCGGCCCCCTTGTCGGGATTGCTCAGGCGAAAGAGCGAGACGCCGAGGCTCTCCACGGCCCCGGAATACGGGGAATCGGCGGTGGGCGCAAACTGAGCGTGCACGGAGAAAAGCTCCCCTTCAAAGGAGGGTTCGGCCCGCTCGATGGATCGAGACTTGAACCCGGGCAGCGTGTCGGGAATCAACGCGCCCTGTTCGGCCTCGGTGGACGACGTGGCCTGCTCGCCGGTCGACGAGCGCGCCGGCGGCTCGCCCGGTTCCAGCACGATGAACGCGGCCAACCCGGCCAGGGCCACGCCCACGATGATCAGCAACAGAATGAAAGGATTCTTCATGACGCCCCCAGTTTATACGCGGGCCGAACGCCCGTGTCAACCGACAAAGACGATGAATTCAGCCCCATCGATCGTTACCCTGGAATCATCTCGACCGACCACGTGATGGGATCATGAGCACGCGCGTATTGGCAGCCATGAGCGGCGGCGTCGACAGTTCGGTGGCGGCGCTGTTGCTCCAAGGCCAAGGGTATGACGTCGTCGGCGCCACGTTGAACCTCTGGTCCTACGAGGGGCGCGAGGAGCCCTACAACGAGTGTTGCTCGCTCGAAGTCCGCATGATTGCCCATCAGTTGGGGATCGAGCACCACGTCGTCGACGAGGGCGAGGCGTTCAAGGCCGCCGTCGTCGACCCGTTCATCGAGGAGTCGGCGGCCGGCTTCACGCCGCTGCCGTGCGGCAAGTGCAACCGCTTCGTCCGGGTCCCCAAACTGATCGAGCTGGCCGATCGGCTCGACTGTGACTTCGTCGCCACGGGGCACCACATCCGCATTCGCCAGGACGGGGACGGCACCTATCAGCTGCTCAAGGGCCACGATGCGGGGAAGGACCAAGGGTATTTCCTCTACATGCTCGGTCAAGGAGAGCTCTCGCGGCTCATGGTCCCCATCGGCGACTACGACAAGCGCGACGTCTGGAAGATCGCCTACGACAACGGCCTTATCTCCGCCCGCAAGCCGGAAAGTCAGGATCTGTGCTTTCTTCCCCAAGGCGACGCCCGTCAGTTCTTGAAAGACCGGGCGAACGGCGCCATGCGGCCGGGCGAGATCGTCGACGCCGAGGGAACCGTCCTTGGCGAGCACGACGGGCTGGCGTATTACACCATCGGCCAGCGCCGCGGCCTCGGCGTCAGCGCCGGCGAGCCGGTCTACGTCATCGACAAGGATCGAGCGTCCAATCGACTGATCGTCGGGCCGGAAGAGCTGCTGATGTCGGAGGGCCTCGTCGCCGAGGACGTGTGCTTCGTGCATCCACAAGGACTGACGGAACCGACGCGGGCCGAGGTCAAGATCCGCTATCGCGCGCACCCCGAGCCTTGCACGCTCCAACCGACGGACGATCCTGAGCGCGTGACGGTGGGCTTTGACCAACCCCAGCGCGCGGTCACGCCGGCGCAAGTCGCCGTCTTCTATCAGGGTGAACGCGTC
>JAHEOA010000071.1 GCA_018609825.1 Candidatus Bipolaricaulota bacterium | reverse complement strand
TATCCTCGCCTTGGAGTGAATAGTCGCCGCTGTCGTTGAGCGAGTCGGTGACTGCGATAAACGGCTCGGCCAGAAACATGACCGCAAGCAGGATCGCAATCAGGACAATCACCACCGTCGCGACAGTGCGCAGCGCCATCACCGCCCACCTCGCGATTCAAAGACGGCGCGGACGATTAGCATGATGCCAGCCGCAAACAGCGGAAACAGCAGGATATAATCCCAGACCTGCATGCGCGCGTCGATGACGCCCTGGGCTTGCTGCGAGGTCGTCTGGTTGGAAAGCATCGACTGAGAACTTTCGAAAACAGGATTGACCAGCGCGTAGAGCAGCGCTGTCAGCGCAAGAATGCCGAAAAAGATGATGATCGCCGTCGCGAGCGCTCTCTCATCGCGCGCCAGTCTGGGCATCGAGTCTACCCCCCCAGCCCGAGATCGTCAAGCCCCTCGCCACGGGTCAGCGCCTCCTCGCCCTCAAGCACGGTCTCGGAGGTCACAGTCTCCCGCACGAAGCGCTCTTCAAACGCATCCATTGCAAACAGCCTGTCAGGCTCTTCGTCAACATCTCTAAGCTGACCAACCTCCTGCTCTAACTCTTGCTCAATCTCGGCCTCGGTTTCGACCTCTATTTCCTGCTCGATTTCTTGCTCCTGTTCGATCTCTTGCTCAAGTTCCTGCTCTTGCTCAAGTTCCTGCTCTTGCTCCAATTCTTGCTCGGTTTCGGTTTCGGTCTCCTGAATAACGTCGGTGATCGGCTCTTGTTGGACGTCAACCCCAGGGGTTGCGCGGACACGAGCGTCTGGACGCTGGGTTACTGCCGGTCGCGTGCCAGCACCGACGCCGACGCCCGTGGCAGCGTCTTCGCGCTGTGCAAACAGTGGCTCGGTGCGGACACTGCTGCGAACATCGCTTTCGCTTTCGACTTGCAGCTCTGGCTCGAACACTTCGTCGCGCGTCTCTGTTCGCGATCGCTCAAAGAATGGTTGCCGCGTCCGTGAGCCTTCGGCTTCGACCTCGCGCACTGATCGCTGTGTGCGCTGACTAATCTCCTCGCTGAGGCGATCGCGTGGCGAACCCTCAAGAATCTCGTCTTGACTAATCTCTGGCTCTGTTGACTCCCGGCGCTGGCGCTGTCTCGTCTCTGTCTCTGTCCGTGGCACTGCGCCCAGACCAGCCCCTACGGCGCGCTCGGGCGGCCGGACATTCTCTGCCTCGGCAATCCGCCGGAGTCGCTCACTATTTGGCTCGGCTATCTGCGTGCCTGGTGTCTCTTCTGTACTTGCTTCAGCAGTCTCGGCTGTGACGTTGCCACCTTCGACGCCCATCTCTGCCGCCAGTGGTGTCCGTTGTTCGGTCCCGAGACTCTCGGTTGTCGGCCTGGTCGGTCGTGTGCGCTCTATCAAATCGGCCTGTCTGGGTGACGGCCCCAGTTCGACGTCCCCCTTTGCGACTGCTTTGGCACGCCGTCCAGCCGATCGCACGGCGCGGCTGGTGCGCTGTGCCGTTCGGATCGCGGCCTCCTCTGAGAATATCAGCGGCTCGTCGTCGGGGAACAACCGCCGACCAGCGGCACTGGTTTTTCCGCCGGGCAGCGCGCGCAAGCCGCGGTTGCCCGCCAACCCCAGCACTTCCTCGCCCGGCTGGATCGCAAACCGCGAGACTGTCCCTGCGCCAGAGGAGATCGAGGCCGCGCCACCCATCACTGCCGTCGAGCCGAGCAGTGTGCCAGCAGTCAGCAGCGGATTGTTGACAGCCGCTTCGACAGTCCGCTGCCCAGCTGCGACGGTCGCGCCGCCAGCTGCGCGTCCAGACGTCTCCAAACCTTCTGCGACGCCCTCCTCTTCAACGGCCTCGCTGGTAAACTCGGCCGCTTCGACGCTCGTACGCGCGGCCTTCTCGCCAGTCTCTGGCAGTTGTGTCGGCGCAGCGACGGAACCCAGCACGCCACCCTCGGCGACGCGGCTGGCCTGCTGGCCGCCAGTCGTCTCTGGCTCAATATCGATGACAGTCTCGTCTACTGCCTCATCGCCAGCGATCTGCTCTGGAGATGCACCAGCCGCCGGCCCGATGAGCAACGGCGCACTTTCGACGCTCTCGCCGATAAAGCCACCAACGTCAGCAGAGATGTCGCGCCCGGCAACGGCAACGTTCTCAAACAGGACTTCCCGCTCCGCGCTGGCGCGTTCGCTGGTCGGCACGGTAATGGTCTCACCAAATACCTCAACATCACGACTGGCTTGCGTCGATTCAATCAGATCTTGCTGACGTTGCTCGCGGACGCTCGCCCGACCCTGCTCAGTCAGACTGACCGTGGCCTGCGCCTCGCCATCTTCGACGGTCGTCTCGATCTCGACGTCCTCGGCGGTCAGGTCAGCGCCGGTCTGCTCTTCGATCTGCTGGCGAGCCTGACGCTCAATCTGTTGCTCTAAATCGCGCTCGGCAGCCAACCCAAGGCCGACGTCAGATGACTGGGCAGTTACGTCGGGCTGGTCACGCTGCGCGGCCTGTGCGAGGGCGACGTCCGAACTCTGGGCGGTCACATCTGGCTGCTGACGTTGTGCCGCGAGTGCGAGGCCAACATCAGATGACTGTGCGGTCACGTCGGGCTGGTCACGTCGAGCTGCGAGTGCGAGGCCGACGTCGGATGACTGCGCTGTAATGTCGCGTGAGAGTTGTCGCGTGCGCGCGCGTTGCTCGTCTCGTATTGCTGGGTCTTTGAGTGTCGCGATGCCCGTGGTCGGATCGACCTGCACGTCCGAGGGCTGGACATCTGACTCGGTCTGTGCATCGAGGCGGCGCGCTGCCACGGCTACCGTCGCGGCGCGGTTGCCGACCTGCTGATTGCCCACCGTTGCAAAGTCAGGGACGTTGCGACGCGGTTCTGGGTCTGGCGCTGGGCGGACGACCTGGCCGTCAATGACGAGCGGGTCGCCGCTGATCCGGTCGCGAATGTTACCTGTCCGAATCGGATCGCCGGCTGTGCGGTCGTCACGATCGCCAGGCTCGGCGACATCGTCGCCAGTCTCATCGTCCGACATCTGCTGGTCGCCACTGCCATCATCGCCGATGTTGGGTGCGTCAATCCCGCCAGGAGAGTCTGCCCCAGCGCTCGTATCCTGTGAACTGTCCGACCCGCCAGTATCGTCATCGTCGCCGATGTTGGGTGCGTCAATGCCGCCCGGCGACCCACTCCCAGCACTGGTGTCATTGTCATCCTCTGGCGGTCCACCGCCGCCGCTACTGCTACCACCCGACGAGTCATCACCGATGTTGGGTGCGTCGATGCCGCCCGGCGATCCGCTGCCGGCTGAGGTATCTTGTTCCTCCTCCTCGTCATCGCTGCCACCACTGTCATCGTCAGACCCGCCGCCAAAGCCGGTGCCAAGATCCACACCGCCGCCGGGACCGCTTGGCTCGGCCATCAGCGGCCACCTCCAAAGCTCATGTCAGACTGCTCCAGCTCCTCGGCTGGCTTGCTGATGAGCTGGTAAATGCCAAAGAGCGTCGCCAGCAGCGCGAAGCCGATACCCAGCCAGGCCAGCGGCGTAATCGGCCGCGTCACAACGTCGCCAAACGTCGCGTCGACGACCACGTCGAACGCACTGAGGCCCACCGCCCCCCACAGTAGCGCTGCGACGAATGGCATCAAAAGGTCGGCTGTCGGATCGATACGGACGGCCATGCCGACCGACGCGATGCCGGCC
This sequence comes from Candidatus Bipolaricaulota bacterium, assembly GCA_018609825.1. The sequence continues at coordinate 2,917 of JAHEOA010000071.1, read as the reverse complement.
AGCAACGCCATCGTTGCCAGTGTGATTGGTGTGATTGCCATGTGTTTGTGTTTACCCGATGAATCTCGCGAACAGTATGAGGACAAGCAACGGCGCTGCCAGGCCGATCAGCGTCGGCATGTTCGACAGCAGTGAGACAGCGCGCTGGTTGTCTGGGTCCACCTCGCTGAATCCGTACTGGACGGTCGCGTTATCGGCGCCGTCGAGCTGCCCGCCAGTGATGACGCGCAACGAGCCGTTGTCGACGATCCACTCGTAGTCCTGGCCGGCCGTCATCTCAACGTCAGTCTCATTCAAGACCGTCACGTCCTCCTCGGCATCGTAAAACGCATCCGAGCGCTCCGACTCGTCGAGTTGGTAGGTCTTGTTATCGACCGTCGTCGTCGAGTCGTTGGCGATCGTCTCCTCCAGGTTGACGCGCTCGCCGCCGGATTCGAGACTGGCCTGAAACACGACAGTCCCGAGTCCAGCGAGCAGGACCAGCCCGACGACGGCCACGACCATCCGAGACATCTGCTATCCTATGTCTATATCACGCGCGCAGACACTTAATAATACTCACGTTGTGGGGCAGAATCATTCCCAACGTTGTGAGCGGACACTCTAAGGGCTTGCACCACAACGTTGATTATATGCGTCTGTGTTCCGTCCCGGCGAGTGTGCCGCGCACGCCAGGCGATCCCGGCCCGCACGAAGTCTATGCAGCCATGCAGCCTGGCGAGCCCTACACAGTCCGCGAGTTGGCCGACGAGTTTGACGTCTCTCGGTGGACGATTCAGCGCCGGCTCGAAACACTGGAAAGTGAGGGGTTTGTCGAAAAAAAGCGACACAGCCAGCGCCGCGTCAGTTTCTGGGTGCCGGCCGAGTGAGCGGTTAGCTCACACGCCGGATCAGGCCGATGATGACGACGGCGATCGCGACGAGCAGCAGCGGCGCGATGAGCGACACCATATCGGCGAAGCCAGCCAGTGTCTCGTTTTGCGCGGTTGACAGCGTGTTGTTCGGTGGGTCCGACAGCTGGACGGATTGGTCGAACTTGTCGAGAACGATCACCGACAGGAACGCTGCAATCACGACGACCATCGCCGCCAGTATCGTCTGAAGGCCGAGCTGGCCGCGGCTGTCCATCTGTTTGTGCGCGATCGCGTCGAGATTGGCGCCGATGCCAAACTCGCGGATCTCTCGCAGCGTCAGCCAGAGCTGCGTGCCGGCCCATTTGTTGACTGCCTGGACGAGCGCGATGAGGATCGACAGTGCGCGCAGCACTGCGGCTCTCATTATGACACCCGTCTGATGAGGCCGATGATGACGACGGCGATCGCGACGAGCAGCAGCGGCGCGACGAGGCTCGCCATATCGGCGAAGCCGCTGAGTGTGTCGTTTTGCGCACTCGACAGGTTCGCGTCAGACGGCGAGCCAAGGCTCTGATCGAACTTGTCAAGGACGATCGTGGTCAGGAATACTGCGATGACCACGACCATCGCCGCGAGGATGGTCTGGAGGCCGAGCTGGCCGCGGCTGTCCATCTTTTTGTGAGCGATCGCGTCGAGATTGGCGCCGATGCCAAACTCGCGGATCTCTCGCAGCGTCAGCCAGAGCTGCGTGCCGAGCGTCTTGTTGAGTGACTGTACGAGCGCGATGACCGTGGCCGCAAAGGCCAGGAGTTTGCCCCGCATTACACCTCGTACTGACTCGCTTGAATAACTTAAACCGGCCAGATAGTTAAGCGCAGACGCGGCTGTATAGCCACTTATACCCCTGGCCTTTATGTATCAAGACACAGTAACTAATGACAATGGCAGGAAGCGATGTCTTGACCTGCAAATGCGACGAGGATCTCCGCGAGCGCGTCGACGACTATGCGGAGGCGGCTGGCTATCCCTCGCGCAGTCAAGCGCTCGAGCAATTGATCCAGACGGGGCTTCGCGAGGAGGAGTCACCGCTGGGCGCCAGGGCTCGCGACCAGGCCGTCCAGTGGGCCGGATTGCTGACGATCGGGGCACTCGTGCTGGCCGTCGTGGGCGTGGCGTCGCCCGTCCCGATGCGGTGGGCGTGGCCGACCACGCTCGCACTCGTCGGCGCCTCGGCAGTCATCCTGGGCGTCCTCGAATTTGCGCGTCTCGTCGCGGGACAGTCACAGCTCGGCCAACAGGTTCGGAGGGTTGTCAATGAGTAAATCAGGTAACGGTGTCAAGGAGCGGGCAAAGCTCACAGAAAAGCAGGCAGAGGAGAAACGGAAAAACGCCGCCGCGAAGGCTGGCTTGCAAAACGGGCAATCATTCGACCAGTCAAAAAAAGAGTACCTGGACAAGTTGCTGCGCTCGGGGATGAGCGATGCAGGGATCAACCTGCTGGACAACATGCTCGACGAGTCGTTTGTGCTGGGCAACATCGACGCCGCCGAGTACCACGATCTCCGCTGGCAGTTGCGCGCGATTTACGTCAAGATTCGCTCAAACTTCCCGCCAGCCGAAAGCGAGATTACTGGCGACGAGCGCGCGTTTATCCTTGATGACAGGACGGAAGCCGTGACGCCACTGACCGGCCAGCAGCGGACGATCATCGCCGAGATGCTGCGCGGGCTGGCGCTGCGAGCCAGTCGGTCGAAAGACGGCTTCCAGCAGGAGATGTTGGTCAAGAGTATCAACGTCTCGGAGATCGTCGAGGACGGGCAAGACCAGCAAGAGGGGATGCTGGGGTTGTTTGAATGAGCACTGACCTGATTACTGACGCCGAGGTCGACGTTGACGAGTTGATTGATCGCGAGCGCGTTGGCGACATCCAGGCCAGCAAGCGCCAGGTCCGCGAGGACATCCGCCAGGCACATCTGGCTCTGCAAGACGGCCGGATCGATCGCAACAGAGCTAACTTGCAGATCGCTCGCGCTGTCGGGATGCACGTCACCGAACTGCGATAC
>JAHEOA010000070.1 GCA_018609825.1 Candidatus Bipolaricaulota bacterium | reverse complement strand
CTTGCCGAGGCGTCCTCGCCGGACGCCCGTTGGGACCTCATGGGCCAGCAGATTGAGCTGCTGCACGGATTGGGACGCCGCAACGAGGAGGCGGACGCGATCCAAGCGTCGGAGCAGCTGGCACGTCGGTTGGCGGACCCGGGCAAGCTGGGGCGGGTCCACATCAAGTGGGCAGAGTACCATCGGGCGATGGGGGACGTCGCGGCCTCGACGCGCCACGCCGAGCAGGCCTACGAACAGTTCGCCGCCCTCGACGACCCGCTCGGGCTCGCCGAGGCGCTCTTCGCGCTCGCTCAGTGCGCGGCGGCCCGACGCGATGCGGCGGAGACGCGCGAGCGCTGCCGGCAGGCGCTGGCCCAACTTCGCGCCGCCGAGGGCCTCCGCGCCGACCGAATCCGGGTCCGCATCTGGACCCGTCTGGGCCGGCTGTCCGTCGAGCGGCAGCGCTACGACGCGGCGCTGGCCTACTACGACCAAGCCATGCGCCTCAGCCAGTCGATCGAGGAATACACCCAACAGGCCCGTCTGTTTTTGAATCTTGGCTCGCTCCACTACTATCGCGATCACGTCGCCGAGGCCGGGGTCCACTGGGAGCAGGGCCGCCAGCTGGCCAGCCGCATCGGCCACCGGCGGCTCGAGGCCAAGTGCCTCAACAACTTGGCCCTTCTCAAGAAGAATCGGGCAGACCTGACGGCGGCTTGGGGGCTGTACGAGACCGTGATCGAGATCCAGGAGCGCCTTGACGACGTGGGCGGGCTCGCCAAGAGCTGGAACAACCTCGGGATCCTCCATGATGCGCTGGGCCGACCGACCGACGCGTTGGCCGCGTTCGAGCGCGCTCGCCGCTACAGCGCCGACGCGGGCGATGACTTGGGCATGGCGGCTGAGGCCATGGCGATCGCGAGCGTGCAGATCCATCAGGGGGCCTACGACGCGGCCGCCCAGCGCCTGGGGGACGCGCTCGAGGTATTCCGTGCCCACGAGCACGCTTGGTACGAGACCCAGGCGCTCTACTACATGGGTGAGCTGGCCCTCGCCCAACGTGAGCTCGCCTACGCCCACCGTCAGCTGGACGACGCCCGCGACCTGGCCCAGCGGATCGGGAGTCGGAAGCTGGCCGAACACGCAAGGGCAGCGCTGGCCGCGGTGGAGCTGAAGCGGGGGCGCGGGAAAGCGGCCTTGGAATGGGCCCGAACGGTCGAGTCGACGCTGGCGGAGACGCCGCCGGGCATCGACGACACGCGCGTGCTCTATCGGCTCTACCGCGTCCTCGGCGATGCGGGCAGGCTCGAGCGCGCGCGGCATTACCTGGGCCAGGCCCAGGCGCTGGTGAGCCGGCTGGCGCGCCAGCTGGACGACGACGCCGGCCGAGATTACCTGGAGAGCGTTCCGCTTTATCGGGCGATCCTTGCGGAACGCGCTGCCTCCGGCGAGGCTTGAGCAGACAGGCTCGTTCGGCCCGACATCAACTCTGCTTCGTTGGCATGGTCGCGGGATGGGCAGGGTATCGGAACTAACTGAACAGCGCTTCCACGAACGCCTCCGCATTGAAGGGTTGGAGGTCTTCGGCCGTCTCGCCCACGCCGATCAGCTTGATCGGGATGTCGAGCTCCTGGGCGATGGGCACGATCGCGCCGCCCTTGGCCGTGCCGTCCAGTTTGGTGATCACCAGCCCCGTCAGGTTGACGGCCTCGTCGAACACGCGCGCTTGTTGGAGCGCGTTCTGGCCCACGGTGCCGTCGAGGACGAGCAGCTTTTCGTCGATGGGCCGATCCAGGCGCTTCTCCACGACGCGGTGGATCTTCTTGAGCTCCTCCATGAGGTTCTTCTTCGTCTGCAGCCGGCCCGCGGTGTCAATCAAAAGCACGTCGGCCGCATTGCGGACGACGTAGTCGGCGGCGTCGTAGGCCACCGCCCCCGGGTCGCTGCCGGGGCTGTGCTTGACGAGCTTCGTGCCCACGCGCTCGGACCAGACCTCCAGTTGCTCGATCGCCGCCGCGCGGAACGTGTCGGCGGCCGCCAACACGACGTCGTCGCGGCCCTCCGACTGGAACCGCTGGGCCATCTTGGCGATGCTGGTCGTCTTGCCCGAGCCGTTGACCCCGAGCACGGAAATGACCGTCGGCTGGCCGTCCTCGCGCAGCGCCAGCGGAGCCTCGTACGCGCTCAAGAGCTCGACGAGCTCCGCCTTGAGCATGTCGTAGACGGCCTCCGCGTCGTCCGCGCCCTGCTCCTTGACGCGGGCCTTCAGTCCGTCGATGACGCGCATCGCCGCGTCGACGCCGAGGTCGGCCTCGATCAGGATGGCCTCCAGGTCCTCGAGCATCTCGTCGTCGACGTGGCGCTTGCCGCCGATGGCGGAGGTGACTTGGTCGGTGATCGCCTCGTGCGTCCGTTTCAGTCCCTGTTTCAGTCGGTCAAACCAGGCCATGCATCGCAGCCTCCATTGTCGGGATTGTCAAGTTCTGGATACGTCGGGACGGTGCGGGGCCGCTACATGCGCTCGGGGGCGTTCATGCCGATCAGCCCGAGCCCGGTGGCCAGAACGGTCTTGGCGCTCTGGACCAGCGCGAGGCGGGCTCCCTCGAGCTCGGCCTCTTCGCCGATGACCCGACAGGTGTCGTAGAACTTATTGGCCACCGATGCCAGATCGCCCAAATACTCCGCGACTGTGAAGGGGTCGTATGCCTCGGCCGCGTGGCGGACCTTGTCCGGGAACTGCTCCAGCCACTTGGCGAGCGCCACCTCGCGGGGATCGGTCAACAGCGCATACGCGGGCTCGTCGGGCACGTCGCGCTCGGCCTTTCTGAGAACACCGGCCATGCGGGCGTGGGTGTATTGAACGTACGGTCCGCTCTTGCCCTCGAAGTTGAGCACGTCCTCCCAGCGGAAGTTGATGTCGTGGGTGCGTGAACGACTGATCGTGGCGTAGATGACCGCGCTGACGCCGACGTCCTGGGCGATCTGGGCGCGTTCATCGTCCGGAAGATCGGCGATCTTGGCCACGTCGTCGATGATCTCGCGCGTCCGGTCGATCGCCTGCTGGGCCACGTCCTCGAAGAACACGACGCGCCCTTTGCGGGTCGACATCCGCTGGTCCTCAAAGAGCACCACGCCGAAGGCGACGTGGACCAATCGCTGCGCCCAGTCGTAGCCCATCTCGGCCAGCGCCTGAAAGAACTGCTGGAAGTGGAGCGACTGCCCCGCGTCGACGACGTAGAGCTTCCAATCGAAGTCGTATTGCGCCTGGTGAGAGATGGCCGCGCAGAGGTCGCGCGTGGCGTAGACCGTCGCGCCGTCGCGCTTGCGCAGCATCAAGGGCGGCTGGTCCGAATCGTCGTCCTCGTCAAGCGGGATGACGATCGCCCCTTCGCTTTCGCGGGCGATCCCCTCATCCAGGAGCCGATCGATCAACGGCCGCGTCTGGTCGCGGTAGGCGCTCTCGCCGCGAATCTCCTCAAACTCGATGCCGAGCATGTCGTAGTACTTTCGAAAAGCCTGCAGGCTCTCGGAGACGAACCACTCCCAGAGCTCGGTCGCCTCGGGGTCGCCCGACTCCAGCTTCTGGAACCACTCGCGGGCCTCGTCCTCGAGTTCGGGTTGGGCCTCCGCCTCGTCGTGGAACGTCACATACAGCCGGAAGAGCTCATAGACCCGGTCCTGCTCGACCTTCTCGCGCGAGCCCCAGCGCTTGTACGCGGCGATGAGGGCGCCGAACTGCTTGCCCCAGTCGCCCAGGTAGTTGACGCCGACGACGTCGTAGCCCAAGTGCCGATAGATCAGCTTGAGCGTGTGCCCGAGCACGGTGGAGCGCAAATGCCCCACGCTGAACGGGCGCGCGATGTTGGGCGAGGAGTAGTCAATCACGATCGTCCGGCCGCTGCCCTCGTCCCCGCCGCCGTAGCGCGCCCCCTCGCTCAGCACCTCGCCGACGATGTGGCGCATCAGCTCGGCTCGATCCACCGTGACGTTCAGATACGGCCCCGCCGCCTGGGCGTCTAGGATCGAGTCGCCGACGATGCCGTCGGCCAACTGTTGGGCCATATCGGCTGGCGAGCGCTTGAGCTGCTGGGCCAACGCGAAACAGGGCAGCGCGTAGTCGCCCAGCGTCTCGTCGGGCGGGGTGGCGATCAGGGCCCGGACGTCCTCGGCGGGCACGTCCAGGACGCGGCCAACGCGGCGGGCGATCTCGTCGACGAGCGGATTCATAGGCGCTCAGGTCTCGGGGGTCAGGACGGCCGATACTCGACGAAGAACCGCATCGCGGTCCGTTCGCGGTCGTCGATCTCGATCTCGATGAACCCGGGCGTCATCATCAGGTCGTGGCCGTCGCGGTCGACGTCGCGACGGGCGATGGCGATCGCCTTGGCCGCCTGGTTGACGGCCCCGGCGCCGATGGCGTGGGCCTCCACGATCGGGTTGCTCTCCAGGGCGCTCGTCAGCGCGCGGGCCACCGCGTTCGGGTTGGACGTCGATGCGATCTTGAGCACTTCCATGGTCCCTCCTTCTCGTCCCCACCGTTGGTCGCACGACCGTTGGTCGCACGAACTGTCGCCACGACGCACGGCGATCGGGCGCCGAGCCGTCGAGCGAGCTCCATCATCGGTTGCGACCGACCGCGAAGTCAAACGTCTTCCAGAGCAAGCGCTTCATCGCCGAGTCATCCAGCCAGTCCAGGCGCGCTTGCGCCCGATCGATCTCCGCCTGCGCGCGCGCTCGCAGTCTGTCCGGAATGCGGTGATGGCGCATGCGCTGGAGCAGCGCCGCCTGGGCGGCCTCGTCCAGGGCGCCGTTCAGCAGCCGATCCCGGCACTCGGGGTCGACGCGCACCAGCTCGATGTAGGGCCAGGTGAGCCAGCCGCCGCGCCAGTCGCTCCAGCGCGGCTTGCCCAGCTCCGTGTCGCCGAAGACGTCCAGGAGGTCGTCGATCATCTGATAGGCCAGCCCGAGCTCCACGCCGGCCGCATAGACGTCGGACCCTTTGGCCGCATCCAGATTCGGATCCCCGACCCGGGCGCCGACGGCACAGGCCGCGCCGATCAGCACCGCCGTCTTGCCCTCGTTGACCCGGTCGTATTGCGCCTCCGTGGCGACGTCGTTGCGCAGGCTCTCCTGCAGCAGCTCGCCCTCCAGCACCCGATCGACGGTGTCGATGATCAGCTTCCGCGTCTCGTCGGGATGCGGGTTCAGCAGACCGAAGGCCCGGGAGAAGATGAAGTCGCCCTCCAGGATCGCGGAGCGGTTGCTGGAGCGCTTCCACAGCGAGGGATGATCGCGCCGCGCCTCCGCGCGGTCGATGACGTCGTCGTGGGCCAGCGTCGCCAGGTGGATCATTTCCACCACGGCCGCGAGCTCCAAGACGTCGCGCTTCGGGCCCCCCTCGCCCAGGAGCTTGTAGAACAGCACCGAGATGGCCGGGCGGAAGCGCTTCCCGCCGCTGTCGACCACGAACCGGCCGAGCTCGGCGACGGCCGGCACCTCGGAGTCGAGCCGCTCGCGCAGGATCGCCTCCACCTCGCTCAGCTCCTCGCGAACGTAGGGAGCGCCTTCGGCAATCAAGGGGTTTGCCATGGCGGTCATGAGTCGATCAACCCGTTGGAGACGACGTGATTGTAATCGGGACGGCACACGGCGTGCAAAAGGCGGCGTCTGGTTGCGTCCGCCCACCCCGTGCGCTATAAACGCGTTCAGGAGTTGGTCATGCAGATCGGACAGGGCACAAACACCCAAGTCGACCTGAAAACGCTGATCCTCGCCACCCGGCCGTGGTCGTTCACCATGACGGCCATCTCCGTGACGGCCGCCGCGTTGCTGGCCCTGCCGACGTTCAACGTGTGGCTCTACGTCGTCACGCTGCTGGGCATGATCGTCGCCCATGCCGCAACGAACCTGATCAACGACTACTACGACGTCAAGTCGGGAGTCGACCAGCCGGATGCCCCAACGGCCAACTATCGCCCCCATCCGTTGGTCGAGGGCTCGCTCAAGCCCGAGCACGTCATGACCGAGTCGCTGGTGCTCTACGGCTTGGCCGGGTTGATCGGGGTCTATCTGCTCGTGCTGCGCGGCTGGCCGATCGCGCTGTTGGCCGCCATCGGCGGGATCGCCAGCTTCACCTACACGGCCACGCCCGTGCAGTACAAGCACCGCGGCCTGGGCGAGCTGTCCGTGTTCCTCATGTGGGGCCCGCTCATGATGCTGGGCAGCCACTTCGTGCAGACGGGCTCGTTCGCCCAAGCGAGCGACGTACTGTGGGTGTCGCTGCCCGTGGGCATCTGGGTGGCGCTCGTGCTGTTGGCCAACAACCTCAAGGACATCCAGTACGATCGCCGCATGGGGGCCGAGACGCTCGGCACGCTGCTCGGACGCGAGGGGGCGCTCGGGCTGTTCATGGCGCTGACGGTCGTGATCTATCTCGTCACGGTGCTGGCGATCGTCGCCGGGGCGCTGCCCCTCTGGAGCCTCATCGTCTTCCTCTCGGCTCCGCAGGCGCTCGAGGAGCTGCGCGACCTGCGCGAGGCCGAGGAGATTCCCGCCGACGCCGACCCCCGCACCGCGCAACTGTCCACGCGCTTCGGCATTATGCTGGTGCTGTCGCTCATCCTGAACGCGATCCTCCCGCTGCCATGACCTCATCGCGCTCCTCGGTCGGCCTGATCATCGGGACGCTCGTGCTCGCGTTTGCGCTCTGGTACGCCGTCTTCGGCTGGGGCGGCGGGGTCTTCTGGGTCAAGATCGCGCTGGCGGCAGCCATCCTGGCCTCGATCTCGCTGGCGACTATGGGCGACTCTCGTGTGCAACTGCAGGGGATCAAAGCCCGCGACGTGAAGCTCGGGCTCACGTCGGCCGCGTTGCTCTACGTCGTCTTCTGGCTCGGCAAACTGGTGTTGACGGCGCTGTTTCCCGAGGCGACGGGCAGCGAGATCGGGCGCGTCTATGCGCCCCGCGCGGAGACGTCGCTCTGGATCATCGGCGCGCTGTTGTTGTTCGTGACCGGCCCGTCGGAGGAGATCTACTGGCGCGGCTACCTGCAGCGTGTGCTCATGCAGCGGGTCGGCCCGGCGACGGGCTGGATCCTGGCAACGGCCGCCTACGCGCTCGTCCACATCTGGACGCTCAACGTCCCGCTCATGCTCGCGGCCTTCATCGCGGGGCTGGTCTGGGGCTGGATCTATCTCATCGAGCGACGCCTGTTGCCCGTGATCATCTCCCATGCGGTCTGGAGCGTGGCGATCTTCGTCTTCCTGCCCGTCCACTAGCGTCCCTCGACCGATCCGATGGCGTCGTCCTCGCAACGGCCGCTATCCTGACGCCACAAACAATCGATTGACCATGGAGGAGGCAAGCCGTGACCGATCACCCGTCCTTCAGAGAGGAACACCGCATCCTACGACGCTCCATGCGGAAGTTCATCGACGAGGAGCTGAACCCGCACGTCGACGAGTGGGAAGCCGAGGGCCGCATCCCGAAGGAGGTTTTCCGGAAGCTGGGCGATCTCGGCGTGTTGGGGATCCGCTATCCCGAGGCCTACGGCGGCGCCGCCGGCGACATCTGGAGCACGGTCGTCTTCTGCGAGGAGCTCGGCCGCTGCCGCTCGCGCGGCCTGACGATGAGCGTGCTGGTGCAGACCGACATGGCCTCGCCGTATCTGGCCAAGTACGGCAGTGATCACGTCAAAGGGCAGTTCCTGAGCCCGCTGGTGAGCGGCACCAAGGTGGGCGCGATCGTGCTGAGCGAGCCGGACGTGGGCTCCGATCTCGCCAACATGCGCACGACAGCTCGCCGTGACGGCGACCAATACGTCCTGAACGGCAGCAAGACCTACATCACCAACGCCCTCAACGCCGATCTGTTCACCGTCGCGGCCAAGACCGACCCCGATGCCGGCAAGCGAGGCGTGAGCATCCTCGTCGTGGAGCGCGACGCCGAGGGGTTCACCGTCGAGTCGATGAAGAAGAAGCTCGGCATGCACGCCTCCGACACGGGCGAGCTGACGTTCCAAGATACTCCCGTTCCTGCTGAGAACCTTGTCGGCCAGGAAAACGAAGGATTCTACTACGTCATGGACAGCCTGCAGAACGAGCGCTTCGTCGCCTGCGTGGCCATGACGGCGGCGGCCCAGCAAGCCATCGAAGACGCTCAGGAGTTTGCCCAACACCGCGACATCCAGGGGAAGCGGCTGTCCGAGTACCAAGTGACCCGCCACAAGCTGGCGCGGCTGCAGACGCGCGTCGAGGCCGCTCGTCGACTCACTTATTACGCCGCCGAGCTCCACGAGCGCGGCGAGGACTGGACGAGGGCGGTGTCCATGTGCAAGGCGTTCTGCGCGGAGGTGGCCAACGAGGTCGCCGACGAATGTCTCCAGATTCACGGCGGCGCGGGCTACATCGAGGAGTACGACATTCCGCGCCTCTATCGCGACCTGCGCCTCTGGAAGATCGGCGCCGGCACCACCGAGGTCATGAACGAGATCATCGCCAAGCGGATGGGGATCTAGACGCGCCCACTGTTGAGAGGGGGATTTGCGGATTCTTGCCTCTCGAGAGCCATCGAAGCGTCGCTCCCCAGAGGTCAACGGTGGTTCTGCGGCCGAGCGATCTCCCGAGCGCTTCGTGCGCCGTGTGCCCCGTCAAAGGGGCGCCAGCGTGAAGACGACGGGATAGAGGCCGCCGGCACGGATGTTGCGCTCGGCCAAGGGCGTCAGCTCGTTCATGGCGAACAGCGCGCGGCGAAGCGTCTCCGCCCGCGGTGTCATCAGCACGATCCGTCCGCGCGGGGTGAGCACTTGCGACGCGCCGTGGAGGAACCCCGAGTAGAGCCCCTTCAAATAGCTCGTCTTGCCCATGCGGATGCCGTAGGGCGGGTTGGCCACGATCCGATCGGCCGGCCCGTGGACGTATTCGGTCAGGCCGCGCGCGTCCATCTCCCGGAAGGTGATGCGCTCTCGAACGCCGGCGGCCTCGGCGTTCTGGCGGGCGCCCTCGAGGAACGACGGGTCCACGTCGCCGGCGATGACGTGGAGATCGGGCCAGGCTTGGGCGGCCTCGATGGCGATCGTCCCGCCGCCACAGAACGGATCCAGCAGCGTCTCGCCCGGCTGCACGCCGGCCAGCCGCAACAGCGCATACGCCAGCGGCGCCTTGGTGCCGGCCGGGTGATCGAAGGGCCGGTCGAACCGCTGCCGGTGGAGCGATGCGTCGGTGGACCGGACGCTAAACTCGCAACGAAGGCCGATGACGTCGCAGCGGACGTCGACGTCGTAGGCTTCCAGATCGACGTCCGTGCCGTAGCGATCGACGAGGGCTTGGCCGACGACGTGCTGCAGGTCGATGGAGGTGTAAGCGTGATCCCCGGATCGCCGGCCGGTCACGCGGAACGCGCGCGCGGCCGCCATCTCGGGCACCTCGAGCGCTCGAGCCGCCTTGCGGATCTCGTCCAAACCCTGGGAATCGGCGCGCACGCGAAACCCGTGCAGGAACCGCGCGACGTGATAGGGCGCGCGGAGCCGCTCCAGCTGCTCGGAGGGCGCGTCCGTCTCGACGACCACGCGGCCCCGCATCCCGAGTCCTTGATCCCGGACGCGGGCGTCGAGCGTCTCCGCGGCCTCCGCCGCCACGACGTCCTCGAGGCCGGGATTGGTGGTGAGCAGCCACTGCATGGATCCATCGTAGGGCATGGCGCGCCCGGCGGCCACGTCGCGCGACCGGCTTGCAAACCGGGCCAACGTCAAGGACGATAGGACTGTCCGCACCCACGACTCCACCAAGAGGTGACTCCGATGAAGCTGAACGTGATCTACCCGAAGGCCTTTGCGGAAGAGGGGCTCGTCAACCTCTCGGCCGTCCAGCCGGAGCGCGAGACCGAGGAGAACGACCACGTCGCCGCTCAGATCCAACTCCCTGACGGCTCCTACTACGTGGGGCTCAACGGCGAGCACAAGATCGGGGTCTTTCCCAGCGAGCCTCGGCCGGTGAGCGGGCACGTCTTCTCCCGCCTCGACGTAGAGGGCAATGCTGTCACCGTGCACAACTTCGGCGGCACCCGACTGGGCGCCCAGGATCTCGAACCCGGCGAGTCCGTCGCGCTCAACCAGGGCGATGCGCTCACTTACCAGTACAAGGGGAAAACGACCTGGTCGGTCCGTCGGGCGGAGTGACGGAGCCCATCAGCAGAGGCCCGCGACCGCCGGTTTGACAGTCGGGCCAGCGCATGCTATAATATTACGTAGCTTATTATTTTTAGCCCCGCCGACTCTTCCATTTCACAAGCGAAAGACCCCTTCTGCATCGAGAGATAGCGTTATGCATTCGCTATCTTATCAGATGGGCTCGTGGTCTGATGTTATTGACAGTCAAGACCGGAGCTGGCGCAGGGCCTCCTCGGCGCGGTCGAGCAGCGCCTCGCGCTCCTTGCGCAGGCGCATCAGGCGCCGCTCGAACTTGCGGTGCACGGACTGAGGAATGTAGTCGGCCGGAAGCTTGGGCTCCTTGCCCCAGTAGACCGTCCGGACGCGTCCGTCGTCGTCCCGATAGGAAGCGTAGGCGTACGGGCCGTGCTTCTGGCCCTCGTTGCAGCGGCAGTTCGGCTTCCCGCAGCGGACGTACTTGAAATAGAGTTTGGCCTGGGGCGTCATCTCGCGCAGCTCCGCCCGAGTCCGCTCGATCTCCGCGTCCAGTTCCTCCAGGCGTGCGTCGAGCTCATCCAGCGCGGCAACGATCGCGCGGCGCATCGACGCCAACGGCCCCGGCTTCGCGCTATCGGCCATGGCGGATCTTGGAGGTCAACGATACTCGAATCGCCATATTGTCAGCCAAGATAGCGCATGGAGCCGGGCCGCCGCAAGGCGCACGAGCACCAAGCTCCCCGACGAGCCACGGCCCTGACTTTCCGAGCTCACCCCGATCGGGTTACCGTAAGCGCGACGCAAAGCCGACGCTCGCACCGACGACGCGTTGGGAGAAGGAGCGCAACCATGGCGTCCACGCGACAAGACCCTTGGCCCGAGCTGATCGACCGGGTCCCCGCCTGGATGGCGTCGCACGAGGTGCCCGGCGCCGCGGTCGGCATCGTCCATGACGGCCACGTCCAGGTGGCCGGCTTCGGGGAGACCAGCGTGGAGAACCCGCTCTCCGTGGACGAGCACACGCTCTTCCAGGTCGGCTCGATCACCAAGACCGTGACGGGCTTAGCCCTCATGCGGCTCGTCGAGCAGGGCCGGATCGGCCTCGACGTGCCGATTCGTCGTTACCTGCCCGAGTTCCGAGTTGCCGACGAGACGGCCTCTTCGACGGCGACGTTACGGCATCTGTTGACCCACGTGGCCGGCTGGGTGGGCGATCACTTCCTCGACACGGGCGCGGGCGACGGCGCCCTGGGGCGCTACGTCGCGAGCATGGCCGAGCTGGAGCAGCTAGCGCCCATTGGCGAAATCTGGTCTTACAACAATGCGGGGTTCTCGCTGGCCGGGCATCTGATCGAGCTCGTCACGGGCGAGCGCTACGAGGACGTCGTCCGCGATCTCGTGCTGGCGCCGCTCGGCATGCGCCACGCGTTCTTCGAGCCGACCGAGGTGATGACCCGTCGCTTTGTCGTCGGCCACGAGCGCGGCGACGCGGGCCCCAGCGTGGCGCGGCCCTGGCCGTTACCGCGCTCGGCCTGGCCCGCGGGCGCGCTCGTGGCCGACGTCGAGAGCCTCATGGCGTATGCCCAGTTCCTGCTCGGCGACGGCACCGCGCCAGACGGCCGGCGCCTCCTCTCGTCCGTGACCATGACCCGGATGCAGTCGACCCAAGTGCCGAAGTGGGGCGACGAGACCTGGGGCCTGGCCTGGTCGGTCGACGCGGTCGACGGCGTGCGGCGGGTCTCCCACGGCGGTTCGACGTTGGGGCAACAAGCGCTCCTGACGCTGATTCCGGATCGCTCGTTCGCCGTCGGCGTGCTGACCAACGCGGACCGGGGCGGCCAACTGGCCCACACGCTGACCCGATGGGCCTTGGCGAGGTACCTCGAGGTGACCGACCGCGATCCGGAGCCGCTCGACGCCACCGAGGACGAGCTGTCGCCCTACGTCGGCCACTATCGGCGCCCCTTCAGCGAGGTCGACATCGCGCTGCTGGCGGGGCAGCTGATCGGGCGGCTGACTTACCGGCAGGGGTTTCCGGAGAACGACATGCCGCCGCCCCCGTCGCCGCCGCCGATGACGCTGGCCCGCTGCGAGCCCGATCGGCTGCTCGTCTGCGACGGCCCGCTGAAGGGCCAGACGATGGATGCGATTCGCGATGTCGAGGGCCGGATCGGCTGGCTGCGCGCCCTCGGGCGCCTCCACCAACGATCCCGCTAAGTCCGAGGATCGTCGGACAGACGCGCGGGCGGCGATCCGGCCTCCCGCGCGCCGTCATGCCTACTGTCCCGTTTTCGGGCTGGTCTAGGCCGCTAGTCGTAGACGTAGTAGGCGATCAGCGAGAAGTCATTGTTGACCGTGAACTGGATCGACGATTGGCCCTCCGCGACGACGTACGCGTTCGGGTCCGGACAGGTCAGGCTCGGCTCGGCGACCCAACGAAGGAACGCGTACGGACGAGGCGTCGGCGTCGAGGCGCCCACGGCGACCGGATAGAGGTTCACCTCGGAGGGAGCCACGATCCGGACTTGAGATCCCCGCGGAACGGAGACTTCGAAGGGCGCTTCGTAGGTCTGCGTCCCCTGCGAGGTCGTCACGCGCATCTGCACGGGGGCGCCTTCGCCGCAGGCGTTCTCCTCGCCCTTGCGGATGGCGCGGACTTCGAGCGTCGCTTGGTCCGGCTGCTGGCCGCTGCCGACGACCTGAATGGTGACGGTCAAGTCGGCAACGCGGCACTGCCGCGCGTCGAACAGCGCGTAGATCAGACGGTACATGGCGCTCTCGTTCGAGAACGAGCCGATGAGGCTCGCGCCGCCGTCCTCCAGATCCAGCGTGAAGTTGACGCTGCCGGGAAGCCCGCTCTCCACCTGCTGGGCGCGCACGACGCCGAGCCGCTGGAGGGTCCGCGCCAGCTCCGCCGAGAAGACGTTGCCGGTGATGACGAACGTCCCGCCCCGGACCTGGCCGTAGGTCCAGGCCAGCGAGCGCGTCTCGCCGCAGCTCGAGGACTGACACGAGCCGAGCCGGACGCTGCTCTGCGAGCTGGAGACGTTGCCCGCGCCGTCGCGCACCTCCGCCCGGACGGCCACGGTGCCGCCGTCGGGCAAGTTGATAGGCATCGTGCGGGAGCCGCTGGCCGGAAGGCCGCCCAGTTGCTGCGTGCCGCCGCGCGGGTCGTTGATCGTCAGCGTCACCGTCAGCGGTGGCTGGCCGCCGGCGGCCTCCCACGAAATGACGACCTCGTGGCTGACGTTCGGGCTGCAGATGGTCTCCACGGCGAGGTCCGTCTCGACGTTCAGGTCCTCGGTCTGCTGAGACGGTCCGCGCACCTCGAACAGCACAATCAACGTCGCGACCTCGCAGCCTTGGGCGTCGAACATCCGATAGAAGACCTCGTAGCCGCCGCCCTCGCGCGGGAAGGTTCCCTGGAGGATGCCCCGACCGCGGTCGAGGTCGAGATCGAACTCGATCTCCTCGGGCAGTCCGTACTCCGCCAACTGCGTGCGGACGACTCCTAACTCCTCGAGCAGCGCCAGGATCTCGCTGGGCACCGACCGCTGGGCGTTGACGAACGTGCCGCCGTCGAACTCCCCGAACGGCCAGCGCAGGGACCGCACTTGTTGCGGGCACTCGCCGCCCGGACAGACGATCTGGCGACACTCGTCACTGATCACCGCCTCCGTGGAGGCCTGGATGTTGGTGATGACCTCAACGGAGGTCTCGGCGCTCGCGGCCGCGTCCGCCGCTGCGCGGGCCGCTGCGCTGGCTTGCGCGGACGCTTCCGCCGTTGCGTCGGCCGCCGCGTCCGCCCGGGCCCTGGCGTCGG
>JAHEOA010000069.1 GCA_018609825.1 Candidatus Bipolaricaulota bacterium | reverse complement strand
GATACGGTCGTCCATCGACGCCTTCTCGAGGAGGCCCAGCGTCGGGCGAAGGACGACGAGGCGCGCGCGGCTTTTCGCCCACCGCAGAGTGTCAAGCTGGATCTCAGCATCGTGACAGTGCAAGAACTGGATGCGGCGCTTGGCCTATCTGGGGAATATCAAAGCAACGGGCTGGCCTTGATGGGCAAGATCCATTCGGGACTCTCCAGCTTCGAAGTCCACAAGGATGACCGATTCCCGGAGATGGAGCGGGCGGTCAATCACGCCCGGCAGAGGCGAGACAGGATTGTCGAGCACTTGCAAGAACTTCTCGAGTTCCACGAAAATCACAAGGCGGTATCCGGCGAACTCGAAGTCGATAAGACTCTGGATACCGAACAAGAGGAGGAATCGCCATGACCCAGACGCAGGAGCGCAGTGTCCGGGCGCGGCTGTGGCGGCTGCTCATGCAGTGCCCGCACCGTGAACTGACCCAGGCGGATCCCACCTTCGCCGACGTCATGGGGGACGATCCCATGTTCGGCGGTCAGGCGTGCGTGGCGTTGGCGGGGTCTACGGCGAGCGGGAATTACGGGGGCCTGCTGCCTGACTATCGGCGCGGGTTCCAGCGCGACCTGAATCTGCCCAAGCGCGGCGAGTTCAACGAGATCCGCGACCTGGGCGAACTGGGCGTGGCCCACCTGCTGATGAGCCCGTTCGGGCGTCACCGCGAGGCGGGCCGGTGCCTGTTCCAGCTGCTGGAGCCCTACCGCGCGGCCCGCGTGGCGTTCCACATTCTGGACAACCACAGCGGGAACCGGCAGGTGGGCGGCGCGGTGGAGGACTACCTCCGCATGCTGGAGTCCGCCGACAACCGCTTCGACAAGGCCGTGCTCCGCAATCGCGGAGACCTGAAGCGGTTGTACAAGGCGTTCCATATCGCCCCCAACGAGCGGGCCCAGGCGATCCTGTTCGACGATGAGCCGCCCGAGGAGAGCGCGCCGTGGGCGGTGAAGGCCTTGGCCCACGCGGACGATCCGGCTGAGCAGGCGCGCCTGATCATCAACTACGATATTCCCCACTACGTGGCCAGCTCCTGCGTCCGCCTCACCCCGGCCACAGTGGTGGCCATGATCGACGCCATGAGCCCGTCCGAGGCCGTGAACGCCCGGAGCTGGCTGGAGCGGGGCAACTGGCTCCAGGATCGGCGCATTAAGGACCTCTACCTGGATAAGGTCGGCGAGGCCGAGTCGGATCAGCGGGCCAGCGCGACGGCGATGAAGCACCGCGCCAGCACGCGCGGCCAGGACACGGAGGTCGAGCAGGCCATCGAGCGGGGCCGCGAGGCCCAGGTCGCCTCGGGTGCCAAGATCGAGCGCAAAACCCATCTGTACGTGGACGTGTCGGCGTCCATGGAGACGGCCATCGAGGTGGCCAAGCACGTCGCGGCCAAGATCGCGCCCTTGGCCGAGGAGCCCATGACCATGATGGCCTTCCGTGACTACGTCGCCGACATCACCCCGCCGAGCTGGGATCTGGGCTCGCTGGAGCAGAGCATGGAGATGCTCTCGCCCGGCGGGCGGACCACGCTGGGCGGCGCCCTCCAGAAGGCACTGCAGCGCGGTGACGTGCCCGATCAGGTCGTCTACGTGACCGACCAGGGCGAGAACGAGCCGCCGGCGTTGCCGAACGTCTACGATCAGGCGATCCAATGGGGAGCTGATCCGCAGTTCGTCTTCATCAACGTCGGCAACACCACCACCGAGAAGGTGAGCCGACAATTGGCCGACAAGGGGGCTCGCGTCGAGGTCTTCCACTTCGATCCGGACACGGATCGGCCCGGCTGGTACGCGGAGCTGGATCAGTTCATCCCCGTGATGACCGGGCCTGGGCCGCTCAGCCTCGTGGACCGGATCATGGATCTCGACCTGCCGGAGCGCGCGTCCGAGCCGCAGGCGGAGGCCGTGCCCGCCTGAGCATGCGCGCCGAGGAGCTGGCCTCCGAGCTGGCGAGCGAGGGACGGGCCATCCAAGGACACCGGATCGTCGCGCCCGTCCCCACGCCCGCCACGCGCAACGTGGCGACGCTCATCCACGGCACGCCTTACCGGCTCCGCCTTCCGGCGCTGTCGCCGGGGTGGTACGAGTTGGAGGTCGTGGCCGAGGACCGCGCCGAGCCCACCGAGCGCGGTGAGGTCGTGCCGCCGTACCGGCTGATCCAGTACCGGCGGCAGTTGGACGCGATCCGCGTCATTGCGGTGCATCGAGTCCGGGAGCACAACTGGCTCGTCCTCCCTTGGAACAACAGCGATGCGCGGCAGCGGGGCTGGCCTTTAACCGCACCTGCTGGTCGGCGAGACCGCTCGGGCACGCTGGCAGGCCGTGCCCCCGGTGTGCCGGCCCCGCGGCCGTGCTATCTCACCACCTATCCCGTCCGGCCGTTCGACGTGTGTGTCGCTCGCGATTTCGGCGGCCACCTGCTGTTCGACACGCTCGATCGGCGGACGCCGATCTGGCAGTCCCGGACGTTGCTTGACCTATTGCGCAACCAGGACTGGCAGGGGGCGGATGAGATCGAGGGATTCTCGCCCGAGATGCGGGCGGCCTTCTCCATCCACCATCACCACTATCGCGAGCAGCGGCGGATCGAGGCGGAGCGACGTCGTGCCGAGCGTCGGCGGACGGCCCAGGGCCGTCTGGCGGAGGCCTTGGAGTACAGCGGGGCGCGCATGCGGTCCATGACCGAGCGCGGGGACGGCTACGAGGTCACGTGGGAGGTGGACGGCGAGGTCCACCGGGCCACGGTGCGCGACGACACCTTCGTCGACTCGGCGGGGCTGTGCCTGTCGGGTCGGGATTCGGACTACGATCTGAGCGCGTTGGTCCACGTGGTTCAGAATCGGCCGGGGTCGATGTGATGATATACAAGGACCAGAGATACATGACGCGGGAGCGAAAGCAGAAGATCCTCAGAGAACTTGAGTCACAGTATGCTGAGGCTACGCCACACAGCGACGGACGACTCGACACAGAAATTATTCCACTCCTCAAGGCCATCAACGATCTCGAAGGCATGGTGACGCTCCAATCCTGCCAAGGCCATTCGTTCGAGGAGGACGGCATCACCTATTACAACGACGGACACCTCTGGATATGCCGGATGAGG
>JAHEOA010000068.1 GCA_018609825.1 Candidatus Bipolaricaulota bacterium | reverse complement strand
GAGCACCTTCCAACTGACGCTCGCGGGACATGTCGAGGTGCCGCTCGCCACGGACAGAGCTTGGCTGGATCTGTTCTGGATCGAGGGCTACGGCGGCGGACTGTTTCTGCCGTTCAAGGACGCCACCAATGGCAATACGACCTACGGCGGCGGCCGTTACCTCTACGACACGATCAAGGGGGCTGATCTCGGAACGGCCGCCGACGCGCTCGTCCTCGACTTCAACTTCGCGTATCACCCCTCGTGCGCCTACAACGACGCTTGGATCTGTCCGCTCGCGCCCATGGAGAACACCCTGGCAGCCGTCGTGGAAGCCGGCGAGCGACTGACTTGAGTCATTCAAGTGCCGGGTCCGGTGCCCTATAAAAGATCCAAGACTCAGGTATTGAGCCATGTCGGATCGACGGAGGGACATGCCGATAACGCGCACGATGATCGCCCTCACCGCTGTCCTGGCGGTGCTCGCCGCCGGCTTGCTGATCGGGCTGAGCCAGTGGTCGGCCCACTTGGAACAAGGGCCGACCCACCCCGCTCGGGCATCCGACAACGAGGGCCCGGATCTCGCCACGGCAACGGACGAGACCGCCGAGGACGAGGCCGTGAGCGACGACGGCTCGAACGCGCAGCCCCCGAACGACACCGACGATGCCAACGGCACAGGGTCGGCCGACGAATCGTCGGCCACAGCCCCGACGGATGAGCGGGCAGCGGGCGATGAATCGTCGACGCCGCCCGACGAGCCCTCGGACACGGCCCCTGAGTCGACCTCTGCGGCGTCCACGCAGACCGAATCGGCCCAATCGGCCCAATCGAGGAAACCGCCCCAGCCCGATCCCGCGATGGGCGACCCCGACGCGCCCGTGACGATCGTCAAGTTCTCCGAATTCTACTGCCCCTACTGCGCCCGATTCGTGTGGGACACGCTGCCCCAGATCGAGGAGACCTACGTCAAGACGGGCAAGGTTCGCTTCGTCTTCCGAAACCTGACCGTCCACGGCATGGCCGCGATCGAGGCGGCGATCGCCGGGGAGTGCGCCCATGACCAGGACGACTTCTGGGAATACGCCCACGCGATATTCGAGCGTGTCTTTCCGGATCGCAATCTATCCAACTCTCAGCAACTCGAGCCCGCGGATCTCAAGGATATTGCGGCCGACATCGGCCTCAACACGGACGCGTTCAACCGCTGCTACGCCAATTTCGAGAACACGATGGCTCAATGCCAGGCCGACTACGAGAGCTGCCAACAGGAAACGAACGACGACGCCTGCAACGCCGCCTATGTGGACTGTCTGCGCAAGGACGCGAAGTTCGCCGCGATCATGGCGGACCGAGAAGCGCTCTCCGCTCTGATCGACGATTTGCCGTCTGAAGATCAAAAGCGGGCGGAGCGGATCGGCACGCCGACCTTCTTCGTCAACGGGCGGCTGCTGATCGGGGCCCAGCCGTTCTCGGCGTTCGAGCGGATCATCGAGGAGGAGCTGGATCGGGCCTCATCGAGCCCGTGACGCGCCATGGATCGTGACCTTCTCCTGCGCGGCGGCATACTGATCCTGGCCCTGCTCGGGGTCGGCACCTCGGGCTATCTGATGTACGAGCACTTCGTGGCCCCGATCGCCTGTTTCACGGGATCGGGCTGCGAGACCGTCGACAACTCCGTCTATTCGGAGGTCTTCGGCGTCCCCATGTCCGTCATCGGACTGGCGTCCTATCTGGCGATCTTCGGCCTCCAACTGCTCAGCCTCCGCGCCCGGCAACCCCTCGCCGACTACGGCCAACTGGCCGTCTTCGGCATCGCGCTCGCGGGGGTCATCTTCGCCGTCTATTTGACCTATCTGGAATTCTTCGTCATTGGCGCGCTCTGTTCTTGGTGCCTCACGTCGGCGGCCGTCATTACGCTCATCTGGCTCCTGTCGATCTGGACGCTGCGCGAGGTGGGCATCGCCCAGTCGCCGACGGCCGATTCCGCCGCTTAGGGGCGTTCCCTTGCATCGCCCAGCGCCACGGGCCAACGTGTCCCCCACGAGGCCCCGTCATGCCGAAGCGCTCCGTGGACCTGGCCGACCATCTCCGCGCCCAGATCGAGCGGGCCGACGCGCTTGGCCACCGCTACTACTGTGAGCGCTGTCGCGCGTTCGTGGCCCAGCGCAAGTGTCGATTCCGCCACCGCGGGCGCTATTGGAGGCTGGATCAACTGCGGGCCATCCCCGACAAGCTGGCGTCGGGCGCGTCGCTGAGCGTCGACGAGATGGTGTTTGTGGAGACGCTGCGCGAGCGTGCCGACTTGTGATCCGGACGCGCTTCGACTAGTCTGCCTGCCAACCGGGAGGGAGATCGGCCTCCATATGAACGACTCCGAGCACTCGCGACCACGGACGGCTTTGATCACGGGCGCAACCGGCGGCCTGGGCCGCAAGCTCGCCGAGCGCTTCGCGCGCGAGGGCTTCGCCCTGGCCCTGGTGGGGCGCAACGAGACGCGGCTGGCCCACCTGCGACGCGAGTTGGAGACAACCCACGATGTGCCGGTCTCGGATTGTCCTCAGGACTTGACCGAGCCGGAGGCCGCCGACACGCTCCTCCATCACTTGACGATCGAAAACGTGGCGGTCGACGTGCTCGTCAACAACGCCGGCTTCGGCACCTATGGGCCGTTTGTTGAGACGCGTTTGGACGATCAGCTGGCCATGATCCACCTCCACGTCCACGCGCTCACCACGTTGACGCATCGGGTCCTGCCGAGCATGATCGCGCGCGGCCACGGCCGCATCCTGAACGTCGCCTCGACGGCCGCCTTCCAGCCCGGCCCGAACATGGCGGCCTACTTCGCCACCAAGGCCTATGTGCTGTCGTTCTCCGAGGCGCTGCACGTCGAGCTCCGCGATCAGGGCATCACCGTCACCGCCCTCTGTCCCGGGCCCACATCGACGCCATTCTTCCAGCGGGCGTCCATGGAGCGCTCCGGGCTCACCCACAAGCTGCTCGTCATGGACGTCGATCCCGTTGTGGAGGCCGGGTATCGCGGCCTCATGGCGGGCAAGCGGGTCGTCGTGCCCGGCTGGAAGAACAAGGTCGGCGCGTTTCTCGCCCGTCGGGCGCCGCAGCGGCTCGTGCTCGCCCTGTCGCATCGCCTGGTGGGTCGGTCCTAACGCGCTCTGCGGCTGTGGCGAATCTGGCGCGTCACCCCGACGGCGATCGTCACGACCGTCAACGGGATGACGAATCCCCACAGCGCCGCGCTGAACGCCGCCAGCGCGTGATGCTCGGTCGCCTGCATGATGAGATAGGTCGTGTAGGCCACGTAGTAGCCGAGAAAGACCCAGCCTTCCCAACGGTCGATCCGATACCCCGTGAAGAAGATCGGCAGGCAGGCAATCGCCACGGCGACCATGACCGGCACGTCGAAGCTGAGCGCACCGGCCGAGACCGCGAGCCCCGTGGGCGAGACGATCACCGCCAGGCCGAGCACGCCCAAGAGGTTGTAGAGGCAGCTGCCGACGGCGTTACCGACCGCGAGGTTGCGCTCGCCCTTAAGCGCGGCCATCAGTGAGGTCGCCATCTCGGGCAACGACGTGCCGACGGCGACGATGGTCAAACCGATCACGAGTTCGCTCACGCCCAACGCACGCGCGATGTCGACGGCGCCCGCGACCAGCCACTCGGCGCCCAGTACCAAGAGCGCCAACCCCCCTCCAACAAGCCCAACATGAAGTGCCCGGCGGCCGACGTTGCGCGGACGGGCCTCAACCGTCGTCCTCTCAGGCGTTCCCCCCGTGCTCCGGCGGCCCAACACGAGCGTCGCCCCCGTATACGCCACCAGCCCGAGCACCAACAGCACGCCATCCCAGCCGCTCAGCAGGCGGTCGGTGGCCAATCCCCAGACGAGCAACGAGGCCGCGATGAACAGCGGCACGTCCGCCCGGACCAGCTGCCGAGACACGGCCACCGGCGCGATGGCCGCCGACAGCCCGATCACGACCAGGACGTTGAAGAGGTTGCTGCCGATCACGTTGCCGAGGGCCAGGTCCGAACCCAGCTCGCCCGCCAGCGCGGAGCGGACGCTGACGGCGATCTCCGGCGAACTGGTGCCGAGAGCCACCACGGTCAGGCCGATCACAAGGGGAGACAGCCCCAAGGCGAGCGCCAAGGCCCGCGCCCCGCGCACGAGCAACTCCGCGCCGACCGTGACGGCGACAAAGCCGCCCAGCAGCAGCCCGATCGCCCCTGGCATCATGGGCCGCGACTAGCGTGCGTCCCCCACCGGGAAATGCCGACGCGTCCGAGGCCTGAGCGTCTCGTCCCACATGAGGATGGAGATCAGGCAGGCGACGCGGCCCTCGCCGGGGGAGTGGGCACCCTCGTCAGCCAACTCGACCAGGTCGGCCTCGGGAGAGGACGGCCGGGCCTCCCCAACTCGGCCCGGGATTGGGTCAACATCGACGGCCATGGAAAGCGTCAGCGGTCGTCGCCCTCGCCGCCGATCACGCCACGATCGAACCGCGAGACCAGCTTAGCGAGGTTGGCACTGGCGACCTCGTCCAGCGACAGGTCCAGCTCCGTGCAGATCTGGGACAGATACCAGAGGCAGTCGCCAAGCTCGCCCCGCAGCGCGTCGCGGTCCGAGTCCTCAATCTCGCCGCCCTTGTCGCGAAAGATCTTCTTGATCTTGCCCGCCAGCTCGCCCGCCTCGTTGACCAGCCCCATCGTGGGATAGATGATCGGGTGGTCCATGCGGATCTCGTTCCACGTCTTGCGCGACTCGCGCTGATAGTCGTCAAATCGCTCAGTGGCCATGTTTGGCATCCTCAGAGGGCCGCTCAGGGGGCTTGGACGGTCAGTTCCCGACGCCCGGGAAACGCGATCTCGACCGCGCGCCCGGAGGCGCTGCGATAGCTCAGCCCGGACGGCCGTCGGTGGAGGCGATACGTGCCGGGCTCATCCCCGCTGAGCCGATACGTCCTCGCCCAGACCTCGCCGGCGAACATCCGGGAAGCGCTCCATTCGAGCCGGGTGACCGCCTCGCCGGGCAACACCGAGGGCGCGTTCCCATCGGCGCCCTCGTAGCGCAGCTCGCCCGCGATCGTGTCGCGCAGCAACAGCGATCGAGCGACCACGGGCCGATCCACATGGCCGAAGATCGAGGTGAGCACGTCCGGGCTGAAGCGCGCGTAGAACGTGCCCCCGGCGCGCCGCGCCAGGTCATCCATCAAGCGCGTCCGGAGCGTATCGGCCGCGCCGACGGCCATGACGGGGACGCCGCTCTCGGCCGCGCGGTCCGCCTCGGGGAGCGGGGACCCTCCGACGAGGTTGACGCCGTCGGTGAGCAGAACGACCAAGGGCTGGGCGCCCGAGCGCCCGTTGCTCGCCAGCTCATCGAGCGCCAATCGCAGTCCGTCGCCGAGCGCCGTCATGGGCTCGGCCGTCAGTCCGGCAACCGCCTCCCGAACGGCCGTGCGGTCGTCGGTCAGCGCTTGAGCGACCGATGCGCCGGCCGCGAACGAGACGACCCCGATCTGATCGTCCGGGGCCAGGTGGTCGACGATCGTCTGGGCCACACGCCGCACGCGTTCGATGTCCACGCTGGCGGAGCGATCGAGCGCCAGGACCAGATCGAGCGACGGGCCCTCGGCTTCCGGCGCTCGGATCGTCAACGTCACGGACGCGGTGTCGGGGTCACCTTCGCCGCGGGCCGCGATGCTGGCGGGATCGATCGACGGTTCGAGGCTCAACGCGGGCGCCTGTGCCTCGCCGCCCCAGGCGAACCCCAACGCTGCCAGTCCAACCAGGGCGACGAGCGTCCGTGGCAGCCAATGCGTCCAACGAGGTGAGCGGTTCACGTCAAATCCTCCCTGCGCTATGCGGATACGGTCTGCGATGGTTGCCCGATCATAGCCCGACGACGGGGGAACGCGTCAAGCACGGACAGACCCCTGGAGACGAGGGGGCGGTCGCGAGGACCGCCCCCTCGTTACGATGCGGGGGATGAGGTCGCTGGCAGTGCGTGGCGTCAGTTCGTGGGGTTCTGGAAGAGCTCCGGATCCAGCTTCTGGTTGATCTCCACGGTCTGGAGCCGGACTCGGCTGATCACTTGCTCCGCAACGATCGTCTGGCGGACGTGCGGGACCCGATAGCCGTTCACCTCGCGGTAGTCGCGATAGTAGGTCGTCCGCGTCTGCTCCGCCGCCTCGGGCCGCTCCATGCGACGCAACAGATGGGTCTGCGTGTCGTAGTAGAGCTTCGCCCAATGGCCATCGGGGGTCGTTACGCGGATGACGTCGGCCGTGGCGCCGTCGATCTCGACTTGGCCCACGTGGCGGAACCGGTAGCCCTCGCGGCTGACGAACAACGGCCCGAAGACCGGATCAAAGACCATCCCGACCTTCATCTCCCGGGTCAGCTCGGCCGGCATGGCCCGCCAGTTCTGCCCCTGGCTGACCCAGCCCTGTTCGCCGTTCCAGAGATAGTCCACCGCGACCGCCTGCTCGCCAAGCGCGATCGTCGTCCGCTGGCGCACTTTCAGCGGGGGATCGACCCAGGTCTCGATCTGGGCGCTCATCGTCTGGCCCTGCTGGCGCACGATCCCCTGACCGACGGCGTGATAGGACCGGAGCGACTCCAGCGCGTCGACGCCGCCCTCGGCCTCGATGACGTTCTCCAATACCGATCGCGCGTCGTCGCCGACGTCGGCCTCCCAGTCGATCGTCAAGGGCTGCCGAGCCTGCTCGCGTTGCTGGGTGAACGCCGCGTAGCTCGTCGGCTCGGCGTCCAGCGGCTGCGTCCACTCCACGACGCCGACTTCACCCAGCGGAATCCCTTGGACCAGCTCGTCGGTCTGGGTTCCGATCTGAGCGAGCGCGTCAAAGTCGCCCAACAGTGCCATCTGGAGCTTGCCGGGATGGAGGTGCTCGGGGATCGCCCCGTTGATCTCATCAAGGGTGAATGAGCGGATCGTGCGCTTGTAGTCCCGAATCCAGTCGAGGCCCCGGTCGTAGGTGACCGCGTTCTGGACCTCGTTGGCCAACCCCGACAGCGTCTCCAGGCCGAGCACGTAGCTGCCGGCGATGTGGTCCTTGGCGGCCTCCAGCTCGTCGGCGGTCAGGCCCTCGGACTGGAACTTCTCCAGTTCGTCCATCACCAACTGCAGGGTCTCGGTCAGTTGCTCGTTGCGCGTGAACGTGCTCACTTTGAAGTAGCCGGGGAACTGGAACGACGCATACTGGCTCGAAATCGAATACGTCTGCCCGGCCTCGGAGCGCACGACCTGCAACAGTCGCGAGGAGAACGCCCCGCCGCCCAGGACGTAGTTGGCGATCTGCATGGCGAGGTAGTCATCGCTGGAGACGGCCAGACCCGGCTCGCCGAGTGCGATCTGGACTTGGGTCTGGCCCGGCTTATGGACGAAGAGCGCGTCGCGCGACTCCGGCGTCGGCGGCGATTCCATCTGGAACTCGGGCACGGATGCCTGCTGCCAGGACCCGAAGGCCTCGCGGACCTGGGGAAGGATCTGTGAGGCGGTCACGTCGCCCGCAACGACGAGCGTGGCGACGTTCGGGCGGTAGTGGGTCTCGTGGAACCGCGCCAAGTCGCCCCGCACGATCGCGTTGAGCGAACTCTCCGTCGGAAGACGCCCCAAGGGATGCCCGCTGCCGAAGAGCATGTCGCGGAAGCGGCGCTCGACGAGCGCGCTCGGGTTATCCTGCGCCGAGCGGACGTTGCCGGTCAGCTGGCGCCGCACCGTGGAGAGGTTCGAACGGGGAAACGTCGGGTTGATCACGACGTCCGCCAGCAGCTCCAAGCCGACGTCCAGGTCCTTGCTCAGCACCTTGGCGTTGACCGTGGCGTAGTCGGTCGAGGCGCTCGCGCCCAGCTGGCCGCCCACGAAGTCGATCTTTTCCGCGATCTCGTCGCCGGTGCGGTTGTCGGTGCCCTCGGTCAGCATCCGGGCCGTGAACGAGGCCAAGCCCGATTTCCCGTCGGGATCCCGGGCAGAGCCGGCGGCCCCTACCCTGAGATCAAACTGGACGATCGGCAGGTTGGGCTGTTCGAGCACGAGGACCTCGAGCCCGTTGTCCAACGTCGTCCGCTGCGTCGGCGGGAGGTTGATCTGCTCGACGTCCGACGCTTGGGCCCAACCGAGCGCCGAGGCGCCGGCGATCATCGCCAGGGTTGCCATCGTGACCACCAACGGCCTTGATAAGAAACGTCGACTCATTGCGACCCGCCTCCTTCTTGCAGCACGAGTTGCACCAGCGTCAGTCGATCCTTGCTCAGATACGTCTGAGCGACGCGCTGCACGTCCTCAGCTGTGACGTCCTCGTAGCGGCTCTTGCCCCGGAGAAACTTCCGGGCATCGCCGCGGATGACTTCGGCTTCGCCGATGGCGTTCGCGACGCCGCTGATCGAGTCCAGGTTGAACACGTACTGGGACTTGAGCTGGTTTTTGGCCTTCTGCAGCTCACGGTCGCCCACGGGCTCGTTGCGCAACTTGTCGATCTCGGCCAGCAGCGCGGACTGCACGTCGCTGGGGTTCTGATCCGGCGTGTAGAACGCGAACAGCAGCATCATGCCCAGGTCCTTGTAGAACTGGGGCACGCCGCCGGCCGCGACCGCCAAGTTCTGTTCGCGCACGATCGACTGCTGCAATCGGGAACTCTTGCCGGCCGAGAGGATCGTCCCCGCGACCTCCAGGGCGGCCGCGTCCTCGCTGCCCGCGGACGGCAAGGGATAGCCGCCGATGACCGCCGGAAGCTGGACGGGCATCCGGATTCGCGCGGCCTGCATCTCCTCGGGAGTCGGCATACTGACGTCGATCTCCTCGGGCAGCTCGCTGCGGGGCACGTCCCCGAAGTGCTCGCGGACCAACGCGAACGCGCGCTCGGGCTGAACATGGCCCGCGACCACGAGCACCGCGTTGTTCGGCGCGTAGTAGGTCTGATAGAAGCGCTTCAGATCGGCCACGGCGATGTTGTCGAATCCGTCGGGCGTTCCGGCCGGCGTCCAGGCGTAGGGCGTGCCCTCAAACGCCACCTGGCGGAAGCGCTGAATCGCCCGGGACGTAGGGTTGTTCTGCATGCGGGCGTGGTATTCCTCCTTGAGAACCTTCCGCTCGGAGCGGAACTGCTCGGGATCCACGATGAGATTCTGCATCCGTTCGGCTTCCAGGCGAAGCGCCCGTTCGAGCTTTTCCGCCGGCAGCGTTTCGAAGTAGGCCGTGACGTCCTCGCGCGTGAAGGCGTTGGCGGAGCCACCGGACTGGTTGATGAGCCGAGCGTGCTCCTCGGGGCCGACGTTCTCCGAGCCCTTGAACATCATGTGCTCCAGCATCTGGGCCATGCCCTTCTTGTCGGCGGGCTCGTTGCGCGAGCCGACCTTGTACCAGACGTTGACCGCCACGACGGGGGCCGTGTGGTCCTCGTAGACGATGACCTTCAGGCCGTTGTCGAGCGTGCGCTCGGCCAGCGGCGCCTCGCTGGCGGTTTCCTCAGCCGTGTCTTGGCTCGGGGGTTGCTCGGCCTGGTCTTGTTGTTGAGACGGTTGCGCGTCATCCGGGGCGGTCGGGGACGATGGCGGCCCCGTGGACGTCGACGGCGGCATGGACAGATAAAGCACAACGCCGGCGACCAGCGCGGCCGCGATCAGGACGATCACGCCCAATCGCTCGAACATGACATACCTCCTCTGGACAGTATCATTGGGATTTTCTCCTCAACGCGGTGCGGGCTCATCGACGATTGATCAGCATAACGCCTCGCGCGCGGCTGGCGACAGACGCGCGCAGTGTACGCGGCCAAGACAGCTCCAATCAAGCGAATCAGGCAACCAGACCGGCATGCAGCATCGCCTCGGCGAGCGCCAAGTCGCGGGGCGTGGTCACCTTGAGGTTGGTCGCCTCCCCGGGCACGATGCGCGACTTGATCCCGCTCATGGCGAGCACGACGCCGGATTCGTCCGTAAAGGTACGCCCCGCTCGCTCGGCGTCGTCGAGCGAGCGGTCCAGCAGGAGCTGCTCAAAACATTGGGGCGTCTGGGCCAGGTGGAGCGCCTCGCGGTCGACGTCGCCGAGGGCGAACCCGTCGTCGTCGACGGTCTTGACCGTGTCCGAGATCGGCACGGCCGGCAGCCCCGCTCGATAGGTCTCCGCCGCCTCGATGACGCTGGCCAACAGCGCGTCCGAGACGAACGGGCGCGCCGTGTCGTGAACGGCGACCCATGGCGAGCGTACGGCACGGACGCCGGCCTGGACGGACTCCTGGCGATGGGCACCCCCGTAGATGACTTTCAGGTGGCTCTCGGGCGCATGGCGTCCGAGGACGTCCCCATCCAACAGAGCCTGGTCGTCGGGATGGATCACGACGACGATCTCGCCGATCAGCGAACTGGCGTCGAACGTCTCGAGGCTGTGTTGCAGCATCGGCTTCTCGCCGAGCGACAGATAGGCCTTCGGGGTGTCCGCCCCCATGCGCAGGCCGCGACCGGCGGCCAGCAACACGGCGCCCACGTCGCCCTCACGCATGCTTCATCATCTCCCATGTCGTGGGGTAGCGGTGACACGCAGCTTCCATACGTCGCTCACGGAAACGGTTGACCGCCGTCAGGACGACGACGAGGATTCGGCCCAGCCCCCATTGACTTCGCCCTTGGGCCGGACAAAGAGCATCTTGCCCGCGTCGGTCTGCAGCGAGCTCGACACGGTCGCGCGGACCGTCTTGCCGATGAACCGACGCCCGTTCTCGATGACGACCATGGTGCCGTCGTCGAGATACCCGACGCCCTGGCCGATCTCCTCGCCGCGGTCGATGACCTCGACTTCGAGTTCCTCGCCGGGGATGAAGCGCGGCTTGACCGCGTTGGCCAGCTTGTTGATATTCAACACCTCGATGTCCTCAACTTGGGCGACCTTGTTCAGGTTGAAATCCGTGGTGAGCAGATCGGCGTCCAGTTCCTTGGCCAGCTGGATCAGCTTCCGGTCGACGGCGCTGATCTCGGGGAAGTCGGTGTCGACGATCTGCACGTCCAGCTCGGCGTTGTTGCGCAGCGCGCGCAGAACGTCCAGGCCGCGGCGTCCCTTGCGGCGCCGCAGGTTGTCCGCCGAGTCGGCGATCTGCTGCAGCTCCTCCAGGACGAACTGCGGAATCACCAGCTGGCCCTCGATGAAGCCCGTCTGAACGAGGTCCTCGATGCGCCCGTCGATGATGACGCTGGTGTCCAGGACCTTGACCGGCAGCGACGGATGATCGCGCAGCGCCGGCACACCGCCCACGAGCGCGGAGAAGATGTTCTCCTCGCGATAGCCGATGAGAAACCCCAAAAACGTCAGAAAAAGGACCAACCCCGACTCCGCGAGATCGAGCCACGGGCCGGGCGTGAACAGGAGCTCAAGGATGAAGAACCCGACAAGCCCGAGCAGCGCGCCCATGAGCGCGAGGACCCCGCCGTTCAGAAACGCCACGCCGCCCCCCTCGGCGACGCGACGCGTGACCGTGCGCGTAACAGCGTGGATGGCCCCGGCAATCAAGAGCCCCGCCAGCGCGCCGACGACCGGCTGAACGACCCGAATCGGCACGCCAATCAGACCCGACACGTCAGCCAGGGGCCGCTGGAACGTGACCATGAGTGCGCCAACGCCAGCCAGCATCACATAGAGGGGCAGCACACGCAGCAGCTTGCGCACGATCACGGATCACCAGATTGCGACGTGGCGTTCAATGCCGCGACGTCGTTCATGTTCGTGGCGGCCAAGTTGTCGAACTCCCGTGTAAGTCAGTCCAGCCTTGTTGCTCGCTGGGCAGCACATGTTAGCCCAGTCTTGACCTTTTGACAACGGGCATGCTACCTTGATCAGGTGCAGCCAGCGGTGGTGAGCGCATCGACCGAGAAGGGAGTCAACGTGGCCTCGTCGGATAGCGGCGATTGGACCGTTCGTCGCGTCTTGGCGTGGACAACGGGTTATCTGCGCGATGGCGGGGTGGAAGCCGCCCGCTTCGAGGCGGAGTCGCTCCTCGCCCACGCCCTGGGCGACGACCGGCTCCGGCTCTATCTGTCGCCGGATCGCGCGCTGAGCGCGACCGAGCGCGCCCGCTACCGCTCGCTCATCCAGCAGCGACGCCGCGGCACGCCGCTTGCTTATCTGTTGGAACAGATGCCGTTTATGGACGCCTCGCTGCGCGTGACGCCGGCCGCCCTGATCCCTCGACCGGAGACGGAAGAGCTGGTCGAATGGGTCATCCAGGAGACGACGCCCTCGCCAACCGTCCCTCAACGGGTGATCGATTTCGGCACGGGCTCCGGCGCCATCGCCGTGGCGCTGGCGCTCGCGTGGCCCACGACGACGATCATGGCTGTCGATCGGTCTCTCGAGGCCCTTGAGTTGGCTCGGGAGAACGCGCGGGCCAACGGCGTCGCCGATCGGATCCGGTTCGTCTGCGCCGATTGGGGATCCGCGCTGGACGGACGCGTCGACCTCATCGTGGCCAATCCGCCGTACGTCGCGACGGAACAGTGGGCCGAGCTGCCGACGGACGTGCGCGAGCACGAACCGACGATCGCGCTCGACGGCGGCCCGAGGGGCACGCGCGACCTCGATCGGCTCATCACGGACGCACCGCGCCTGCTGATGCCCGACGGGCGACTCTATCTGGAGATCGGCGCGGGCCAACGCGCAGCCATGGAAGCGCGTCTGCGAGGCGCCGACGGCCTCGCGGAGTGGGCGATTCGCCCCGACCGAGCCGGACGGCCGCGCTTCGTGCGTGCCCGAGCCCGGGCCTGATCGGAGGGAATGCCGATGGCGATCATGGTGCAGATCTCCGAGCTGCTGCTGCGCGACGAGGAACGGCAGCCGATCTTCGAGGACCTGCACTTTCGCCTCCATCGCGGCGAGTGGGCCATCGTGGTCGGCGCCCCAGGTACGGGCAAGACGGCCTTGCTGCAAGTTATCTGCGGCGAACGCCGTCCGGACCGCGGGCAAATCCTCGTCGACGATCGCAACATCAACCGCATCCAGCCCGAACGCCTCCGCGCGTTGCGCCAGCGGATCGGCATCGTGCCACATGAGCCGCCGTCGCTGCGCCGTCAGACGCTCAATGGCGCGCTCGTGTTCCTGCGCCGGGCGCTCGGGACAAACCGCCCCGACGCGGAGATGAAGGCCCAGGAGGTCCTCGCGCTCGTCGAACTGAACGACCTCGCCCATCGGGCCGTCGACGAGCTTGACGAGCCGGAGCGCCAACGGTTCCATCTGGCGCTGACGCTGAGCCACGATCCCGTGTTGTTGCTGCTGGACGATCCGCTCGGCCGATTGGACGACCCGCAACGACGGCGGTATCTCCAGCTGTTGGAGCGCCTCCACCTGCGGCGGCGCCTGAGCATCCTGATGACCGCAACGGAGGCGAAGGCCGTCCAAGACGCCCCGTCGTCGACGTATCGCCTCCAAAGCGGTCAACTCCGCCCGCTCTCCGAGTCCGCGGTGGCCGCCGCCGAAGCGGCCGAGGAGGCCGAGGGATGAGCCCGTCGACGATCGCCTTTCGGGAGCTCCTTCGATCCTTGACGGCCCGTGCTTGGGGCCTGGCTGTGGCGGCGATCCTGCTCACGGGGCTGACGGTCACCGCGACCGTCGTCGTCTCCGTGATCGCGGATCCGGCTGCGCCTCCCATGCAATCCCAGATCTACGCCGTCCCGAAGGCCGAGCTCTCCCAAGACCAGATCGGCCGGCTTTACGAGACGCTTCGCGCCGACCCCGACGTCGCCGGAGCGCGATATCGATTCGGCCCGCCGCCCACCGCGCCCAACCGGGAGCTGGAGGGCCACTTCGTCCTGTCGCTGCGCGTCGACGTCAGTCCCGACGCCGCGCTGGAGCGTCTGGGCGGCTGGAGCGAACTCCAGGCCGTGCAGAAGCCGGAGCGCTCGCCGAACGCAGCGCGGGTCTGGCTGTCGAACAACGGCGCCTTGGTTGCGCTCGGGCTGACCCTGTTGGCGCTGCTGTCATTGGGCTGTCTCTACGGGGCGCTGCGCGAAGCCCGCCAGGACTTCGCCGGGCCGATTGACCTGCTGCAGATGGCCGGGGCGGCGCCGAGCACGTTGCGGGTTCCCTTTGTCCTGCTGGGGGGGCTCTACGGGCTGAGTGCCGTCCTGTTACTGATGCTGTTGACCCTGGCGGGCCCGGCCTTCGGCGGGGATCGATCGCTCCTTGCGCTGGCCCCGTCGCTACAAGCCCCGTTGGCGACGTTCGGATTGCGCGGCCTGATTCTCGGGCTGGTGTTCGGGCTTGTATTCGGCGGCATGGGCGCGCTGAGCGCGCCGGTTCAGAGATACCCCAGACCCTTGAGCCGCTCGCGGATCTCGGCTTCCTCCTCGGGCGTGAGCGCCCCGTCGGCCGAGGAGTCCTCGTCCGAGGCCCCCTCCGACGCCTCGGCGTCCTGACGGCCGTTCTTCCCCGACTCGTCCTCCGAGGCCGACGGCTGACCCTGAAGGACGTCGTCAGTGAGCAAGCCTGTCATGACCTCGCCGTCCACGCCAGGGGGGCTCGGCAGGCCGAGCAACGCACAGATCGTCGGATACATGTCGAGCAGACGCAGGTCCGTCGGGCGCCCTGGCGCGATGCCGGGGCCGACGCCCACAAAGACCCCGTCCATGCGGTGCCAGCCCGAGTGAGCCACCGGATGCGTGATGGGCCGATTGGCGATGAACTCGGTCAGGCCGATGGGCGTGTAGCCCGGCGATGGCAGATAGAGCAGATCGGGCACGTGCGGCAACGGCGGGCCCGGATAGATCGCCTCACGGCGGTAGATATGGGCCGTGTCGACCACCCGCTCGCCCGTCTCCGGGTTGCGCCAATCCCGCAGGGCGTCCTCGATCTCGGACAGCACGCCGTCCCGTTCGCCCTCGGTGACGATGCCCTCCGGCTCGCGGCCGGCCATGTTGAGCGTCACTTGGCCGATGTTGCCGTAGGAGAAGGCCACGGAGCGGCTCCAGTCGATGTTCTGGGTGGACAGGTGCGTGCGCGCAAGCCACTGGTAGGCGTCCTCGCCGCCGACCTGACCGAGCAGACGGAGCCACTCCTGCGAGGGATACAGGTTCTCCGGGGTGATCCCCGCGCGGAACATCAGCCGCTTGAGGCGCGTCGGGATGTTCCGGCGCAACTTCAGAAACCCCTGTTGGAGGAGCCAGACGTTGGTGTGCAGGTTGTAGAGGTGGGTGCCGAAGCCGTGGTCGGAGATGACCATCACCGTCGTGTCGTCGTCGAGCTCCGCCATGAAGCGCCCGAGCCAGGCGTCGGCTTGCTGATAAATATCCAGAACGGGATTGCCCTCGACGTCGACGCGGTAGCGCGGCCGCTGAAGCCCGTCGACGAGGTGCCACATCTGGTGCTGCACCGAATCCGTCTCCATGACGTGGAGCATGAACACGTCCCAGGGCTCGTTGGCCAGCGCGTATTGCGCCCCCCGCATGCGAGCCTCCAACGACGCCTTCAGATCGCGCAGCCAGCGCTCGGCCCGGTATCGACCCGGCCACGGCGGCGGCGCCACCGGATAGCGGCCGCCGATCGCGCGCTCGATGCGCTCTTGGAAGGCCGTCGGCTTGGCATACGGACGATCCGGCGGCGTCAACAGATCCGTGACCAGGAAACCGTTGAGGTCGCGGCCCGCATCCACCAGGGGAACGCTCATCACCCCGACCCGGTGATCGTGAGCGCTGAGATGCTCAAAGAGCATGTTGGACGGCAACAGCCGCCCGTCGGTCAGCGTCAGGCCGTAGTCCGTGTCCCGGCGGTCGAGCCACTCAAAGATCCCGTGTCGACCCGGCGAGACCCCGCTCAGGAACGACCCCCAGGCCGCGCCTGTCACGGGCGGAATCGTGCTCGTCAATGGCCCGAACGCGCCGCGGTCCATCATCGAGGCCAGCGCGGGCAGATGGCCTTCGCCGGCCCACTGCTGAATGAGCTCTGGCGAAGCGCCGTCGAGCGCCAGGATCGCGAGTTTTCCGCTCACTGATGATGCATCCTTTCTTGGCCCGACCCCTTTGGGAACCGCATTAGGCCTGGTCAATTCGCGGCGTCGGGGCGATCGGATCGTCCATCGTCATGTCGAGCCCGCCGACTCGTCCACGCACATCCAGGCCGGCGTGCGGCCGAACCACGCCCGCGCCACATAGGCGCGATATCCGTCGAGCGTATACCGCAGCCAATCGCGGTTCAAGCGATAGCGGCGACTGGAGCTCGCCACGCGCATCTCGGGCGCATAGACGATCCGTTCGTCTCGGTCGAGAACGGCCTGCATTCGCAGCCCCAGATCGAGATCCTCCGCCAACTTGAGCCGCGTGTCGAATCCGCCCGCTCGACGGAAGGCATCGCGACGGACGGCGAAGTTGAACCCCCAGAAGTGCGGCATCTTCAAGCGAATGTGGAGCCGCTGGTGCCAGCCGATGAGGCGTTCAAGGTGGAGCCAGCGCTGCAGGGGCTGATGCCCGCGGAAGCCGACGTGGCCACACAGCGCCGCGACTCGCCCATCCCGAAAGCCCTCGGCGATCGCCGCCAGCCACCGTTCGTCCACCCTCGTGTCCGCGTCGGTCCGGGCAATGATCCCGTATTGGGCCGCGTCGAAGCCCGCCTGCGACGCCGCGGCGACGCCAGGCTGGGATTCGCGAACGACGCGAACGATCAGATCCGCACGCTCATCGGCGAAGGCTCGGACGACGTCGACGGTATCGTCCGTGGAATGGTTGTCGGCGACGACGATCTCGAACGGGCCCGGGAACGTCTGGCGCGAGAGCGCGTCCAGACACCCTCGGATCTCCTCGCGCTCGTTCCGGACGGGAATCACCACCGAGATCATGCCGCGACCTCCCGAGCCGTCCCCGCCAGGACGCGATCGTACAGTCGGCCGAGATGGGCCCCCACGCGACCCAGTCGGTGGGCTTCGGCCAGGGACTCGGCCCCCGCCGAGAGACGGGCATAGAGCTCCGGATCGGCGGCCAGCGCCTCAAGATGGCTCGCGAACTCGGCCGCCGAGCGCCCCTTGAGACAGTTCTCGCCGTGGACGAGCCAGTCGCGGTACACGTCGAGATCGCGGATCACGAGCGGCTTCCCCAACGACGCGGCTTCGAGCAACACGAGGCCCTGGGTTTCCGATCGGGACGGGAAGAAGCAGACGTCGCCGGCCGCGAACGCGCCCGGGGTGTCGCGCGCGTAGCCGGGAAAGCGGACGTTCGATGGGGCCCGGTCGAGCGCGGCGTCCATCGCCGGCCAGTAGGCGGCGGCGCGGCTCCAGCGATGGCCGAACCAGACAAACTCAAAATCGGACAACTGCCCCGCTGTGTGCAGGAAGTCGACGACCCCCTTGCGTGGAATGACGTGGCCGGCGCTGAAGACCGTGAACCCCGTCAACCCCCATTCTCGGC
Source organism: Candidatus Bipolaricaulota bacterium (assembly GCA_018609825.1). The sequence goes on along the minus strand of JAHEOA010000068.1, from coordinate 2,757 downwards.
GTCGGCCCTCACGCTCGGCGTCTGTCGCTGAAAAGCGCGCGCGGTCCACCCCGTTGCTCACCACCGAGATGGGCCGCTGGACGCCGACGCGTTCCAGCTCACGCTTGGCGAACGGCGTCGGCGTGAACACGGCGTCGGCCTGATTATAGACGAACGTCAGGTAGCGCTCGTAGAGCGGGGCCAGCGTGTTGGAGAGGGTAAAGCTGTCGCGCAGGTCGTAGGCGCCCACGCTGTGGGCATGGACTACCACGGGAACGTCCCGGCGCTGGGCTTGCTTGAGCCAATAGAGCGAGCGGGGCCCGAACGCGTGCAGGTGGAGCAGATCATACGGCCGATCGCTCGGGTCGGTCGTGACCTCGATCTCGGCCAGCTCGAGGGCGCGAATCTGGGCGTCGAAGGCCTTGCGGAACCCGGACCGCTGGATCGCGTCGGCGGCCTCCAGATAGAGACAGACGCGTCGCATCGCTCGGATGCCCCTATTCCCACTCGATGGTGCCCGGCGGCTTCGAGGTCACGTCGTAGACGACGCGCGTCACCTCGGGAATCTCGTTCGTCAGTCGGCTGGAGACGGTGGCCAAGAGCTCGTAGGGCAGCCGACACCAGTCGGCCGTCATGCCGTCGCGCGAGTCGACCGCGCGCAGCGCCACGACGTGGCCGTACCCCCGCTCGTCGCCGCGCACGGCCACGCTCCGCTGCGGCAAGAGCACCGCGAAGTACTGCCAGACGTCGTAGCGCAGGCCGGCCTGCTCGATCTCGTGTCGCAGGATGGCGTCGGCCCGCTGCAGCAAGCCAACGTTGCTGGGGGTCACCTCGCCCAGAATCCGCACGGCCAGGCCGGGCCCGGGGAAGGGCGGCTCGTCGACGATCGTCTGGGGAAGCCCGAGCGCGCGACCGACCTCGCGCACCTCGTCCTTGAACAGATCGCGCAACGGCTCGACGACCCGGAAGCCGAGTCGCTCGGGAAGCCCGCCCACGTTGTGATGGCTTTTGATGCGGGCCGATTGGGCCGTGCCGCCGCTCTCGATGACGTCGCTGTAGATCGTCCCCTGGATCAACACATCGACAGGACCGAGGCGCTGCTGGAGGCGCTCGGCCTCCTCCTCGAAGACCCGAATGAACGTTTCACCAATGATCCGGCGCTTCTCTTCCGGATCGGCAACGTCTTCCAACTGTCGATAGAAGCGCTCCTTGGCGTCGACGAAATCCACGTCCAACCCCAGTTGACCGAAGACGTCGCGGACGCGTTCGGGCTCGTTCTCCCGCAACAGCCCCGTGTCGACGAACACGGGCAACAGCCGCTCGCCGAGCGCCCGATGCGCCAGCACGGCGGCCGCGCTGGAGTCGACGCCGCCCGACACGGCAATGAGCGCGCGCGCGTCGCCCACGGCATCCGCGGTCTGCGCCACCAGCTGGTCGACGAGCTCCGTCGGCTGCCAGCCGCCCTGGAGGCCACAAACCCCAAAGAGCCAGTTGCGCAAGATCTCGGGGCCATGCGGGGTGTGATGGACCTCTGGATGGAACTGGAGCCCGATCGCGGACCGGTCCGCGTCGGCAATGGCGGCGATGAGGCCGGGGGGCTCGTCATCGTCGCGCGAGCGCGCGAGGACGTGGAAGCCCTCCGGGAGCTCGGTGATGACGTCGCCGTGGCTCATCCAGACCCGCTGCTCACGGTCGAGACCGTCAAAAATCCCATCACTCTGCGAGATCTCGATCGTGGCGGTGCCGTACTCCGGCCGGACCCGCTCGACGTGGCCGCCCTGTCGATGCGCCATCAGTTGGGTGCCGTAACAGATCCCCAGGATCGGGACGCCCAGCTCGAAGATCCCGGCGTCGATGCCGGGGGAGCCGTCGGCATAGACGCTGGCCGGGCCGCCCGAGAGCACGATCGCCGATGGTGGATGAGCCCGAAGGCCAGCACTGTCTAAGTCCGGCGACGCGACGTCGGCGTAGACGCCGAGCTCGCGCACGAGGCGGGCAATGAGGCGGGTGTATTGCGATCCGAAGTCGATGATGAGCACGCGTTCGCCGGTCACGGCGCGACCTCCCGATTCGCCGCCAGCGTAGGCCAGCCCGGACGCGAATGCAACTGTCTTGAAGCGTTGGGGAAGCACCGACTATGATGATCTCGTTGTGGGCTCACCCGAGCCCCGATCATCGTTGAGGGAGGTTTCATGCGCAGTCCGTTCGACTTTGAAGACGAGTTCGGCGACCAACGACAACAGTGGGATGAATGGAAGGACTGGGGCCGCAAGTTCGGCCAGCTCGGAAGCTGGGCCGGCTGGATCATCATCGTGGTGATCATCGGCATCTGGCTGGCGAGCGGCTTCACCCAGATCGGCCCGTCGGAAGTGGGGCTGGTCAAGCGCTTCGGCGCCCACGTCGGCTCGATGGATCCGGGCATCCACTGGCACCTGCCGTGGCCGGTCGAGAGCGTCACGACCGTCGACGTCCTCACCCGTCGCACGGAGAACATCGGCTTCCGGACGATCAGTCCACCGCCCAATCCGCAATACCAGTCAGTCCCGGACGAGGCGCTGATGCTGACGGGCGACGGCAACATCGTCTGGATCGACTCCGTCGTCCAGTACGAGGTCGCCGACCCGGTCAAGTTTGCCTTCAACGTCCGCGATCCGAGCCTGGTCGTGCGCAACGCCGTGGAGGCGATCCTGCGCGAACAGGCCGCCCAGCGGAATCTCGACCCGATCCTGACCACCGAGCGCGACGTCATGGCCCAAGACGTGGAACAGCAACTGAAAG
>JAHEOA010000067.1 GCA_018609825.1 Candidatus Bipolaricaulota bacterium | reverse complement strand
GCCACTGGGCGCGTACAACGTCACGGTCAGCTACGACCCGAGCGTCGTCGAACTCGTCGACGTCAGCGTGACTTACGGGACGCCCTTGCCCGAACCGCAGATCGACAACCAGGCCGGCACCGTCCGCATCCAAGGGATCAAGCCCGAGGACGCCCAGTCGGGCGATCTGACGATCGCGCAGATGACGTTCGAGGCCGTCGGCTCGTCGGGCCAGTCGACGTCGCTGGCGCCATCGGTTGAGGAGCTGGCCGACAGCGACGGGCAGCTCATTGAGACAACCGTGGAAGCGGGCGAGGTGACGGTCCAATGACACGGCGATGGCTCACGATGCGAACGCTCGTCGGCGTGCTGTTGATCGGGCTGTTGGTCGGCGCTCCCGTGGGCATCGCCCAAGAGGACGGGGACGACGGCCCGGATCTGAGTTCCGACGAGATGGTCGAGCAGTTGGAGTCGGTCAAGGCCAAGGTCGAGCGGATCGGCGAGCTCTATCCCGAAGCCGTCGCCGAGGAGGGCGGCGAGGTTCTGGATCAGGACGCGCTCGATGAGGCGCTCCAGTTGGCTGAAGAGGCCCGCGCCGCGTTCGGCCAGGAACAGAACACTGAGCTGTTTGAGGCCATCCAAGCGCGCAGCCCCGTCGTGGCCGAATCGCTCAAGGCCCGCGTCTCCCAGCTTGTCACGGCGATCTTGGAGCAGCGGCCGGTCGACGCGATCGAGGAGCTCGTCGAGAAGTTGATCCCCGATCTCAATCGCGCGGTCATCGTCGCCCAGAGCGAGGTCTTCCCCGGCGACGAGCGCCAACTCAAGACCGAGACAGCCATCCGTGACGCCACGCGTGCCGTCATCGAACTGGTCGATCAATCCGTGGAGCAGTACGCCCAAGGCAACGTCGAACGGGCGGCCTCGCTGGCCAACGACGCCTTCTTCGAGTTCGAGTCCAACGGATTGGGTCCGGACAGCGCGCTCATCGACGAGGCGCTGGAGAACGAGGTCGAGGCCGACATCTCCGCGTTCGGCTCCGGGGCCGAGGAGGACCCCGGCCTGGAGCAGCTCATCCGCCGAGAGGTCCCCGTCGAGCGGGTTCGCCAGCAGCGCGAGGTGATCATCGACGGGCTTCGCAAGATCGAGGAGCTGCTCATTGCGACGCTGCCCGACGTCCGCCTCGGCGACGTCAACGGCGACGGCAACTTGACGATCACCGACGCGCTCTTCATCGCCCAAGGCTCGCTCGGGCTGCGCGAGGTCGACCCGGCCGCCGCCGACGCCAACTGTGACGGTCGAATTACCATTACCGACGCGCTGTTCGTCGCCCAAGCCTCACTCGATGTCCGAGAGCTTCCGGAGGGCTGTCCGTCGTCATGACCGCTCGATGGGCCGCCGTCGCGCTGATGTGTTCGATCGCCCTGGGCGCGCTGCCGAGCGCGGCCGGGGCCGACCATGCCGGTGATTTCCTCAATGACGTCCGCGAGCGGTTCCAGTCGCTGCAGGTATCGCTGGCAAACGTCGCCGAGCGCGCGACGGCGGGCGAGCTGGACGCAGCCGTTGCGACAGTCGAGGACGCGCACGCGTTATTCGTGGCAGCCCGGGACGACATCGCCGATCTCGCGCCGCAGCAGGCCCAACTGCTGCAGGCGTTTGTCGACGGGATGGCGACGGCGGCCGAGGAGCGCAACGCCGAGGACCTGACGGCCCTGGCCCAGTCTGCGGCGTCAACCATGGACGAGGTGCTCGCGACCTTCGCTGACTACGCCGAGGTCGGCACGACGGTCGAGGTTGAATCGGCCGAGCTCGTCCCGGGCGAGACGTCGACTCTGGCGCTGTTCGTCCGCGACGTACCCTCGGGATTTGCCGGCTTCGAGGTCGTTGTTCGGTTCGATCCGGACGTCGTACGCGTGGACGAGGCCGAGCTGCGCACCGGCCGCGGTGCCACGAGGATCAATCAGGACGTCGGCACGGTCAGTTTCAACGGCGTGGCCGTCGACGTGGCAACCCGACGCGCCCCGCCCGACGTCCTCGCCCTCGGCACGTTTCAAATCACCGCGATCGGAGGGGCCGGCACGGACGCCACGTTGACGACCGAGATTCAGGAGATCGTCGATCTGGACGGGAACCGACTGCCGGCGCTCGACCGAGACGGGACGGTGACGATTCCATGACCCGGGTTCGATTTGACGCGGTGTCCAAGCGCTACGGGCGCCGCTCGGCCATTAGCGACGTGACGTTCGAGGTCACACCGGGGGAGTGCTTGGGCCTGGTCGGGCCCAATGGGGCCGGCAAGTCGACGACGCTGAAGCTGATGCTCGGGTTGGTCAAGCCGACCCATGGGCAGATCGCCCTGGACGGGCAAGACCCGTGGCGACGGCCCCAGGCACGGCGGACGATGGGATATCTGCCGGAGCAGCCGGCGCTCTACGCCGAAATGACGTGCACGGGCATCGTCGCCTACAGCGCACAGTTCTACGGGCTCGATCCCTCGACAGACGAGATCCGCGATCGGCTGGCGTCCGTGGGCCTTCGCGACGTTGAGAGGGTCCGCGTGCGGGCGCTGTCCAAGGGGATGCGGCAGCGGCTCGGGCTCGCCTGCGCGCTTGTCCACGATCCGGAGCTGTTGATCCTGGACGAGCCCTTCAGCGGCCTCGATCCCCAGGGCCGTCGCGACTGGCAGCGCATGCTCCAGACGCTCATCGACGAGGATCGCACCATCGTCTTGTCATCCCACGACCTGGACGCCGTCGAGGCGCTGGCCGATCGGGTTGCCGTGCTGCGCGAGGGCGAGCTGATCGCGTTGGATCAGCTCGAGGCGCTGTTGGCGCGCTCGCTCGATCGCGTCCATGTCGAGCTGGACGGCAATATCGACGAGTGGCTCGAGCGCATCCAGAGCTTCCGGGGCGTCGAGGCGGTCGCCCACAACGGCACCGGTCTGAATGTGACGCTTCATAACCCGGAGGTCCGATCGACGCTGGCCCGTCAGCTGATCGAGGCCGGCGGCGAGCTGACCGACTTCCATCTCCAGCGGCCCACGCTGGATGACCTGTTCAAGGCACTGACGTCCGACGGCACCCCGTCCTCCGCATCGTCTGACGAGGAGGCCCGCGATGCTTAACGCCATCGGCGCCGTGGCCGGCCGCGAGTTCCGCGCGCTGTTCGCCAGCCTCCAGGGGATCGGCGTCTGGGTGATCTTCGCGCTCACCTACGCGCTGGCGGTCAATGCCGCGGCCAGCTTCAACGTGCTCGCCCAGTTCGCCACCGTCGAACGTGCCCTGGCCGCCATGAACGCGCTCGACCTCTTTCTGATTCCCTTTGCGGGCATTCTTT
>JAHEOA010000066.1 GCA_018609825.1 Candidatus Bipolaricaulota bacterium | reverse complement strand
TTTTCATGGGACAGGAAGATGAGATCGGGTTGAGCGACATCGTGGTTGGACAGCTCCACGTCGAGCGGGGCAAAGCGGACAACGCCGAGATCGTGCTCTTTGACGAATCGATTCAAGCGGTCGAACAATTCCGCTGCAATTGATTGATGAAACCAGTTCGGCGCCGGAACCATCACCAACTCCCCATCCAGCAGCTCGTAGCGCTCGGTTTCGGACTCGGCGAGGTTGAGATAGTCCTCGACGGAGTATTTGATGTGAGGATGCGTCTTCGCCACGGCGAATCACCCTAAACCAGTCTATCGCAGTTGTCCAGACTCGCCAATCTGCTCCGACGATTGAAGCTCATCCAGTCGGCCGATCCAGTTCGAGCAGCGGGTTGATCGGTCGATCCTCCATTAGGGGACGCACGATCGTCTCGTGAGCGACCCGAGCGGCTTCTTGTTGCGATCGCCAGATGAGGCGCCCGAGAAGATCGTCGATACGGAGCCAGGCATACTTGTCATGCTCCGGCCCCAAGGTCGGTTCGGCATCCGGCGGCAGTTCGGCGACGAAACAGGGCACCATCCGGATGGCGTCTTTGGGGGGCAGGTAGTGGGTCTCGACGTGGTCGAGCCCCCAGAAGCGGACGGGCGTCAGGCCGATCTCTTCGGTCACTTCGCGCCATGCGGCCTCGACGGCCGTTTCGCCCTCGTCGACCCCGCCGTGGACGAGCTGCCACGTCCCACTCAGGTGATCGACGTCAGCGCGGCGCAAGGCCAAGTATTCCGGGCCCGCTTGCGCTTGGCGGAAGGGATAGACGCTCACCGTGGGCGTAATGATATCGGGCATCTCAGACGGGAGACTAAAACGCCATCATGTGGTAGCCGGCGTCCACGTAGAGGATCTCGCCCGTGATGCCGCTGGCCAGGTCGCTCAAGAGGAACACACCCGTCTGCCCGACTTCCTCGGGGGTGATGTTGCGCTTGAGCGCGGCCCGTTCCTCGTATTGTTTGAGGAAGTCGGTAAACCCGGGGATGCCGCGAGCGGATAGTGTTGAAACAGGCCCCGCGGATATGCCATTCACCCGAATCGCCTGGGGGCCCAATTCGTAGGCCAGTTGCCGGATAATCTGTTCGAGCGCAGCTTTGGCGGTCCCCATGACGTTGTAGGTCGGCGTCGCTCGGACGGCGGCCAGGTAGGTCATCGCCATGATGCTGCCGCCGCCGGCCTTGGCCATCAGCGGCTCGGCGTGGCGCGCCATGGGCAAGAGCGAGTACGCGCTGACCTCCAGTGACGTCCGGAAGCCATTACGGGTCGTCTCCACGAAGCGATGGTCGAATTCCTCGCGAGGCGCAAACGCCACGCTGTGCACGAGCGCGTCCAACCGACCGAACTGCTCGTCGATCTGTTCGTACGCCCGCTGCAGTTGCTCGTCGTCGGTGACGTCGCAGGGCACGAGCATCGGGTCGTTCAGTTCCGTCGCCAGCTTTTCGATGTTGGCCGTGATGCGCTCGTCGTCCAGGTGGGTCAGCACGATCTGTGCGCCGGCCGCGTCCAGCGCTTGGGCAATCGACCAGGCGATGCTGCGCTTGTTGGCCACCCCGGCGATCAGGGCCACTTGATCGCTGAAATCGATGGGAATCACGGTGGGTCCGCCTCCTTTGTGAGCCTGCCGACTGGCCGCACTGTAAGCGGCCCGATGGGCGGATGCAAGGTCGCTTGCTCGGGGGTCCCCGCGTGGGCTATGCTATCGGCCACCGCGGACACTCGTAAACACGCCTGCAACCGCGCTCAACGTCGCCCAGCGCGTTGGACGCGACCCAGGCAGCGATCGGAAAGGCGGGAGACGACGATGGAGCGGACGCTGGCAACGGCGGTTCAGACGAAAGTCGGCGAGCGGGTGAGGCTCGCGGGGTGGGCGCACACCGTCCGCGAGATGGGCAAGTTGACGTTCATCGTGCTGCGCGACCGCAGCGGCCAAGTCCAGACGAAGCTGAAGGGCGACGTGGAACGTCCGGACGGCTTGGCCGAGGAGGCGGCGATCGACCTCACGGGAACCGTCGTCGAGGACGACCGGGCCCCGAACGGCGTCGAGGTCGACATCGACGAGCTGACGATCCTCAGCACGCCCGTCGAGGACCCGCCCATCCAGGTCAACCGCTCCCGCGACGTCATCGCCACGCGGCTGGAGACGATCCTGTCGAACCGCCCGCTCAGCCTGCGCCAGCCCGAGATCAGCGCCGTCTTCCGCGTCCGAGCCGAGCTGATCTGGGCGTTCCGCGAGTATCTGCGCCATGAGGGATTCCAAGAGATTCACACGCCCAAGATCGTGGCGGCCGGCACCGAGGGCGGCACCGAGCTGTTTCCCGTCGAGTATTTCGAGCAGAAGGCCTATCTCGCCCAGAGCCCGCAGTTCTACAAACAGATGCTCGTTGGAGCGGGCTACGAGCGCGTCTACGAAGTGGGGCCGGCGTTTCGCGCGGAGGAGCACAACACCAAACGCCATCTCAACGAGTACATCAGTCTGGACTACGAGATGGGCTTCATCGACGACTTTTACGAGATCACGGCCGTCGAGACCGAGCTCCTGCGCCACGTCTTCGATCACGTCAAACAGCATTGCCAGGACGAACTCGAACTGTTCGAGGCCCACATCCCGGAAGTGCCGACCGAGATTCCGCACCTGACGCTGGCCGAAGCGATCGAGATTCTGAACACCCACTACGACAAGCCCATCGACGACGGCGACCTCGACCCGGAGGGCGAACAGCTCATCTGCGAGTACGCCACCGAGCACCTCGACTCCGAGCTCGTCTTCATCACGCACTATCCGACCGCCAAGCGGCCGATGTACGCGTATCCGTGCGACGACGACCCCGAGCTGACCAACAGCTTCGATCTCTTGTATCGGGGCTTGGAGATCACCACGGGCGGCCAGCGCATCCACGACTACAACCACCTGGTGCGCAACATCGAGGCGCGCGGCCTCAACCCCGACGACTTCGACTTTTATTTGGAGATCTTCAAGTACGGGATGCCGCCGCACGGCGGACTGGCCATCGGATCCGAGCGCTTCACGGCGCAACTCTTGGGGCTGAACAACGTCCGCGAGGCGAGCTTCTTCCCCCGCGATCGGACGCGCCTCGTGCCCTAGCTGGGGCCGCTCGTGTGCTGGCCGTCACCAAGCAGGCGACAGCAGAGCAGGGCTTCACGGAATCGTCGCGGACAGGCCCGACTCGAGCGTCATCAACACGGCCCGGACGGGGGCGGCGTCGAGCCCGTTCAGCCTCAGCGGCAGCGCCGAGAGCCAATAGTCGCCGGGCGGCACGTCGCGCAGCCACAGGTTTTCCAAGTGCGCCACGCCGTGACGGGCCAGGATGTGGTGGGCGTCGAGCGTCGTGCTCTGGCGCGGATCGACCGACGGCGTGTCCAGACCGACCAGTTTGAGTCCCTGTTGGCCGAAGCGATCCGCAAGGTCCGGGTCGAGCGTCAGGAAACGCTCGGGCCAGGTCTGCCCATCGAGATCGCTCGTCTCCGTCTTGATCAGCAGTCGCTCCAGCTGAGCCAGGTCGAGATCGGCCAGATCCTCGGGCGCGAGCGAGCCGATCCCGCGACGGTCGATGACCGTGGCCCGTCCGACGTAGGCCTCGAACGCCAGAGCGTCCGCCGTTCGGCCGTCCTCGTCGACGTGATAGGGCGCGTCGGCGTGGGTTCCCGTGTGCGGGCTCAGCGTGACGGCGCTGACGTTGACGGGGTCGCCGTCGGCGATGCGCATCGTCCAGGCCGGCTCGTACGGCTGATCGCCGGGCCAGACGGCCATCCCCGACGCCAGCGGACGGGAAATGTCGATGATCGCCATGCCCCCATGGTTGCGGTTGAGGCGGCCGCGGTCAACTCAGCGACGACCGATCGGGGGCCGTCAACGGCCCAGCGGCGGTCTGCCCGAGATTTTCGAGTCGTCGGGGCGGCTGTCCGACCTCGGCTCAAAGAGCTCGTCAGCCGGGCACAAGGGGCCGCCACAATCTTGGCATCGGCCCACGCCCTCGGAACGCGTCACCGCGGAGTACCAGTTGCGCCCGCACTGTTTGCAGACGTAGTGCACCATCTCCATGCCCCCTTTGCGTCGGGTCCATTGTAATGGACGCAGGTTCACAGAGCGTTCAACATTCCCGTCCCGGCCATCAGTCGGACGAAATCGCCC
>JAHEOA010000065.1 GCA_018609825.1 Candidatus Bipolaricaulota bacterium | reverse complement strand
TCACGCCGACGACGCAATCGGTGTCCGTGACGACGACGAGCTGTTGGTCGTCCAGGCGCTGGAAGACGTCGGCCAGCGTGTCGTCCACATCCGCCACGAGCGTCGGCCGCCGGGTCGGCAGGATCTCCGCGACCGCCGTGCCGGCCCGCGTCTCCCAAGGGACGGCATGAAGGTCGTCGCGGGTCAAGGGCCCGAGCGTCGTGCCGTTCTCCACCACGGGCCAGGCCGGTTGGCTGCCCCACCGGAGGTCGTTGCCCACCACGTCCGCCACGCTCACGTCAGCCGGCAGCGACGCGGGAGCCGGGCTCATGACCTCGCCGACGCGGCGTCGGCGGAGCTTGGCCAGAAACGCCACTTGTTGGTAACTGCGCACGGCGGCGGTGTGGATGAACGTTGCGATCAGGACCCGCCAGAGCCCGGCGCCCCACTGGCCCGCGATAACCGCCATGTAGACGCCCCAGGCCATGAGCGCGTACGCCATCCCGCGCCCGATCCAGGTGGCGACCTTGGTCGACCAGAGCAGGTCGCCCTTGAGGCCCCACAGCGCGGCCCGCAGGACGCGCCCGCCGTCCATGGGAAACCCGGGCAGCATGTTGAAGGCCGCGACCACGAAGTTGATCACGGCCAGAAACTGAGCGAGCGCGGCCAATGGCGTGTTGACCGGCGCGATCTGGAACAGCCCGAAGAACAGCGCCGCCAGGCCGAGGCTCACCAGCGGCCCGGCGACGGCGATGAGGAACTCGTGCAGCGCCCGTCCCGGCTCGCGGGCCATGCCGGCCACCCCGCCGAAGATGAACAGCGTGATGCTGCGCACCGGCGTGCCGGTGCGGATCGCCACGAGGCTGTGCCCCAGTTCGTGGGCCAGAATCGAGGCGAAGAACAGCAGGCTGATCGCCACGCCGGTGCTCCAATAGGCCGTCTCGCTCCACTGCGGGTAGGCCAGCGGCAGCCCGTTGGTGGCGAAGATGTATGTGGCCAGTGCGAAGATCACGAACCAGGAGTAATCCAGACCGATCTCGATCCCTGAGATGCGGCCCAGTCGGATGGCGTTGCGGATGGTGCCCAAGGGATTTCGCAAGCGCTGGCCCCAGCGGCGCGCTTTGGCTCCCACCTCGCGTTACGGGCGGCTCAGGCGGCGATCTCGGCCTGAGCCTGCTCCCAGTCCTTGAGGAATTTGTCCAGGCCGATGTCGGTGAGCGGGTGCTGGAACATCTTCTCCAGGACGCCGAAGGGCATCGTGGCGATGTCCGCGCCGAGCTCGGCGGCTTGGACCACGTGCAGCGGATGGCGAATGCTGGCGGCGAGGACCTCGGTCTGGACGTTGTAGGTCTCGAAGATCCCGACAATCTGGGAGACGACCTCCATGCCGTCCCCGCTCTTGTCGTCAATGCGACCGACGAAGGGGGAGACGTAGGTTGCTCCGGCCTTTGCGGCCAACATCGCCTGGCTGGGCGAGAACACCAGCGTGACGTTGGTGCGGATCCCGTCGTCGCTGAGACGGCTCACGGCCTTCATCCCATCGGGCAACATGGGGATTTTGACGATCACGTGGTCGTGGATGGTGGCGAGGTCGTGGGCCTCCTTCATCATCCCTTCATAGTCCGTCGCGACCACCTCGCCGCTGACCGGCCCGTCGACGATCTCACAGATCTCGTGGAGGATCGCGCGATAGTCCATGCCCGTCCGTTCCATCTCCTTGGGCAAGAGCGACGGGTTGGTGGTGACGCCGTCGAGGACGCCCCAGTCGGCCGCCTGCTTGATCTCGTCCAGATGCGCCGTGTCCACGAAGAGCTTCATCGTATCCCTCCCGTTGAATAGCCGGTCCGGCCGTTGGGTCTCGCCGACGAGCTTAGCGCGCACGTCGGCCTTGGGCCAAGCGACCGTACGGTATCACGCCTCCCGCAGGTCTCGGATGGCCTGAAGGTTGATCGGGTCCATGTTCGAGTCCAGTTTCTCGGCCTCGCTGTCCTCCTTGGGCGTTTCTAACACAAACGGCAGATCGCGCGTCTGCGGATGATTGACGATCGGCCGGAACCCGTCCAAGCCGATGTGCCCGCGGCCGATGTGCTCGTGGCGATCCTTGAACGATCCCAGCGGATGCTTCGAGTCGTTGACGTGCAGCAGCACCAGACGATCCAGGCCGACGGTGTCGTCGATTTCGGCCAGCATGTCGTCGAGGCCATCGTCGCTGCGGAAGTCATAGCCGGCCGCCAGACCGTGGCAGGTGTCGAAGCAGACAGCCAGCCGGTCGTCGCGATCGACGCCGTCGATGACCCGGCCGAGCTCATCGAACGTCGAGCCGAGGGCCGTCCCTTGGCCTGCGTCGTTCTCCAACACGATCATCACGTCGGGATGCTGCTGCGCCACGTCGCTGTCGAGGACGGCGTTGATCGCGCCGATGATCGTGTCAATTCCGGCGTCGACGCCGGCCTCCAGGTGCTTGCCGACGTGCGTGTTGACGTGGGGAATGCCGAGCAAGCCGGCCCGTTCGATCTCCTTCGCGAGCGCGTCGACGGATTTCGCATAGACGTCTTCCTTGGGGGAGGCCAAGTTGATCAGATAGCTCGTGTGGATCACGACGTAATCAACGGGTCCGTTCTGCTGATTCTCTTGAAATTGGTGGGGCTCCTGGTTGTCGAGCGGCTTCATGGTCCAGCTGCGGGCGTTGTGGGAGAAGATCTGCAGCGCGTTCGTCTCCAAGGCCTCGGCGCGCTCGATCGCCTTGTGGAGCCCGCCGGCGATGGAGAGATGGCAGCCGATAAGCATCCGGGCAACACCTCCGCCCCAGTGTACCCGATGGGCCCCGTCCCGACATCCGACTACCTCATCCGATTTTCCAGAACAGTTGACGAATTTGGCCGTTCCGGTCTACGATGCCCGCCGCGGAATACGGGGGATCGGCATGCCGCGAAAGGAGGCCGCCCGCCATCGTGGGGCAACTGGAAGGCTCGATTGCGCCCATCGTCACGCCGTTCAAGAACGGCCAGATCGACGAATCCGCGCTCACCCGGCTGATTGATCGCCAGATCGGCGCCGGCTCGCATGGGGTCAGTGTCGGCGGCACGACGGGCGAGCCGGCGGCGCTGTCGACCGCCGAGCGCGAACAGCTCATTCGGCACACGGTCGAGGTCGTTCGCGGGCGGGTGCCCGTGTTGGCGGGCACCGGCAGCGTCAACGTCGACGAGATGCTACGATTAACCCAATTCGCCCAGGAGGCGGGAGCCGAAGCGGCTCTTGTCATCGTGCCCTACTACGTCAAGCCGAATCAACAGGGCCTGTACGACTTCTTTGCCCGCGTGGCTCAAGCTGTTCCCGATCTTCCGTTGGTGCTCTACAACATTCCGGGTCGCGCGGCCGTCAGCCTGGAGCCGTCGACGCTCGCGCGGCTGTCGGGCGACTTCTCCAATATCGTTGGTGTGAAGCATTCGGTGAAGGACCTCGACGCCGTCTCCTGGACGCTGAAACTCTGCGGTCGCGATTTCAAGGTCTTCTGCGGGCTCGAATCCCTGACCTACCCCATGCTTGCGCTCGGAGGGCACGGGATGGTGGCTGCCACGGCGAACTGGCTGCCGCGCGAGATGGCCCAGATCTACGATCACGTGAAGTCGGGAGAATTGGGGCAGGCCCGCGAGCTCCACTATCGGCTCTTGGCGGCCAACGAGGCGATCTTCTGGGACACCAACCCGATTCCGCTGAAAACCGTCCTCGCGTGGATGGGCTTGATTGAGAAGGAATGGCGGCTTCCGCTGGGGCCGACGACCTTGGAGAACGAGGAGCGATTGCAACAGATGGCCGAATCCTACGGACTGCTGGAACAGCCGGAAGGGAGCGTGGTGCGCCCGTGAAGATCGCCCGCTTCCGCAAGCACGGTCGCGTTCATCACGCCCAAGTCTACGACGGGCAGCTGATCGACGAATCCGGCCACGCGCACGATCCGGACGAGGTCGACTATCTGCTGCCCTTCGAGCCTGGCAAGGTGCTCGGCCTGGCGCTCAACTACCGCGACCACGCCGACGAGCTCGCCATCGACCTGCCGGATCATCCGGTGTTGTTCTTGAAGCCGCCGAGCGCGTTGATTCCCCATAAAGCCCCCGTGATGTATCCCGAGGGCGCCGAGTACATGCACTACGAGTGCGAGCTGGCGGTCGTGATCGGACACGCGATGAAAGGCGTCCGCGCCCAGGACGCCATGGACTTCGTGCGCGGCTACACCGTCGCCAACGACGTCACGGTTCGGGACTTCGTCGGCAACATGTACCGACCCCCGATCAAGGCCAAGGGCTGGGACAGTTTCGGACCCCTCGGGCCGTATCTGGTCACCGCCGACGAGATTCCGGACCCGCATGAGTTGGAACTGAGGGCGTTCGTGAACGGGGAGCATCGGCAGACGGGTAACACGCGCGACTTCGTCTTTGCCATTTCCGAGATTCTGGAGTATGTCACCCGCTTCATGACGCTCGAGCCCGACGACGTCATCCTGACGGGCACGCCGAAGGGGATCTCGCACGTCCAGCCGGGCGACACGATGCGGTTGGAGATCGATCACTTGGGCGTGTTGGAGAACCCGATCGTCGCGGAGGCCGACTACTGAGATGACCGACGCCATCGACCGCTCGTTCATCGACTCGGTCCGAGGGCGACTGACGACAACAACCGCCGAACACTTCATCGACGGCGGCTTCGTCGCGGGACAACAGGGCGAGACGTTCGAGACGCTCGATCCCTCCAACAACGAGCCGTTGGCAACGGTCTGTCAGGGCCACGCCGAGGACGTCGACCGAGCCGCGTTCGCAGCCAAGCGGGCGTTCGACGAGCATTGGAGCACGCTCCAAGCCAAGGAGCGCAAACGCTATCTCCTGCGCATCGCTGACGCGATCGACGCCCACGCCGACGAGTTGGCCGTCTTGGAGTGTCTCGACGCCGGCCAGGCGCTGCGCATTGTCCGAAAGCTGGTTGGACGCTCGGCGGACAACTTTCGGTTCTATGCCGACTACGCCGAGCACGTCATGGACGGGCAGAGCTTCCCCGTCGACGACGCGTTCCTCAACTACAGCGTGCGCCAGCCGATCGGGCCCGTGGGGGTCATCACGCCCTGGAACGCGCCCATGATGCTGTCGACGTGGCGCATCGCGCCGGCACTGGCCGCGGGAGACACCGTGATCCACAAGCCGGCCGAGTGGGCCCCGTTATCGGCTTGGAAGTTTGCCGAAATCGTGCAAGAGGCTGACCTCCCGCCTGGGGTTTTCAATGTCGTCCACGGCTTCGGGGAGACGGCCGGTGCGCCCTTGACGGCCCACCCCGACGTCCCGCTCATCGCGCTCACCGGCGAGACGACCACGGGCTCGACCGTGATGAAGAACAGCGCCGATCAACTGAAACGACTGTCGTTGGAGATGGGCGGCAAGAGCCCGGCGCTCGTTTTCCCTGATGCCGACTTGGAACGCGCGCTCGACGCCGTCGTCTTCCAGATCTACAGCTTCAACGGCGAGCGCTGCACGGCCAATTCTCGGTTGCTCGTCGAGGAGTCGATCTTTGACGACTTCGTCGGTCAGGTGGCCCAACGGGCCAAGAATGTGAGCGTGGGGCATCCGTTGGAGCCGGGCACTGAAGTGGGGCCGCTGATCCATCCCGATCATCTCGACCGCGTCCTGGGTTTCCTGGAACAGGGCAAACGGGAAGGGGCTGACGTCTTGGCCGGCGGGCAGCAAGTCGGCGATACGGGCAACTACCTCGCCCCGACGCTCTTCGTCGGCACCAACGACATGACGGTCGCGCGCGAGGAGATCTTCGGCCCCGTATTGACGGCCATCCCGTTCAAGGACGAGGCCGAGGCGCTGAGGATCGCCAACGACACACGCTACGGGCTGGCGGCCTACGTCTGGACCAAGGACGCCGAGCGCGCGCATCGGCTCAGTGGCAAGATCGAGGCCGGCATGGTCTGGGTCAACTCGCACAACGTCCGACATCTTCCGACGCCCTTCGGGGGCATGAAGCACTCGGGGATCAGCCGTGAGGGCGGGCATCACGCGTTCGAGTTCTATACGGAATTGAAAAACGTCTGCGTGCCGCTCGGCGAGCACTACATTCCGAAATTCGGCAAAGGGGGCTGACGCATTGGCACGACGAGGTCAGGACTACATCGACGCGCTCCGGGAGCGCTCGCCCAACCTCTGGCTCAAGGGCGAACGCATCGATGACCCGACGACGCACCCCGCCACGAAGGGCGTCGTCCAGTCGATCGCCCATCTGTACGACCTCCAGCACGACGCCGAACACCGAGATGACCTGACGTATGAACAGCCGAACGGCGAGCGGGCGGGGGCCAGTTTCCTGATCCCCGAGACGAAGGACGACCTGCAACGGCGCTCGGCGGCCTACAAGACCTGGGCCAATGAGTCGCTCGGGCTCATGGGGCGCACGCCCGACTATCTCAACGCCGTGTTGACGGCCTATGGGGCCTGTGCGGAGGCGTTCGGCGACTACGCCGACAACGTGCGGAATTACTATGAATTTGCCCGCAACACGGACATTTGTACGACGCACGCGCTCACCAACCCGCAGGTCAACCGGGCCAAGTCGATGACCCAGCAGTCGGAGACCGATCCCTACATCCCGGTCGGCATCGTGGAGGAGCGCGACGACGGCGTCGTCGTGCGCGGCGCGCGGATGCTGGCGACGCTTCCCGTCGCCGACGAGATCCTCGTGCTGCCCTCCACGGTCTTGAAGGTCGAGGAGGGCGCCGACCGATACGCCGTCGCGTTCGCGATTCCGACGAGCACCGAGGGGCTCCACTTCATCTGCCGCGAGCCGATCGCGGGCGATTCGCACTTCGATCATCCCGCCTCCAGTCGCTTCGAGGAGATGGACGCGATCTGCATCTTCGACGACGCCTTGGTCCCCTGGGAGCGCGTCTTCATCTGTCGGGACGTGGAAGCCGTCAACCGCGCCTACACGGCGACCAACGCGCTCAACCATATGGCGCATCAGACCGTCGTCCACAAGGTGGCCAAGACGGAGGCGTTCCTCGGCTTGGTGTCGTTGCTCGCCGAGGGCATCTCCGTGGACGTCTTCGGCCACGTTCAGGAGAAGATCGCCGAGGTCATCGTTTACCTGGAGGCGATGCGCGGGTTCTGGACGCGGGCCGAGCAGGAGGCCGAGCCGAACGACGACGGCCTCATGGTCCCGAACCGCGGGGCGCTCGACGGCGCGCGCAACCTCTATCCGATGCTCTATCCACGGGTCAACGAGATCGTGCAACAGATCGGCGCCGGCGGCATGATCCTCCAGCTCTCGGAAAGGGATTTGCATGGCCCGCTCGGCGACAAAGTCGACAAGTTCATGCAGGGTCGGGCGATGGACGCCGAGGCCAAGATGAAGCTCTTCCGCTTGGCTTGGGACATGACGGTCTCGGCGTTCGGCGCGCGCCAGACGCTCTACGAGCGCTTCTTCTTCGGCGACCCGGTTCGGATGCGGATGGCGCTGTTCAACAGCTACGACCGCGAGCCGTACCGCCAGCGCATTCGACGGTTCCTCGATCTGGAAGAGGAGCCGATCGGCAAGGACGCCGAGGGTTAATCACCCATGGCCGTTGAGCCGGACCGGTTCATCGAGGCGTTGGCCCGCTTCCCCAGTGGCGTGACCGTCATCGCCGCGCGCCACGGGGACGAGACGCGTGGCATGACGGCGAGCGCGTTTGCGTCGCTGTCGCTCCATCCGCCCTTGATCATGACGGCGGTGGACGAGGACGCCAACTGCCTCCGCGTGCTGGAGCAGGCCGGGCGCTTCGTCGTCAACGTCCTCTCGGAAGATCAATCGGACCTCGCGAGCCACTTCGCGGGCAAGCCGGACGACGCCTATCTGGCGACGAGCCCGTTCCCGATCGAGGGCGACCCCGTGCTCGACGAGAGCCTGGTCGTGCTCGTCTGCCGAGTCTGGGCGTGCTACCCCGGGGGCGACCACCGCATCGTCGTCGGCGAGGTGGAGAGCGCCACGATCGACGAATCGCGATGGCCGCTGGCGTTCTGGAACCGCGACTTTCGGAGGCTCGAGCGATGAGCGAGATCGAGCGCCCGAACGTCGTGCGAGCCGGGCATGTAACACTGACGGTGCCCGATCTCAACGCTGCTCGGACGTTTTACGTGGACCTGCTCGGCTTTGAGATCGTTCACGAAAGCGAGGTCGCGCTCTACCTGCGCGGGTATGAAGAACGCGAGTGGAGCCTCAAGCTGGAGCGGGCCGAGGAGGCCGGACTGTCCCACCTCGCGTACAAAGTTTGGGATGAGACCGATCTTGACCGTGCCATTGCCCTGGCCGACGAGCATGGCCTCCCGTTTCGAACCGAGGAGGACGTTGAGCGTCCCCGTATGGTCCGCATCCAAGACCCGCAAGGGTTCCCCATCGTCTTCTACCGCGAGGCCGGTCGGCATCCGTCAAGACTGCAGGACTATCATGAACACCGGGGTCCCGGCGTCCTCCGACTGGATCACTTCAACTACTTGACCCCGAATGTTGCGGAAAGTTTAGCGTTCTATCGCGACGCGCTCGGCTTCCGCTTGACCGAATACACCGAAGACGACGAGGGGAACTGGTGGGCGGCGTGGCTCCAACGCAAGGGCAACGTCCACGACGTGGCGCTCACCAACGGGACCGGGCCGCGGCTGCACCACTTTGCGTATTGGCTTGCGGAACCGTCGAGCGTCCTCAAAGCCGCCGACATCCTGGGCGGGGCGGACTGGATCGAGTCGATCGAGCGCGGGCCGGGACGCCACGGCATCTCCAACGCGATGTTCCTCTATCTGCGCGATCCGGCCGGACACCGGATTGAGCTCTACACGGCCGACTACTTGACCGTCGATCCGGAACACGAGCCGATCCGCTGGGACCTGGACGACCCGCGCCGCCAGACGCTCTGGGGGACGCCGACGCCGAAGAGCTGGTTCCTCGAGGGCAGCGCCGTTGAAGCGTTCTACGGCGGCTGGGTAAAACAGCAAGAAGCGTCCTTGACGGGCCTGCCGCAGAACGTGCGTTAGACAACTGTCAGCGGATATCGAGCGGACTAGCGGATAACCCCGTAGGGGAACCGAACGTTCTATCCGCTGATCCGTTAACGATCCGGTGACCCTAGTCCGAACAGCCGCCCCGCATTCGCCGTCGTCCCCTCGGCCAGTACGTCCAACGGCATGCCCCGATGGTTGGCCAAATACGCCGCGACGTGCTCCACGTAGCTCGGCTCGTTCCGCTTGCCACGATGCGGCACGGGCGCCAGATAGGGGCAGTCGGTCTCGACGAGCAGTCGATCCATGGGGATCATCTTGAGGGCCTGCTGGAGGTCGTCGTCCTTGGCGAACGTCGCGATCCCGTTGACGCCGAGGTAATACCCCTGATCGAGGATCCGCTTGGCGAAGTCCCAGTCTCGATTGAAGCTGTGGACGACGCCGAAGGCGTTGAACTCTTCAATGGCGCTGGCGATGTCTTCCTCCGTCTCTCGATTGTGGATGACCACGGGATAGTTCTGGTCCTCCGCAAACTGGAGCAACGCGCGGAAGACGACGTGCTGGTCCTCTTTGGGCGAAAAGTCTTTGACGTAGTCGAGGCCGATCTCGCCGACGGACACGACGCGATCCTCGTCGAGCAGTTCCTCCAACCGCGGCAGAACGCTCGAATCAAGGTGACCGTTCTCCACGTAATGCCCGGCCTGATGCGGATGGATGCCGACGGCCGCGTAGAGGCCATGCTCTTGGGCAAGATGGACGGACGTTTCGCTCGAATCGAGATCGATGCCCATGGTGATGACCTGGATGCCGGCGTCTTGCGCGCGTTGGATGACCTCGTCGCGGTCGCCGTCGAACTGCTGATGGTCAAGATGGGCGTGGGTGTCGATCAGTTTCATCTTCGGGTCTCCAGGCTAGAGGTTCGGTCCCGAGTCGCAGGCGGCAGATCGTTGCGAGCCTTGAGGCTTTCGACGTAGGCCGCAATGGCTTCCTGGATATTCTTGAGCGCAGCGTCCTGCGCGATCAGCACCCGATGTTCCATGTTGACTTCCTCTCTTGCTCAAAACTCCGGAGGGCGTTCGGCATCTCGTCCAGAAGATCCCGTGGCAACATCGCCCGCTCGCCCATCGTGGGCTTCAACGTGTCAGCGAGCAACGCGTGGAGATAGACGCCGCCGGGCGCCGCGTCCTCGGCGGACATGCCTTGAGCGATCAACCCGACGATGATCCCCGTGAGCACGTCGCCGCTGCCGCCCGTCGCCAGTCCCGAGTTGCCGGACGAGTTGACGAGGACATTTCCCGATGGAAGCGCCGTGACGGTCGGTGCCCCTTTCAAGACGAGCACGACGTTCAGGTCTTGGGCCACCTCGCGGGCAGAGCCAACACGGTCCCCTTCGATGTCCTTGATGGGTCGATCGATCAGGCGCGCCAGTTCTCCCGGATGCGGGGTCAAGACTGCCGGCGCCTCCAGTTTCCGCAAGAGCTTCTGGCCGTCGTCGTCTGCCAAGTTGTTGATCCCATCGGCGTCGATCACCAGGGGGATGGTCAACGTCGGAAGCAGCTCGTGGAGCAGCGGCCGGATCGACTCGCGTTGCGAGAGGCCGGGGCCGAGGGCCATCGCCGTGACGCGTTGCTCCGTCAAGATGCCCGATATCTCAGTTGTGGCCGTGTCCGCCAAGGCGCCATCGAGCTCGGGCAACGGGAACTTGACGGCTTCCAGGACGCGGCTCTCGACGACCGGGCTCAGGCTTTGCGGATACCCCATGTAGACGAGACCTGAGCCGCTGCGCAGCGCCGCGTCGGCGGTCATGATCGCGGCCCCCGATAGGCCGCGCGAGCCGGCCAGCACCAGGACGCGCCCGTAATCGCCCTTGTGGCTGTTCGCTCGTCGCTCGGGAACCCGTTCGCGAACCCAGGCGTCATCAACCCATTCCAGGCCGGTCTCCAGGGACGCGCTCAAGGCATACGGGTAGCCGATCGAGCGGACCAGCAGATCGCCGGCGTGGGCGCGTCCGGGATGGAGCAAGAGCCCGATCTTCGGGTAGGCCAACGTGACGGTCAGATCGGCGCGAACGGCGACGCCTTCCACGTGGCCCGTGTCGGCTTCGACGCCCGAGGGCAGATCGATGGCCACGACGTCCGCCGGGCCGTCGTTGAGGCGGTCGATGATGGGCTTGTGGAGCCCGCGGACGGCCCCTTGGATGCCGATACCGAGCAGGCCGTCGAGGGCGACATCGCTGCGCCACAGGGCCTCGTCGAACGCGTCAACGGCTGCCTCGTCGTCGACGTAGCGAATCTCGACGCCGGCGGGCTCCAGGATGCGGGCTTGGGTGCTGGTCTCCTCCGAGAGTTGATCGGGCGAGCCCACGATGACGGCCTCCGCTGTGGCGCCCCATTGGACGAGATGCCGCGCGGCACAGAGCGCATCGCCGCCGTTGTTCCCCTTGCCCGCCAGCGCCAGGACATGAATCGCCCCGACTTGCCAGCGCTCGGCAACGGCCTCGGCGACGCCGAGCCCGGCGTTCTCCATCAGGATCAGGCTCGGAATGCCGAGTTCCTCAATCGCTTGCGCATCGAACGCCTTCATCTGGGCGCCGGTCAGGATCTTCATGGCGTGCCGGATGGTAACAGCGTGAGCACCTCGTCGGCGATGACCTCGGCATCCCGGTCGGTCGTGTCGATCCAGTGAACCTCGGGGTCTCGTCGGAAGTACTTCAGTTGGCGCCGCGCGTGGCCGCGGGTGTGCTTTTTGACGAGCCGCACGGCTTCGTCCAGCGACGCGATCTCGCCGCGCAGGTAGTCGAACATCTCGCGATAGCCGTTGGACTTGTAGGCCTGGGAGCCGACCGGGACGTGGGGCAGCAGCTTCCGGGCTTCGTCCAGCAGGCCTTGCTCGATCATCTGGTCCACGCGACGATTGACGCGCTCGTAGAGCACCTCGCGCTCGGCCGTTAGGGCGACCTTCTGGAACGCGTACGGAGGTCCGGGCGTGCGCTGCTGATGGACGCTGATCGGCTCGCCCGTCCGTTCGTAGACCTCCAGCGCCCGGACGATCCGTTGGCGATCGTTCGGGTGCAGTCTCTTCGCCGACTCGGGATCGACGTTCTGCAACCGCGCGTAGAGCTCAGGAAGGGGGCGATCCCTCAGCCGTTGGCGCAACTCGGGATCTTGGGATGGCCCCTCGAACAGCTTGCCGAGCAGGGCATCGGCGTGGAGCGTGCTCCCGCCCGCGACGATCGCGTGCACGCCACGGGATCGACAGTCCTCGAGGACCCGAATCGCATCCTCGCGGAACCTCATCGCGCTGTAGGCCTCGTCGGGATCCTTGATGTCCACGAGGTGATGCGGAATGCGTCGCCGAAGCTCGTCGGAAGGCTTGTCCGTGCCGATGTCCATCCCGCGATAGATGGCCCGCGCGTCGGCCGAGACGATCTCGGCGTCGCCCAGCTTCAGGGCCAGTTGGAACGCCACGCTGGTCTTGCCGACGCCGGTGGGGCCCAGGATCAGCGGGACGGGCTCGAACTTGCTCACCGAGAGAGTGCGCTGCGGTTACGCACGGCGACACATCTCGTCCATGCCCGGGCATCGGAATGCGATTGTCCCTCGGCGATCACAAAAACCGCCCCTACAGGTCCTCTTTCTGGAGCATCTGGCGGAAGCGCTTGAGCTCCTCCTGGCGCGTCGGGTGCTTCAGCTTGTCCAGCGCCTTGATCTCGATCTGGCGGACGCGCTCGCGCGTGATGTTGAACTCGCCCGCGACCTCCTTGAGCGTGCGCGTGTGGCCGTCCTTGAGGCCGTAGCGCAGGATGAGGATGTCGCGCTCGCGCTGGCTGAGCTGGTTGAGCGCCCGCTCGAGCTCCTCGGCCATCGACTGCCGATACGCTTCCTTCGTGGGCGAAGCGGCGTTGTCGTCGGGGATGAGATCGCCGAGCGAGTCCTCCTCGTCTTCCCCGATGGGCCGCTCCAGGGAGCTGGTGTATTGGCTGACGTTTTCGATGCGCTTGACCTTTTCCACGGGCATGTCCAGCTGCTTGGCGAGCGTCTCCTGATCGGGGACCTCGCCCGTCTGTTGGACATGTTCCTTCTTGATGCGCTGGAGCTCCCGGACGGTCTCGATCATGTGGACGGGCACGCGGATCGTGCGCGACTGATCCGCGATGGCGCGCGTGATGGCTTGTCGGATCCACCACGTCGCGTAGGTGCTGAACTTGAACCCCTTGGTGTAGTCGAACTTTTCAACCGCCTTCATCAGGCCGAGATTGCCCTCTTGAATGAGATCCAGAAATGAGAGCCCGCGGTTCATGTACTTCTTGGCGATCGACACGACGAGACGGAGGTTGGCGTTGATGAGCTGGGAGCGACAGTGCTCGTCGCCGCGAGCCACGCCCTTGGCGAGTTCGACCTCCTGCTCGCGCGTCAAAAGGGGAATCTGACCGATCTCCTGCAGATACATCTTGACGGGGTCCCCACTGGCCCCGGCGGCAAAGCTCTTGGCCCCCTCGGCGTCGCCGTTTTCGGCTTCGTCGCCGTCCAGTTCCCCATCGAGATCCTCTTCGGAGAACTCGGGAATCTCGTAGAAGGTGGTGCCCTCGTCGCGGTCGCCGTTGGTGCTGACGCCTTGGGCAAAGGCGCCGTTCCCCTCGTGCTGGTTATCCATGGTATCCTCCCCCTCCTTGACTGGCGATCGCCCCCCAACCGAGCTGGCGCAATAGCTTCTGGCGTTCAATGGAGAGCTCCTGTTGCTCGCGTTGCAAGCGATCCACCCCCTCACGGTCTCCGCGGAACTCGGCCTCGCGAATCCGAGCGTTGAGCGTTCGCAACCGCCGATCGATCCCCTTCAGGCGGAGTTGGCCCTCGAGCAGTTGCGTGATGGCGCGCTCGCTGTCGTCGTCGCGGCGCTCGCTGACGGCCAGCGCGCGCAGCCGTTCGGCCTGCGGCGGGTCGAGTTGATCGAGCCATGCGGTGATCGCGCGTTGGCCCTCCGGTCCGTCAAAGCGCTGGGGAACCTCCTCGTCCCGATAGAGCTTGAAGAGCGCGTCGATGGCTTCGGAGTACTGGCTGAAGTCGTCCGGCTTGAGCTCGTGGATGGCCCGATCCACTGAGTACTCCCCGTGCAGCAGCAAGTGCATCAAATGCTCTTCCACCCCCCAGTGCTCCGAGGATCGGGGCTCCATTGTAACCGTCGCCCCGCGACCTTTCATCCGTTCCATGGCGCCACGCAGGTCCTCGACGGGAATGTCGAGCGTTGAACCCAATTCCTTCAAGATCCGCGTCCGCAGGGCCGGACTGGCCAGTCCCGAGAGAAAATCCCGAGTGTCGGCGATGATCGCCTCCTGTCCCTGGAGATCTCGGGGATCGTGGGTCTCCACGAGCGACTTGACGAAGAACTCGGAGAACGGCAC
Organism: Candidatus Bipolaricaulota bacterium; assembly: GCA_018609825.1. The sequence goes on along the minus strand of JAHEOA010000065.1, from coordinate 14,997 downwards.
CGAGTGGCTCAGGGCCTCGCGGAACGCCTCGGCTCCCCCCTGGCGCAACAGATCGTCGGGGTCACCGTCGGGCGGCAGGAGGACGACGCGCACGTCCAGCCCGACGCTGAGCAGTTGCTTGACGCCGCGCAGCGTCGCGGCCTGTCCCGCTGCGTCGCGGTCGTAGGCGAGCAACGCGCCCTTGACGTAGCGCTTCAACAGCTGGGCGTGATCCTTGGTGAGCGACGTTCCCATGCTCGCGACGGCGTTTTGGAACCCGTGCTGATGGGCCATGATGACGTCGGTGTAGCCTTCCACCAGCAGGGCTTGGTCCTCGTGGCGCAGCGCGTCGCGAGCTTGGCAGAGCCCGTAGAGCAGCTTGCTCTTGGTGAACACGGGCGTGTTGGCCGTGTTGAGATACTTGGGCTCGTCGTCGGGCTTGAGGGCTCGTCCCGCGAAGCTGAGCACTTCTCCCTGTGTGGACATGAGCGGAAAGATGACGCGGTTCCGGAAGAAGGCCCAGCGGCCGTCGTGGCCGCGCCGCACCAGCGACAGTTGCGTCAGTTCCTCGGTCTGGTTGCGGAACGTGTTGAGCAAGGCGCCCGACCCTGCGGGCGCATAGCCCAGCCGGAAGCGCTCGATCGTCTCGTCGGTGATGCCGCGGTCGGCCAGATAGGCCCGCGCCGCGCGGCCCGCTTCGCTGGTCAAATTCCGCTCGTAGAACTGGGCCACGCGCTCGACGATCTCGCGCAGGCCGCCCGTCCGCTTGGGTTCGCCCTTCGTTTCGGTCAGCCGGACGCCGGCCTCATCGGCCAGTCGCCGCACGGCATCGGGGAACTCGACGTTCTCGATCCGGGTGAGGAAGGTGTAGACGTCGCCGCCCGCCCCGCAGCCGAAGCAATGGAACAGTCCCTTTTCCGCACTGATCGTCATCGACGGCGATTCGTCGGGGTGGAACGGGCACAGCGCGAGATGGTTGCTGCCGCTGGCGCGCACGGCGACATACCGCGAGATCACATCGACGATGTTGATCCGCGAGCGGATGGTCTCGATCTCGTCACGCGTCGGCATAGTCCCCCTCACCGAAGCTCGGTCAGGAACGGGTTGCTTTGGCGTTCCTCCTCGAGCGTCGTGGCCGGGCCGTGGCCCGGATAGATCGCCCAGTCGCCGTCCAGCCTATCGAGTCGCCGCAGGGAATCTCTCATCTGCTCGTCACTTCCGCCGGGGAAGTCTGTCCGTCCGATGGCCCCCGCGAAGATGAGATCCCCGGAGAAGATGACGCGTTCGTCGCGGTTGATCAGGATCACTTGACCGGGACAGTGGCCCGGCGTGTGCATGACCTCGAATGAGAGCTCGCCCACCTCGATCGTCTCCCCGGCCTCGATGAAGCGATCGGGGGCGAGGTCGTGGCCGAGCAGCGTCCGCCACCAGGCGCGATCGGCCTTGTGCAACAGCAACGGCACGTCGAGTTGCGCCTTCAGCTCGGGGTTGCCGCCGATATGATCGGGATGGGCGTGGGTGTTGAGCACGGCGACCAGGTGGGTGTCGGCAACGGCCTCGACGATCCCCGCATCCCACTCGCCGGGATCGATGACCAGCGACTGCCCGTTCGACGTGACGACGTAGCAGTTGGATTGATATTGGGTCAATGTGAACGTCTGAATATCCATGGCTAACCGTCCTCCGCGGTTCGGGCCAGCGTGGCGACGACGACGCGCTCGACGCCGGCGTCGATGAGCGCACGACTGCACTCGCGCAGCGTCGCGCCGGTCGTGAACACGTCGTCGATCAACAGCATGGAGGTCCAGGGCAGAAGTTGGGTCGCGGCGAACGCGCCTCGCAGGTTGGTGAGGCGCTCCCGCTCGGGCAGCTCGAGTTGGGGGCGCGTCTCGCGCGTCTTCTCCAGGGCAGGGATCACGGGTCGGCCGATGGCGTCGCCCACGTTCCGAGCCAGCCGCTCGGCGTGGTTGAAGCCGCGATCGCGCAACGCTCGTCTCGTCATTGGCACGAACGTGACGGCGTCGGTGGCCTCATCCATCCCCTCGTCGACGACGCGCTCGGTCAGTGATCGAGCGAGATCGCGGGCCAGCGCCCGTTCGCCCTGGAACTTATACAGCTGAATGAGCCGCGCCAGCACGCCGTCATAGGGCCCGACCGCGCGGGCTTGGTCGAACGGCACGGAGGCGTGGCCGCAGCGCCCACACAGGTCGATCCCATCCGGGGTGGGCACGCCGCACGTCTCGCACCAGGGCGGCTCGAATCGGTCGATGCGGGCCAGACAGTCGGCGCAGACAAAGCGAGGCGTTGGCCCAACATCTCGATCGATCGAAGCTTCGCAGATCGGACAGTCGGGTGGATAGATCACGTCGAGGGTCGAGCGCATCGCCGACCCTCCCAGGCGGCGGACTCGATCGGTCCAAGCGAAAGCGCTCGACTGTGCCAATCGTCCTCCCGTGGATTCGGTTCAGTTTGCGAAGCTCAGAAAGCGCTCGTGAATTCGGTGCTCGCCGACCAGCTCCGGATGAAAACTGCTGACCAGCACGTTGCCCTCGCGGGCCACGACCGGCACGCCGTCGTGTTCGGCCCATACCTCGACGTTCGGCCCGTGATCCGCGATCTTGGGGGCCCGAATAAAGACGGCATGGATCGATCCGATCCCCTTGACGTCCAGATCGGCCTCGAAGCTGTCGAGTTGGCGGCCGTACGCGTTGCGGTCGACAGCGACGTCGATGAGGCCGAGTCCTTGGGGCTCGCCGCCGGCCACCTCGCGCGCCATGAGGATCAGCCCCGCGCACGTGCCGAACAGCGGCAAGCCGTCTCGACCTCGTCGTTGGATGGCCTCGTCGAGGCCGTAGAGCGCCATGAGCCGAGCCATGGTGGTGCTCTCACCGCCCGGCAACACGAGCGCGTCCACGGCCTCGATCCCCTCGACGGTCCGAACGTCGCGGGTCTCGACGCCGATCTGATGGAAGGCGCGATGGTGCTCGCGAAAGTCGCCTTGGAGGCCGAGAACGCCGACGATCATCGATGACCGTGACAGCTGGCGTGGGCCATCACTGGCCCCGCGTTTGCAGCATCTCGCTCGGCTCCACGTCGTCCATGTCCATCCCGAGCATGGCTTCGCCGAGGTCGGCCGATATCTGGCCGAGCCGCTCGGCGTCGTTGTGATACGTCACGGCCTCGACGATGGCGCGGCCGCGGCGCTCGGGATCCACGGACTTGAAGATGCCGGAGCCCACAAACACGCCGTCGCAGCCGAGTTGCATCATCAGGGCCGCGTCCGCGGGGGTGGCGATCCCGCCGGCGGCGAAGTTCACCACGGGCAACCGCTCCTCGGCACGGACCATGCGTAGGACCTCCATTGGCGTGCCCCACTCTTTGGCGAGGCCGACGAGCTCCTCCTCGTCGGCGGACATGACGTGGCGGATCTGCTTGTTCATGGTCCGCATGTGGCGGACGGCCTCGATGACGTTGCCCGTGCCGGCCTCGCCCTTGGTGCGGATCATGGCGGCGCCTTCGGCGATCCGTCGGGTGGCCTCGCCCAGGTCGCGCGCCCCGCAGACGAACGGCACGCTGAATGCCCATTTGTCGATGTGGTTGTCCGGATCGGCGGGCGTGAGCACCTCGCTTTCGTCGACGTAGTCGACGCCCAATGACTCCAATATCTGGGCCTCCACGAAGTGCCCGATGCGGGCCTTGGCCATCACGGGAATGGAGACGGTCTCCATGATCTCGCGGACCTTGCTCGGGTCGGCCATGCGGGCGACGCCGCCGGCCTCGCGGATGTCGGCCGGGACGCGCTCCAGCGCCATGACGGCCACGGCGCCGGCCTCTTCGGCGATCTTGGCCTGCTCGGCGGTGGTGACGTCCATGATCACCCCGCCCTTGAGCATCTCGGCCAGTCCAGACTTGACGCGAAACGTGCCTCGCTCAGCCATACATGCCCTCCTCTTCGGAATGCCCTCTGGCATTATAGCCCGCACACTGCGGCCTGCAACCGGCCTAAGGATGCGATCAATCGCCGACGGTCAGGGCGTGCTTCCCCATCGGGCGTCGGCGGGCCTGTGGCGGAATCGCCCGTCTTTTGCCGGTATCGACGCGCCTTGCGACCGTCGGCATGGTGATGGCGATCACAGTTCCCGCGGACACGGGTCCTCTATAATCCGCCCAGCCATCCTCACTGAGGTGAGCCATTGTGCACAGACGGCCATTGATCGATCACAGGGTCAGGCGACATGATCCGGCCGGGACGAGCGCGGGGCGCGCGCGATCGGCCGTCGCGCCTGGCTTGACCGTGATCGAACTTATCACGAAAGGCGAGGTGAACGGCATGGCCCAGACCTCCAGACATGCGGCGGCCCGCTGGGCGCTTGCGTGTGTCGCGCTGTTGATGGCGACGCTCGCGGTGGCCCCGGCGGCGCTGGCCGATCACGGCGGACCGACCGTGTTCGTCGACATCAAGAATCCGCCTGCCGAGGATGAGGACTGCAACGATCACTTCCGCACCCTGTCCGCGGCGCTCGACACCGAGCAGTGCCCGCTCCAGGAGTTCGCCACCGTCGTCGTCGACCCCGGCAACTACAGCGAGGGGGAGCTGGCGGTCGACGTCAAGGGGCTGACCATCCGCTCGAGCGGCAGCGCCGAACGCACGAAGATCCAGGGCTGTTTCACGATCAACGCCAAGAAAGCCCATCTGGGCGGGTTCGACATCAACGCCGCCGACTGTGACACCGGCGTTCGGGTGCAGGCCCGCGACGTCCAGTTGACGAGCTTGATCGTCCACGAAGCTGGGGCCGACGGGATCCAGATCTCGGGCGCCAGCGACGGGGCTCACGTGGCGGGCTCGCGGCTGTTCAACAACGGCCGCTACGGCATCCACGCCATGGGCGGCAGCTACGACCTGCAGATCACCGACAACCGCGTGGAGAGCAACACCGACACCGGGATCCTCTTGGAGGGCAACTCGGATCGGTTCACGATCACGGGCAACACCGCCAATTTGAACCAGGGCGCCGGACTCCACGTGCTGGGCAGCGACAGCGGCCAGATCACGGAGAACACGTTCAATACCAACCAGATGGAGGGGCTGAAGCTCGATCAGTCCAACGGCCACACGGTGGTCAATAACACGGCCAACTCCAACGGACTGTTCGGCATTTCCGTGGTCAGCAGCGACAACAACGAGGTCCGCTCCAACACGCTCTCCAACAATCGGGCGGGCGGACTGGCGTTGCGCGGCAACGGCGGCCAGGCCCAGCGCAACACCGTCGAGAGCAACGAGATCCTCGACAACAATCAGTCCGGCGCCAGCGGCGTGCTTCTGCAGGGCAACGTCACCGGTAGCATCGTGCTCGGCAACACGATCGACAGCAACAGCATCGGCGTCCGCTTTATCGCGAGCGAGGAGAGCGACGCCGAGCCGGGCAACAACACGATCGACAGCAACGAGATCACGGGCTCCGACCTGGAAGGCGTTCGCGTGGAGTCGAGCGCCGGATTGAACCTGATACGGGCCAACACCATCAACGGCAACAACGCCGCCGGGGTCCACGTCATGGGCGGCCGGGGCAACGACGAGTACGCCGAGAACACCGTTCAGGGCAACGGGGCCGAAGGCGTCCGCGTCGAGGAGAGCCCCCGTAACGTCATCCATGACAACCAGATCAGCGGCAACGGCGGCGGCAACGGCCAAGGCGACATCAACGACGGCGGCGGCATCACGCTGATCAATACCCAAGAGACGACGCTGCGGGCCAACGCCATCGGCGCTGGCGAGCCGAACGGGGTTCTGCTTGCGGGGACCCAGAACACCCGGCTGCTGGGCAACACGGTCGAGAACCGCCAGCAGAACGGCGTGCTCGGCCTGGGCGTCAGTCGGCTCTTTGCCGAGAGGAACACCGTGCGGGCCAACGGCGGTCGAGGCTTCGCGCTCCAGGCCGCCGAGGACGTCGACTGCACGTCGCTTGACATCCAGATGAACGCCGTTCAGGGCAACACGCTTGGCGGCGTCTACGTCAACGGCTGCCAGGGCGTCCATCTGCAGATGAACGAGATCGCGGACAACATGCGCTTCGGCCTCTGGGTCGAATCCAGCGAACGGATCGAGGCCCGCCGCAACTGGTGGGGCGATCCCAGCGGCCCTGCGGGCGTGTTCGCCGGGCGCGGCAACGCCGTCGTCTTTGTCAATAACGACGTCACCGGCGGGGACAGCACCGATCTGGCGGACGACATGATCCTCCAGGCGGTCGTGCCGTGGCTGACCGATCGGGCGGGCGAACAGACCGAGAGCTCCGTGAGCGGCTACATGCTGCGCGACTTCGGCCGCGACAAGGTCGAGGTCGACGCGACCGACCTGGCGGGCGTGCGGCTGTCGCTGCACGACGTGCCGCCGGAGGCGAAGGGCATCGCGATCATCGCCCGCTACGCGGACACGCTGCCGTCGGAGAACTCCATCTACGCGCCGGCCGATCTGCCCAGCGCCATGCGGACCGTCAGCGTCGTCACCAACGGCTTCGGGTCGCAAGGCCGCGCCGTCGTGGACATGAAGTACGCCGACTCGGAGCTGCCCGAGGGCGTCGACGAGGCGAACCTGCGTCTCTTTGTCTGGACCGACGGCCAGTGGACGGCCCTTCCTGGCAAAAGTCTGCCGGACGTGAACGTCGTTGAGGGCACCGTCGAGCTATCCCTGCTGAGGCAGGGAGCGATCATTGCGCTCGCCCCGCAGGGGCAGTAGCGCTCGCGAGGGGGAGAAACCCATGGCCAAGCGCACGCGCTTGAACCAACAGCAGACCGAAAAACATGCTCAGAGGAGGTTGGCCGTCTGGTGCGGGTTGATCCCCCTCGCCCTCCTCGCTTTCGTGATCGCGACGGGAGTTGTCGGCTCCGCAGAGTCGGGGCCGACAACGCTCGTCGTGGACGCGGCGGCGTCCGCGAGCGAGGACACGGATCGCGATACCCGTTTCCGGACGATGCAAGCCGCCCTGGAGAACGGACGGCCGGCGCCGTATGCCACCGTCAAGCTGGCGCCCGGTCGCTACGAGGTCGGGCACCTGACGCTGGCGGTTGAGGGCCTGACCCTGACGTCCACGGGCAGCCCGGCCCAGACGGCGCTCGTCGGTCGACTGACGCTTGATGCGCCGAACGTCCGGGTGGAGAACTTGACGGTCGAGGCGGCGAGCAACGAGACGGCCGTGACGATCAACGCCCGCGGTGGGGCGTTGGAAGACGTCCGCATCGCGGGCGGCCACCGCGGCATCGAGATCGCCTCCACCCACGGCGTCTCCATCGACGGCAGCACGATCTATAACCAGGGCAGCGACGGGATCGTGCTCCGCGAAGCGTGGGACGTCGAGATCACGGGTAGCGAGATGCGCGGCAACGGCGGGCTCGGCGTCCTGATGGAGGACGCGCGTGACCTGACGTTGGCGGGCAACACGGTCGCGTTCAACGGGCTCGGCGGGCTCTGGGCGCGGCGCAGCGAACGGCTCGTGTTCAAAAACAACGACGTTCGCGACAACTCGCTCGTCGGGGTTGCGCTCCAGCGAACGTCCGGCACGGACGTCGCCGACAACCGCATCGCCTCCAACGAGGCCGGCGTTCTCTTGATGGACGCCGGCGAGAACACCGTTCGGAACAACGTACTGGAAAGCCAGCGCACCGTCGGCGTGGTGCTCAAGAATGGCGCGCAAGGCAACACCATTGAGGGCAACGCCATTCAAGGCACGCAGGGCCAAGGCGCCATCGGTGTGCGTCTGTCGGGGAATGTCAACAGCAATCGCCTCATCGACAATCGGATCGTCGAAAGCGGATCCGGCGTGGTGTTCGTCAGCAATGACTCCGGCGCACCAAGCGACAACCTCTTCCAGGGCAACGAGATCGCCCGCACCGACGGCGTCGGCGTGACGCTGTCGGAGGGCGCGCGCCGCAACCGCTTCGTCGAGAACCGCATCCATGACAACCTGAACGCCGGCGTACGCAGTCAAGGGGATGCGAACGTCTATCAATCCAACGAGCTGGCCGGCAACGGCACGGTCGGGATCGCGCTCGAGGGCAGCCGGGATGCCTCCCTCCAGGGCAATCGCATCCATCACAACGGCGCCGAGGGCGTGAAGCTGACCGACGCGTCAGCCGCCTTCTTGGACGGCAATGAGGTCACGGCGAACGGTCGCGCCGGCGTGACGATCAAAGGAGGCAAGCAGCTCCGGCTGCTGGCGAACACGCTGGCGGAGAACGCCACCGACGGCCTCGTTGCCCAAGGGACACAGACGCTCGTGCTCATGGGCAACGCCGTCCGTGCCAACCCGAACGTCGGCTTGGCGCTGCGCGACGTTGGCGACGTCGACATCCAAGGCAACCACGTGGATGGCAACGGCAGCGGCGGCGTGCAGCTCGCCAGGGTTCGGGGCGCGGATATCGCCTCGAACCAAGTCACCGAGAACCTCCGGTTCGGGCTGCGCGTGGGCGAACAGAGCACGGGGGTGAGCGCACACCGGAACTTCTGGGGCGACGCGAGCGGCCCCGCAGGGGCGTTCGCGGGCAGCGGCAACGCCGTGCTCGGGCTCTCCACGGCCGACGTGACCCCGTGGCTGCCCGCTAAGCCGGACAAGTTGGCGGTCAACTCCGTCTCGTCGCTCGTGTTGGAATCCCCGAAGAGCGACCGCATCACCTACGACGCGGGCGATCGAATCGGCCTGGAGTTGGCGTTTTTCAACCTGGGTCGAAACGGACGCCAGGAGCTGTTGACCAAGGGCATCGTGTTGGCGGCTCGCTATCGGCAGCCGCCGGAGGACACGCCGCCGCTGGACAAGGAGCTCGGCTTCTACACGATCAACGTCGACGGCGCCGACACGGGCCGAGCTGAGCTGACGCTCTACTACAAGGAGTCGGATCAGCCGCCGGGGCTCGACCCGGACGCGCTCCGCATCTTTGCGCTCAAGGACGGCAACTGGAAGCCGTTGAAGGGCGCCAGCGTGGACACGGAACTGAAGCGCGTCACGGGCACGATCGAGGTGTCGGAGCTGAACGGGCAACTTATCGGGCTGGGCACCATGCAGACGGACAACGACTCCACGACCGACCTGCTGCCGCCGATGGGGCTCGGCACGTACGCCACCCCGATCGCGGGCGGACTGGCGTCGCTTTTGATCGCCCTGTTCGGGTATCTGGGCGTCACGCGCTGGCCGCAGACGGGCGAGACGATCGTTCGGTGGGCCAAGGCGCTCGGGCCTCGCGCTCGCTGAGGCAACCGGCTTCGGCCAAGTTCACCTAAGAGCGACGGGAGACAGCCCCTTGTCAAGGCGACAGGGGGTTGTTCTCATTCAGGCCCCGAAGGGCAGCAGCGCGTATGGGCTAGTCGGCCCTGAAGCGATCCATGATCGCATCAAGGCGGCGCATCTCCTTCTTGAGATGCCGCAGGAGCGTCTCGACGCGCTCGTAACGGGTCTCCAGCGCGGGCGTGGTCACGTCGCGGCTCAGCTGATACTCGAACGCGAACAGCTTCCGTTGCAGCGTCTCGGCCTTGTCGAGCTTGATCGTGCCCGACGTCGTCCGCAGCTCATAGAGCACGTTCCGGAACTCGACCATGACGCGGGCCAGGTTGTTGTTTCCCAGCGTTTGTAGCTCGGTCAACATCTCCTGGCTCAGTCGATCGGTGTTCTGAAAGAAGAGGCGAATTGAGCCCTGTGAGACGTTCGCTCGAACCACGTCGCCCGATGACGTCTCGGCCTGGAATTGACACCCGCTGACGAGCAGCCCGAGCGCTGCGGCCGCGACAAGCCAGACCGCCACACGCAACAGGCCGTGATTGCCCATGATCCAACCTCCTTTGCTTGGCCGGGGCCACCCGAACCTCATTTCCTGTGATGCGGCCCCGGCGTTGCTCGGACGCCCAATGCCTGGACCTTGTTTCGATGCCCTCACTCCAATGATAGCACAACAGAGCCGAGCGGTTCATGGTGGGCGTGATACGGAATACTTCAATCAGGGTGCGGTGCACGACGGCCTGGGGACTCCCGATGAATGAACGCCGACGTCCGTGGCCCGACCACGTCGTCATCCGCGAGGGCCTCGGTCGAGGGCCGCGTCGCTCGGTTCAATCTCAGAACGGGCCGACCTCCAGTTGGGCCAGTGTGCCGTGGAGCAGATAGAGTCCGTAGCCCATGACGACAAGCCCGCTCAAGGTCAAGACCGCGAACTGGAGCCGTCGACTGAGCCAGCGGTGCCCGACGTGGAGCAGCCCCGCCAGCGAGGTGAACCAGGCCAGCTGTCCCACGAGAACCGCGATGGCGAACGGGGCGACGCCCGCGAGGTCGCCGGAGTCCATCCACGGCCCCAGCAGGCCGATCCACCAGACGAGGCTGAACGGGTTGAACGTGGTGATGGCGAACCCGGCCCAATAGCCGCGGGCCAGGCCGATCGCCGGGGTCGCGCCGGCGATGTTATCCGCCGGGTCGTGGATCAGGCAGCGCGCGTCCCGCAGGATGCCGGCGCCGACGTAGATCAGCACGGCGGCGCCGACGCCCCAGAGCACGGCGCTCAAGCCAGGATATACCTGAATCAGCGGCGCCAACCCGGCCAACACGGCGACGAGCACGAGCGCGTCGCCCGTGACGGCCCCGAGCCCCACGGTCAGCGCCAGCCGGAACCCGCGCTGGGCGCCCAGCCGGATCTCCTCGCCGTTGCTCGGGCACGTCGGTGACGCCGCGAAGCCCAACGCCAGTCCCTGTGCGATCGCTTGGACCATTTTGCCCTCCCATTCCATGCTTAACTAGTCAAACGCTTTTTAGCAGTTATCCAGTGTAGCGCGGATGGTTAACTTGTCAAACCGTTTGTGATAGTTAAAATGGGGATCAGAACGGCCATGATGATCGCCACGGACGCCGACGCAGGGACGTTCAACTTGGAGGAAGGCTGGATCTGCCTCGACTTCGCCAACACCGGCATCGTCGGCCGCGAGATCGAGGACGTGGGTGACCTGATCGACTGGGCTCGCGGAGTCGGCCTGATCTCTCGCCAGGACGCCGAGCGGCTGGGCCACGAGGCGAACGCCGCGCCGACGGACGCGGATCACGCGCTGTCCGAAGCCCATCGTCAACGCCGCTTGATTCGACACATCTTCGGCGCGGTGGGCTCCGGCGACGCGCCTCGAGAGGCGGATCTTCAAGCGCTCAACGAGTTGCTGAACGAGGCCTTGTCCGAACTCTGCCTCGTGCCGACGGAAACGGGCTACGTCCTAGGATGGACGGAGTGGAGCGCCGTCGACTGCGTCCTCTGGCCCGTCGTCAAGTCAACGGTCGATTTACTCTGCTCCGAGGAACGACAGCGCGTTGGGCAGTGCGCCGCCGAAGACTGCGCCTGGCTCTTCCTCGACACGAGCAAGAACCGCAGCCGACGTTGGTGCAGCATGCAACGTTGCGGCAACCGCGCCAAGGTTCGACGTTATCTCGACCGTCAACGATCCTGAATCGCGCGTTCAGCCCGGGAGCAAGTCGGTGTAGATATCCACGTAATCGTCGTAGGTGGCGTCGCGGACGTTGCCCACCGTCTGCGGGTCGTTGGCGGCCTCGCGGGCCAGGCGCTCCACGTCGTTCGGGTCGACGCCCTGTTCGGCGAGCGACGGGATCTGAAAGTCGTCGTTCAGGTCCTGAAGCCACTGGGCGGCGGCCAGGCTCGCCTCGCGGTCGCTCATGAACGAGGTATCGATCCCGAGGGCTTCCGCCACCCGACGGTGCTTGTAGGGGTCGCCCTGCCAGTTGAACTCGAACACCCGGGGCAACATCGCGGCAACGACAAGACCGTGTTGGGTATCCGGATACATGCCGCCGAGCGTCTGGGCCATGGCATGCACGGCGCCGGCGCTGTCGCCGTCGTAGCTCAGTCCGCCAAGGTTGGCCGCCACGGCCATGTGGTAGCGAGCCTCGATGTCGGTCCCGCTGGCGAACGCTCGTCGAAGGTATTTGGCTGACAGCTCCAGAGCATACAGCCCCACAGCTTCCGTATGAGGCTGGGAGAAGTGGCAGGTATAGCACTCATAGGCCTGGCAGATGACGTCGACCCCCGTGCCGGCCGTGACCCACGGCGGCATGCTGACGTGCAGCTCAGGGTCGAGGACGGCCACGTGCGCGCCGATGAGCGCGCCTCCGACGTTGAACTTGAACTCGCGTTCCGGATCCGTGATGACGGCCCAGAGCGTGACCTCGCTGCCGGTGCCCGCGGTCGTCGGGACCGTGATCAAGGGCGCGACACGGCGCTGGAGCTCCTTCTTGCCAAATTCGTAGTCGAGGACGCTGCCCTCGTGCGTGGCCTCGAGGGCGATTCCCTTGGCCGTGTCCATGCTGCTGCCGCCGCCCAGGCCGATGAGGCCGTCGCAGCCCTCGCTCTGATATGTCTGGGTGCCCTCGCCGACCACGTCCACGGGCGGGTTCGGCTTCACCTTCTCGAACACGGCATAGGGCACGTCCCGCTTTTCGAGAGCGGCCTTGATGGTGTCGAGCAGGCCAGCGCCGATGACGCCGGGATCTGTTACGATCAGTGGCTTCGAGACGTTCAGATCAGCCAACTCATCAGGAATGCTGCACACGGCACCGACGCCGTGGGTGATTCTTGACGGGATTTCGAAGCGGCGCGACTCGTAGATGCGATGAATCATGGCATCCTCCTTCTGTCATTTGGCGTCTGGTCGATCAACCCTTGAACCAGTTCAGCGACTGCGGATCGAGGTTGGCGTGAATGTGCTTCAGCTCGGTGTACTCCTCCAAGCCGACTTCGGAGAGCTCGCGGCCGACGCCGCTGTGCTTGAACCCGCCCCACGGGGCCTCGGGGTAGTAGGGATGGAAGTCGTTGATCCAGATCGTCCCGATCCGGAGCCCGCGGGCCACGCGATATCCCTTCGGGAAATCTTGGGTCCAGACGCCGCCGGCCAGCCCGTAGGGCGTCCCGTTAGCCATGCGAATCGCCTCGTCCTCATCGGAAAACGTCTCGACCGTGATGACGGGGCCGAAGATCTCCTCGCGGGCGACCCGCATCTCGGGCCTGACGCCCGTGATGACCGTCGGCTCCAGCCAGAAACCGTGTTGGAACTGTTCGCCCTCGGGCCGCTTGCCGCCGCAGACGATGTCGGCGCCCTCCTTCTGGGCCAGCTCCAGATAGCCTTCGACCTTGGATCGGTGCTCGGCGGAGATGACGGGGCCCATCTCGGTGTCGTCGTCAAAGCCGTTGCCGACCCGAATGTTCTGGGCGCGGTCGACGAGCGCTTCGACGAACTGGTCGTGGAGGTCGTCCTCCACCAACATCCGCGACCCGGCGGAACAGACCTGGCCCGCGTGGAAGTAGGCCGCGTTGAGCGCGAAGTCGAGCGCCGTGTCGAACTCGGCGTCGGCGAAGACGATGTTGGGGTTCTTGCCGCCCAGCTCCAACGCGACCTTCTTGACGGTCTCGGCTGCGCGGCTCATGATCCGCCGGCCCGTGACCTCGCCGCCGGTGAACGAGACCATATCGACTTCCTCATGAGTCACCATCGTCTCGCCGACGGGGTCGCCCGGCCCGAGCACGACGTTGAACACGCCCTTGGGCACATCGACGTCGTCGATCAACTCGGCCAGCCGAATGGCCGTCAAGGGGGTGATCTCGCTCGGCTTCAGGACCATCGCGTTGCCGGTCGCCAGCGCCGGCGCGACCTTCCACGCCGTCTGCAACAAGGGATAGTTCCACGGCGTGATCAGGCTGCAGACGCCGACGGGCTCGTGGATGGCCATGCTGAGCGCGCCGCCCGGCGGCTCGTTGACGGCGCCGCTCTGCGTTGCCACCGCCGAGGCGAAATAGCGAAAACAGGCGGCAATGTCGTCCATGTCGGCCAAGGACTCGGTGACCGTCTTGCCCGTGTCGAGGGACTCCAGCTCGGCCAGGTGGTGTCGATCGGCTTCAATCGCTTCGCCAATGTTGTAGACCACGCGGCCTCGCTCGCGGGCCGGCGTCCGTCGCCACGTGCCGTCGTCGAACGCCCGTCGGGCGATGCTGATCGCTTGGTCGGCGTCGGTCCCGTCGCCTTCGGGGACCTGAGCAATCGCGTCCTCCGTGGCGGGATCGATAATGCCCCGCCAGTTGCCATGGGCGGCCTCGTGCCATTGGCCGTTGACGTACATGTGTAGCGTCCGTTGCGTCATCAAGTGCCCTCCCCTGTAAGCCTTATCGTTCGTCGATCACTCACGCGAATTGCGCGGCTTCAGCTTCTCCGCCCATCCCTGGATAAGCCGGTCGAGCACCATCGCCATGAGCACGATCGCCAGGCCGGCCTCGATGCCCCGGCCCACCTCGGCGTTAACGAGCCCCGTCACCGCCTCGAAGCCGAGGCCGCCGCCGCCGATCAGGCCCGCGATGATGACCATCGCCAGCACCATCATCGTCGTCTGGTTGATCCCGAGCAGGATCGACGGCAACGCCAGCGGCAGCTGGACCTTGGTGAGCAGCTGCCAGCTCGAGGATCCGAAGGCTTGCCCCGCGTCGATAATCTCTTTCGAGATCTGGCGGATGCCGACGTTGGCCAGTCGCGCCGCCGGCGGCAGGGCGTAGACCACGGAGGCCATGATGCCGGGTACGCGCCCGACCTCGAAGAGCATCACCACCGGCACGAGGTAGACGAACGGCGGGATCGTCTGCATCGTGTCCAGGATCGGGCGTAAGATCGCGGCAAACGTGTCGCTGCGCGCGGCCAGTATGCCGAGCGGGATCGCGATGATGACCGCGATCACGACGGCCACGATCACCTGACTGAGCGTGTTCATGCTCTCGCCCCACATGCCAAGCAACCCGAGCGAGAAGACCGCCAGGCCGCAGAACAGCGCCAACAGCCAGCCGCCGACCAGGCGGCCCAATGCCGCGACGGCGAGGATCAGCAGTGGCCAGGGCAGCCAGGTGACAAAGAAGTCCCGGAGCGGGCTGAGCACCTGGAGGATCATGAATCGATTGAACGGGCCGGTGCCGATGGGCAAGTTTCCGATCTGATACAGGTTGACGCGCATCCAG
>JAHEOA010000064.1 GCA_018609825.1 Candidatus Bipolaricaulota bacterium | reverse complement strand
CTGGGACGGCTATCCCTCCGACGGCCCGGCGATCCAACCGTACAACCCGATCCCGCTCATGCTGCCCAAGCTCTGGCTGCCGACGCCCCTGGAGGGCGGTCTCGGGGTCACGACCCTGGGCAACGACCCGCTGTTGCAACACATGTACAGCGTCACCGCCGGCTGGGATGTCCAAGCCCAGCGGCCCGTCTATGCGCTCCGCTATCAGCACAGCGGCCCGCTGCCGCTGACCGTGAGTGCCAGCGGCAATCGCCGCCAGACCGCAATCGGGCTCGACGTCACCGTCCCCTTGGAGGTCTCAAGCGATCGAGATCAGGACCTGAGCCTCGGCTACGAGCGCCGGATCGATCGCTCGGCCGCCAACGAGCACAGCGCCGACAACGGTTCGCCCAACAGCCACGACGCGGACACGACGTCCGAGACCCGCACGACGGCGACGCTGGCGGGCGAGTACGCCTACGAGGCGGTCCGGCGCAGCGAGCGCTTCGGCCACCGCACCAACGTGACGATATCGGGCGAGCTGATCAACGTGGAGACGCTCGGCGAGTGGCACCAACGGTTGTCGCTGCATTGGCGTGAGGCCGTCCGGCTGCCGTTCGCCGAGCCGCATCGCGTCGCGTTGGACGTCCGAGGCGGCTGGACGGACAGTCCGCACGACGCCGAAGCGTTCGCGCTCGGCGGTCGGACGCTGGAGAACATCATGAGCGGCGACGGGTTCGCCGTGCGCGGCTTCGGGGCGAACGTTGCCGACGGCCAGCAGGCCGTGACGGCCAGTCTGCAGTACGACTTCCCGTTGTTTGACGTGACCCGCTCCGTACAGAGCCGGCCCGTGTTCGTCGATGACGTCGGCGGCGGGATCTTCGTCGATGCCGGCATGGCTGGGGACACGCTTAACCCGAAGGACGTGCGGATCGGCTACGGCGCCGAGCTGCAGGTCGCGATGACGCTCGGCTACCGCTCGACGATCAGCCTCGTCGGCGGGGTGGGCCAAGGCCTCGGCGAGGACCGGCCGAGGGCGTATCTGGACGTCCAGGTCCCGCAGCTGTTCTGATCGCCGAGGCGTCGTCACGCCATGGAGCGAGCCGAGGCCGTCCAGCCATCCGGAATCGGCGCCTGGGGTGCGGCGTGATCGCGGAAGAAGCCGCCTGAATGGCCCGCGTCTCCACCGAGCAGATCCTGCACGGGCCGCTGGTGCGCACCATGGCGCGGCTCGGCTGGCCCGCCATGGTCACGAGCCTGCTCCAGGCGCTCTACAATTTGGCCGATGCCTTCTGGATCGGCCATCTTCCGCCGGAGACGAGCGGCCCGTCGGTGGCGGCCATTCAGGTCTCCTGGCCGGTCGTCTGGCTGCTCATCTCGTTCGTGGCCGGGCTGAGCGGCGCGGCCGCGAGCGCGCTCATCGGCCAGTACACGGGCGCGCGGCGCCATGACGAGGCCAACATCGCCCTGACCCAGATCTTTGCGTTTCTGGTCACGGCGGGCGTCGCCATGGCCGCGGCCGGCTTCGTGCTCGCGCCCAAGCTGCTGCCGCTGCTGGTGACCGAAGGGGCCGTCACGGATCAGGCCTCGCTCTACATCCGGGTCATCTTCCTCGGCCTGCCGCTGTTGGGCGTGCCGTTTCTGTTCCAGTTTGCGCTGTCGGCCTACGGCGACACTGTCACGCCGATGCTCGTCAACAGCACGGGCGTGGCGCTCAATCTCATTCTGGATCCGGCGCTCATCTTCGGCCTCGGCCCGTTCCCGTCGCTCGGGCTCTTGGGCGCTGCCATCGCGACCGTGGTGAGCCAGGGATCGGCCGCGGTGCTCGCGCTGGGCCTGCTGGTGCGCGGGACCAAAGGGATCCGCCTCCTCCCGACACAGGTCCGTCCCCAGTGGGCCTGGTTCCGCAAGATCACCTCGATCGGCCTGCCGGCCGCCGTCGGCCAATCGGGGACGGCGTTCGGGTTCGTCGTGCTCATGGCCATCATCGGTCGGGTGCCGAACGCCACCGTCGCGCTGGCGGCCTACGGGATTGGCGACCGCATCTTCGGGCTGCTGTTCATCGCCATGCACGGCCTCGGCGTCGGGCTGACGACGATCTTGGGCCAGAGCCTGGGGGCGGACATGCTGGAGCGGGCCTGGACGGCCGTCCGGCGCGGCATGGCGTTCATGTTCGGATTGTTGGCGGTCGAGGCGACGATCATCTGGCTCATCCGCGCGCCGCTCATGGCAGCGTTTATCCCGGGGCGCGAGGACGTCATCGCCGCGGGCGTGGAGTTCATGGGGATCTTCGCCTGGGGGATGCCGTTCTTCGGCGTCTTCGTCGCCGTCGAATCGGTCTTCCGCGGATCCGGGCACAACGTCCCGACGATGATCATGGGCCTGGCCCGGCTGTGGGCGCTGCGCGTGCCGTTGTGTGCCCTGTTGGCGTTGGTCTGGGAGATGGGCGCCACGGGCGTCTGGTACGGCATGATGGCCAGCAACGTCGCGGCGGCCGCCATCGCCGTCGGCTTGTTCGCCACGGGGTCATGGCAGCGCAAGGTCATCGATTGAAGGAGAATTGTCTGTTTACATCGGAGACGCTGGCAGCTACACTGGCGGCATCATGCGCTTGACCCTGGCAAGCGGGATTACGCTGATGCGGCTGGCGTTCCTTCCGCCGGTGATCTGGGCGCTGCTCAGTGGGGAGCGCCTGCTGGCGTTCGGGCTCTTGCTGGTTGCCCAGGCCGCGGACATGCTGGACGGCGTGGTCGCACGGCTGCGCCATGAGGAGACCCCGCTCGGCCAGTTGCTGGACCCCGTCATCGACAAGTTCGTCTTCCTGGCCCTCTTTGCGACGCTCGTGGCCATCGGCGACCTGCCGTGGCCCGCGATCGCCATTTTGGGCGGCGTCGAGTTCGGCATGGCGGTCGGCGCCTTCATCTGGCTGCGGCGTCTGTCCACGCCCCCGCCCGCGCGACGCCTGGGCAAGACCGCCTCGTTTGTGCTCTCCATTGCGATTCTGAGCGCGCTGCTCGATCTGCCCTCTGACACATACGTTGTCTACGGGGCGCTCGGACTCGTCTTGCTGGCCGGGGGCGACTACCTGCGGACCTTCATCCGGACGCTGAAGGCGGATGCCCATGCGCCCTCGGCCCATCGGCCGCCGCAGCCGCCCCAGCGACGCTCCGGAGTCGGGGCGGAGGAGCGGCCGTAAAACTCACCCGCTCGCCCGTCGCCGGATGGTCGACGGTCAATCTCCAGGCGTGCAGCATCAACGCCTCCGCCTCGTCGCCTCGCCCGTAAACGGGGTCGCCCACCACGGGATGCTCGATCGCCGCCAGATGGACGCGAATCTGATGCGTGCGCCCCGTCTTGGGAAAGACCGTCAGGAGCGTCCGGTCCTCGAACGCCGTCAGCACGCGGAAATCCGTGATGGCGGCCTTGCCGCCGGCGGAGCGGACGGCTTGTTGCTGAGCGTGCCTCGGGTGCCGCCCGATGGGCGCCTCGATCCGGCCCTCCCTTTCGGCGAAGAGGCCGTGGACCAACGCCAAATAGGTCTTGCCCACCGTCCGGGCCTTGAACTGCGCCACGAGGCTCGCGTACGCGCGCTCGCTCTTGGCGGCGACCAGGACGCCGCTCGTCGCCTTGTCGAGTCGGTGGACGATGCCGGGACGGCTTGGGTGGCTGCCTCGGGCGAGTGGGCGCCCATACAGCAAGCCGTTGACGAGCGTGCCGCGCTTATGGCCGGCGGCCGGGTGGACCACCAGCCCAGAGGGCTTGTCGACGACGACGATGTCGTCGTCCTCATGGAGGATTACAAGATCCATAGGCTCCGGCTCGACGGAAGCGGATCGATCGGGCGGGATCTCGATCGTCACTTGGGTCCCCGTGGTCAGCTTGGCGCTTGGCTTGGCGACGCGCCCGCCGAGCTGAACGGCGCCGTCGTGGATGAGCGACTGGATGCGGGCCCGCGACAGCTCCGGAAGCTGGTCCGCAAGCCAGCGATCGAGGCGCTCGCCGTCGGCGTCCGGGGGAACGGTCCAAACGTGTGCCATGATGTTCGCCTGTCGTTATACCCCGCGTGTAGCGTGTGCGCATCCGATTGATCCGCAGGCGCTTTCCCGTATAATGGGGGATACGATGAGTAAGCGGGACGAGTTGAGCGAGATCGCGGCGGCGATCGCCGAAACGGAGGGCGTGGAGCTCTATTGGCTTGAAGTGCGCCAGACGCCGGGCCGTTGGCTGTTGCAGGTCATGATCGACAAGGCCGACGGCGTGACGCTGGACGACTGTGAGCGCGTCAGCCGGGCCCTGGAGGCGCCGTTCGACGAGGCCGTCGATCGCGGGTATGAGCTGGAGGTTTCCTCGCCCGGCCTGGATCGACCCCTGCGGACGGAGCAGCACTTCCATCGCGTGATCGGCGAAGCGATCCGGGTGGTGACCTACGCCCCGATTGAGGGCCAGCGCAACTGGACGGGGACGCTGCGGACGGTCGAGAACGAGGTCGTCGAGTTGGCGACCGACCGCGGCGAGCTGGAGATTCCCCTGGACCAGTTGGCCGAGGCCCGCGTCTGTCCCCCGTTCGACCCCGCCTGAGCAACGCCCAGAACGAGGAGCTGTGATGCGACGATGAACGTCGAGTTTTTAGAGGCCTTGGAAGAGATGGCGAAAGAGGAGGGCCTGGAGCGCGAGGAGCTCTATGACGCCGTCCGCAAGGGGCTGGCGATGGCCTATCGGGAGCAGTTCGGCAGCGAGGACGAGGTGGACGTGGAGATCGATCGCAGCTCCGGAGACATCACGATCGTCGACAAGGGCGAGTCGATCGAGTTCGACGTGACGCAATTGGGCCGCATTGCGACCCGTCGCGCCGAGGAGACGATCCGTCAGGAGATTCTGAAGCGCCGTCGCCAGATGGTCTACGAGCGCTTCCACGCCCGCGTCGGCGAGCTCATCAACGGCAGCGTCCATCGGTTTGAAGGGCGCGACGTCTGGCTCAACCTGGGCCAAGCCGAGGCGCTCATGCACGACAGCGAGCGCATCCCCGGCGAGCACTACCGCCCCGGGCAGACGCTGCGGACGTATCTGTATCGCGTGGAGGAGACCCAGGGTGATCCGCGCGTGCTCGTCTCCCGAGCCCATCCGGACTTCGTGCGGCGCCTCATGGAACTGGAAGTCCCCGAGGTCGAACAGGGGCTCGTCGAGGTCGTGGCCGTGGCTCGCGAGCCGGGGGTCCGCAGCAAGGCGGCCGTGCGAGCCCGCGTGCCCGAGATCGAGCCTGTGGGGACTTGTGTGGGGTCGTCCGGGGCCCGCGTGCGCCAGATCGTGCGCGAGCTCTCCGGCGAGAAGATCGACATCATCCGCTGGAGCGAGAACCTCCAGGAGCTCATCCAGAACAGCCTCGAGCCGGCGACCGTGATGCGCATCGAGCTCGACGAGGACGACAAGCACGCCACCGTCGTCGTGCCCGACGGCGAGCTGAGCCTGGCCATCGGCAAGGGCGGCCAGAACGTCCGGCTGACGGCGAAACTGACCGGCTGGCACATCGACGCCACCAGCCCCGACGAGATCGCCAACGCCTACCAGGAGGAAGCCGAGGCCGACACGGCGCAGCAAACTCGCGTGACCGAGGAGCCCGAGGCGACGGACGCCGAGGCATGAGGCCCGGGCATGCGCCCGCTGTTCACGCTCTTTCGCTCTATCCGCCGAGTCGCCGGCCTTGTGCTGCTCATGGCGCTCGCTCTGGCCGTCGCGTCGGTGCTTGACCTGCGGACGCTGCCCGTCGACAGCACGTTCAACCAGCTCCTGCCCCAAGACGATCCCCTGCTGGAGCGCGTCCAGCGCTATCAAAACCTACTGGAGAGCGAGGTCAACAAGGACGCCGTCTTACTCAGACTCGACGCGCCCGGATCGGCCCCGCGCGGCGAACGCGTCGAGACGCTGCTCGACGCGGGCCGGAAAGTGCAGAACGCCGTCGGCGCTCATCCGGAGATCAGCCAGGCGAGCTTCGAACGCGACGAGCCGCAGGCGCTCAACGTCGACCCGCTGGCGCTGGACGAGGCCAGCATCGACGAGCTCCAGGCGCGCATCGAACAACTGCGCCAAGCCGTCGAATCGGACGGGGCGCTGCCGAGCTCGGAGCAGTCCCTAGCTGGGATCTATCGCGACACGGCCAACTCGCTCGAACAGCTCATGAGCGGGCTGGGGGTCTTCGATCCCCAGAAACTGAGCGCCACGCTCAAGGACCTCAGCAACCAGATCAACGCCCTGAGGCAGCTCAACGGCTCCGTGCTTACCGGGTTGGACGAGCTCCCTGAACGGATGGAGACGCTCTCCAAGGGCATCGAGACCTTCCGGGCGGAGTTGGCGTCCCTGCAGAACACCATCCAACCCACGTCAAAGCAAGGAAGTCCCTATTGGCTTTCCACGGACGCGACCGCGTTGGTGGTCCAGTTCCAGCCCGACCAGCCCGCCTCGCGCAGCCTCGACTACAACCGCCGCGTCGTCGGCAAGGTAAAGCGCGAGCTGCGCTCGCTCGATCTGGCGTCCATGGGGATCGAGTGGGGGATCAAGGGCCCGCACGTGTTCTCCGTGCAGTCCGACGCCATGTTGCGCGAGGACATGAACCGGACGGCGCTCATAACCGTCCTCGGCGTGCTCGGCCTGTTCATCCTCGTGCTGCGGCGCTTTGTCTATCCCATCATCGCCACGATTCCCGTCTCGCTGGCGCTGATGTTGACGCTGGCGATCTCCAAGCACCTCTTCGGCGGCTTGAACCTGCTGACGGCGTTCTTGCCCGCGATCGTGCTCGGGTTGGGCATCGACTACGGCATCCAGTTCATCACGCACTACCTGGAGATTCGTGAGGGGTCGAGACGGGTCATTCCGGCGTTGCGGCACGCGGTCACCGTCAAGGGCAAGGCCATGATCACCGCCGCTGCCGCGACGTCCTTGGTGCTCTTTGGCGTGGGGGTCGTCTCCCAAACCAAGGGGCTGTCGGAGATGGGCTACATCCTCGGCTTCGGCGTTCTCTTGTCCTGTCTGGTGACACTGGTCGTGCTGTCCGCGCTTCTGGTCGCGGCCCAACGGGCCGTCGGGCGACGGGGGCGCGTTCGCCCCCCACGGCCCTGGAACCTGGAGCCGTTTGCACAGGCGATCGCGCGTCGGCGCTGGGTCGTCGTGGCGCTGGTGCTGGTCGGCACAGCGGCGATCGCGTACCCGGCCAGCCGGATCGACTTCACCTTCATCTCCGAGGACGTCAGCCAGCGCAACCTGCCCAGTCAGGACGTCGCCCGCTACATCAACGATAACTTCGAGACGGGCGGTCAGATCGCCGATCCCGAGAATTACTTTTTCTTCTTCGTGGAGCCGTCATTGGAGCGCGTCCGCGAGATCAGCAACGCGTTGTATCGGATGGACGCGGTCGATCGACGGCCGTTGAGCTACTACAGCGCCATCGGCATCGAGAACCAAGCGGAACGGGAGCGGTTCAAGCGGTTGCTCGGCGAGCTCCAAGGATTGGACCCCGTGACGCCCCTGCAGAAGGCCTCCGATCGGTTGTCGACCCTCCGCCAGCCGTTTACCAACGCGGAGGCACTCATGAGCGCGCTGGAGCAGCTGAGCGACCAGCTCCAGACGAGCGCCAACACCGTGGTGCAAGCCACCGGCGACCGGGAACTGCAGGAGCGTTTCCTCAGCATCAAGGACGAAACTGACCGAATTCGCGATCGGTTCCAGGATCTGGTCGAGGCGAACATGGGCGATCGGCTGTTCGCGCTCAGACAGAGCGTCGACTCGCTGGCGGAGCGCGTCCGGTCGCTCAAGGCGCAGATCCCCACGCCCGAACGCATCGATCGGTTGATCGAGAATCCGCCGGAGCGGTATCGCAAGCTCGGCTTCGCCCCGGACGGCGACGCCATCGTGGCCGCCCACGTCAGCGAGGACGTCATCTGGAACAGCGACCTCTACAACGACTTCATCGAGAAGGCGGAGCGGATCTCGGACGACTTCTTCGGCACCCCGATGACGCGAGCTCGGTTGGAGTCCTACATGCGCCAGGATTTCGCCTACTCCACGGCGACCGCCGTCTTCATCATCATGGCCGTGCTCTGGGTCAGCCTGCGCCGGTCGCGCGTCCGGGGCGGGACCTGGCTTTCGCTGGTAACTCTGGGGCTCGGCTATCTCTGGATGCTCGGCGCGCTCCACCTGTTCGACATCGACTTCAACGTGGCCAACATTCTTATCTCGCCGTTGTTGATCGGCCTCGGCGTCGACAACTGCGTCTACTTGCTCCATCGCTATCGCGACATGGGGGCCCGGGACGTCAAGGGCGCCCTCGCCTCGACGGCATTGCCGATTCTGGCCAACACGTTCGCGACCATGATCGGCTTCGGCAGCCTCATCTTCGCCCAGACCCCTATTCTCGAGGTGCTCGGCCAGTCGGCGGTGCTGGGCATCGGATTCATGACGCTGTTCGGCTTGACGTTCCTGCCCGCCATGATCGCCATCCGACGTTGATCACCGTTGCGGCTCACCGCTATAATCGAAATTTGGCAATGGCTAAAGCACCGACTCATTCGACCCTGATTCCCGATTCCGGGCCGAGGATCCTCGGCCCCGGCCCCCATGGGGACCGCGGGGCGACGACGGACTGTGTATCGGTCTCGCCCGGAATCCATGCCCAAGCCATCGCCCGTCTGAATCGACTAAAGGAGTGTGCCCGCGATGGATCCCGTATTGATTATCGCTTTGGGAGGAGTGGGAGCTCTCCTCCTGGCTCTGGGATACGTCATCGGAACTCGCCGTTTGGCGCAAGCGTTGGCCGAGGAGCAACGACGCGCCGAGGAGGCCGAGGCGAGTCTCGATCGGCTGCGACGCGACGTCGAAGCGGAACGGAGCCAATGGCAGGAGACAGAACGCCGTCTCAACCGCCAACTCGAGGAGGAATCCGAGGCCCGCGAGACCCAGCGTCGCCAGAACGAGGAGCGCGCCCAACAGCTGGAAGAGCGCGAAGGGCGCCTCAAGACCCGCGAAGAGAAGCTGGAGCAGTTCGAGTCACGGCTGATGAAGCGCGAGGAGCGCATCGAGCGTCAGGCCTCCGAGCTGCAACAGCTTGAGCAGGACCTCAACGAGGACCTCGATCGCGTCTCCGGCTACATCGAAGAGGGCCAGTCGCTGATCGAGGGCGAACAGAAGCGGCTGGAGGAGATCTCCGGCCTGACCCAAGCAGAGGCCAAGGAGGAGCTGCTGCGCCGCGTCCGGGAGGACGCCGAGCGGCACTACGCCAAGGCCGTCCGCGAGATCAAGGAGCGCCACGAACAGGAGGCCGAGCAGGAGGCGCGCAAGATCATCGCCACGGCCATCCAGCGCTACTCCGCGGAGGAAGTGGAGCTCTCCACCGTCAGCCTCGTTCCGCTGCCCGACAACGACTTCAAGGGCCGCGTCATCGGCCGCGAGGGCCGCAACATCCGCACGTTCGAGTCGCTGACGGGCGTGGACGTCTTGGTCGACGACACGCCGGACACGGTGGTCCTGTCGTGCTTCAATCCCGTGCGTCGGGAGATTGCGCGGGTCGCCATGCAGAAGCTCGTCGAGGACGGACGCATCCATCCCGCCCAGATCAAGAAACAAGTCGACACGGCCCAGGAGCGGGTGGCCCAGCTTATCAAGGAAGAGGGGGAGAAGGCCGCGTTCGATATCGGGCTGGAAGGGCTCCACCCGGAGCTCGTCAAGATGGTGGGCCGGCTGAAGTTCCGCACCAGCTACGGCCAGAACCAACTGCAGCACTCCATGGAGGTCAGCTTCATTGCCGGGGCGCTGGCGGGCGAGCTGGGCATCGATCCCAAGTCGGCCCGTCGGGCGGGCCTGTTGCACGACATCGGCAAGGCCGTCGATCACAAGGTCGAGGGGCCGCACTCGCTCATCAGCGCGGAGCTGGCGTGGCGCTACGGCGAGAGCGAGGAGGTCGTTCACGCCGTCGCCGCGCACAACAACGAGGTCGAGCCTCAGTCGGCCATGGCCGTGCTGTTGCAGGCCGCGGACGCGCTCTCGGCCGCCCGGCCCGGCGCGCGTCAGGAGACGTTCGAGGCCTACATCCAGCGGCTCCAGGCCCTGGAGGACCTGTGCAACAGCTTCGGCGGCGTCCAGGAGGCCTACGCCATCCAGGCCGGCCGCGAGGTGCGCGTCATGGTCCAGCCGACCGAGATCGACGACGACATGACGGCCAAGCTGTCCTACGAGATCGCCCGCACCATCGAGGACGAGCTCGACTACCCCGGCGAGATCAAAGTCCAGGTGATCCGGACCGTTCAGTTCACCGAACGGGCCCGCTGATGCGCTGGCAGGCAAGGCTCTTGTCTGGGGAAGATAACTCGATTATACTCAATGCCAGTGCTCGTTAGGAGGGGGAGAGGGAGCCATGGAAATCCTCAAAGTCTCTGCTCAGTCCGATGCCTCCGCCACGGCTGGCGCTCTCGCCAACACGATCCGAGAGTCGGGAGAGGCAGAACTCCAAGGGATCGGCCCCAAGGCGATCAATCAAGCCGTGAAGGCCATCGCCATCGCGCGCAGCTACCTCGCCTCGAGCGGGGTGGACCTGGTCTCCATGCCGAGCTTTGTCGACGTCGAGATCGACGGCGAACAGCGCACGGCGCTGCGGTTCTCGATCACCCCGCGCCATCGGCTCCATCCGCCCCACCAAGATGGACGCCCGAGTGAAGAGGAACGGGAAAGCTCGGAAAGCACGCAACGTGAGACGCTGGGCGGCTCCGAAGACGAGGCCGAGACCGGGTCGACCGAGGAGACGGAGATGCAGCAGGAACCGGACGAGGCCCAAGAAGCGGAGGTGTCCCGGCCGACGTCGCTCTCCGAGGCGATCACGGGCCGACCGGCCTCGGAGCTGACCGAGGACGCGGACGCGCCCGACGAGCGAGAATCGTCGGAGACCTCCGAGGACACTGGCGACGACGCGGATCGTTCAGCGTCCGATAGGCGGGAGACCGGGAGGCGCTCGTCGTTTTTGGGACGCGCCCGCCGGTCGGCGTTTGACACCGACCGCGACGTCTTCTAAACTCGCATCAGTCCAGCAAAGACGCGATTATCAGCGATGAAATGCGGGCGCGGCCTTGAGGCCGATCGCGCCGCGTCATCACAGCAGCGAATCTCGGATTGATGCCGACATTGTCAGCAACCCGTCCGCGTGTATCTCAAGCCATTCGCACGGCATTATCATCGTCATTGTTCCGGAGATCGCACGTGAGACGAAAACCAAGAGGAAGGGATTGACCATATGAACCGGGGGCAGAAACTCTGGGTGACGGTGACGCTTTGGGTCGTGATCATCGGCTTTGCAGCCGGGGGTGTGCTGTTCTTCACGCCTGGCGGCCCACAGGGTCTTTTCGGAAGCAGCTCGCAGCAGCAGCAACAGCAGGAACAACCGGCCATCATCATCAACGGACAAGAGATTTCCACGGCCGAGTTGGACACGCGACACCAGCAGACGATTCAGCGCTATCAGCAACTCTATTCGCAGTTCGGGGGCAACTTCCAGCAGCGGCTCCAAGGCGCCAGCGGCGGACATTATCGCCTGCAGTTGCGTAATGAAGCCGCTGAGCAGTTGATCCAGAGCGAACTCATCTCCCAAGAGGCCGACGAGCGCGGACTGTCGGTCCCGCAGACGGACGTGGACGAGCGCTTCCGTCAGCAGTATCAGCAGTTCCTGCAGCAGAACAACGTGACCGAGGAACGGTTGAAGACGGCCTTGGAGAACCCGCAAGTACGACAGCGCTTCGCGCAGGCGTTCAACCTCTCCACCGGCTCCGTCTCCGAGTTCAAGAACTATCTCCGGGGGCAAGCCCGACAGCAGCTGAAGCAAGAGAGGCTTCAGGATCAGGTCGTGGGTGAGATCAACCCGACCACGGAGGATCTGCTCAGCTATGTGGAGAACAACAAGCAGCAGTTCCTCTCCCAGGTGGTCCATCCCGTCGCGCCCACGGAAGAGGATCTGCGCGCGTATTTCGAACAGAACCAGGACCAGTACGGCAGCGACGAGATCCACGCGCGCCACATCCTGATCGAGCTTCCCGAGGACGCCTCCAACGCCCAAGCGCAGTCCGCCGAACAACAGATCGCCGAGATCCAGCAGAAGCTGGACGAAGGGGCCGACTTCGCCGAGATGGCGCGCCAGTACTCCGACGGGCCCAGCGGGGCACAGGGCGGCGACCTCGGCTGGTTCGGCAAGGGCCAAATGGTGGCCCCGTTCGAGGAGGCGGCGTTTGCGCTCGAGGAGGGCGAGATCTCCGATCCCGTCCGGACGCAGTTCGGCATCCACTTAATCAAGCTGGAAGGCAAGCGCACCACCGGCTTCGACGAGTCCCGGGATCAGATCCGGCAGGATTACGTCTCCAGCGTCCAGGACGAACGCTTCCAGAGCTGGCTGTCCTCAGCTCGCGAAAGTGAGGAATTCCCGTCTCAGACTGAAGCCCGCGTTCGACAGATCCAGGTCAGTCTCCCCTCAGAGCCCTCTGAGGAACAGATCCAATCCGCCGAGCGCCAGATCCAGACGGTTTACGAGCAACTCCAGGGCGACGAAGCGAATTTTGCCGCTTTGGCTCGGGAATACTCCGACGGCTCGAACGCCGGCGACGGCGGCAACCTCGGCTGGATCAGCTACGACGCCAGTCAGCCGACCCGGCTGAAGGCGAAGGCGTTCGAGATGGAGCCTGGCCAGACGAGCGAGCCGTTCCGTTCCGACGCCGGCTTCCACGTCATCCAGGTCGAAGAACGCCGCACCACGGACAATCTTAAGCAGCAGGTAACGGACGCCTACACGCAGCAGGAGCGCCAGGACCGCTTCAACCAGTGGGTCGAGGAGCAGGAGGACGCCGCGGATCTCGTCATCGAGGAACAGCTCCTCAAGGCGTATCGCCTCGAGAACGAGGCCGACCAGGTCGAGGACAACGCGCAGAAGCTGGAGCTGTTGGATCAGGCCATCGCGGCCTATGACGAGGCCAGCTCCTCAGGGGCCAGCGACCCGAACATTGGTTACTATCAGAGTCTGCTTTATCAGAACAAGGTCGAGATCCTGCAGAGCCGGCTCGAGAGCCTGGGTGAAGACGCCGCCGAGGACGAGCGCCAGTCGCTGCAGGAGCGCCTCACCGAGGCGAAACAGAACGCCGTCGACGCGTTCCTGGCCAGCGTCGGCAACTACGGCCAGAGCGACGACTCCGAGTTCCAGAGCGTCGTCGACCTGGCGCCGGAGAACGCCGAGCTGCGCTACTACTATGCTCGGTTCCTGAACAACACGGTCGGCAACGCCGACCGGGCGCTGACCCAGATCAACCGCGCCCTCGAGATCGACCCGGACTACGCCGACGCCCACACGTTGGCGGCCGAGATCCACACCAACCAGGGCAACCACGCCAAGGCCGTGGAGAGCCTCTCCAGCGCGGCCGAGCTGGTGGAGACGGGCTCCTCGACCTGGCGTGACGTTCGCATCAACTTGGCCAAGACCTATCTCGATCAGGCCGAGTCGACGGGCAACGAGGAGCCGCTCACCCGAGCGCGCGACGTGCTGAGCGACCTGCGCGATCAGCTCTCCTCAACCGACCGACGCCTCGGCGAGGTGCAGAAGCTGCTCGGCGACCTCCACATGGACCAGAAGGCCTATGCGGACGCCATCGAGGCCTACGACGCCGCGCTGGAGGCCGGCGTCAATAACCCCATGGACGTGGAGATCCAGCTCGGCGAGGCCCAACTCCAGTCCGGCCAGGTTGAGGACGCCGTGGCCACGCTGGAGAGCGTCGTCAATCGCTCGGCGGGCCAGTACTCCGCGCCCGCTCACATCAATTTGGGCGACGCCTATCGGGCGCAGGGCAACACCGAGGACGCGTTGTCCGAGTACCGCCGGGCGCTGGAGCTGCGCGCCGGCCAGTCGACCCAGATCGAGGTCGCCCAGAAGATCCTCGAGATCGATCCGGGCGACCAGGACACCCGATTCCAACTGGCCACGCTCTATCGCAACGCGGGCCAGCCCAGCAACGCGATGGAGCAGTACCGAACGATCCTGGAGGACGCGCCGGACAACTGGCGCGCTCATCGCGGCATGGGCGAGGCCCAGCTCGCGCTCAATCGGCCCGAACAGGCGAAGAACCATCTGAAGTCCGCGCTGCTCCAGGACCCGTCGGCGTCCGACAAGCTCCCCATCTATCAGTCGCTGTTGGAGGCCGATCGGGCGATCAACGGCGAGGGCTCGCTCGGCGAGGACGGCAAGGACGCGCTCGTCCAGCTGGCCGGCCTCTATCTCGAGCAGGGTCGGACCGATCAGGCGCGACAGCGCCTGCAGACGCTTCAGGAGAACTATCCCGACTACCGCCCCGACCGCGTCTCCGAGCTGCAAAGCCAGCTGGAGTCGCAGTCGTCCTCGCAGGGCGGCTCGTCCTCCGCGCCGCAGGGGCAGGGCCAAGGCCAAGGCAGCGGAACCTCCGGCGAGGGACAGTAACGCGGTTCAGACCTGCCTCGACCCATGAGAAATGCGGCGCCGCGCGGCCCGTCCAACGCGGACGGGCCGGTGCGCGGCTTTCATACGCTCTTGAGCTGTTTGCCCGGCGCCGTGCCCCGAAGGCTGCCCCGGGTCCGCCTCAAGACGCACGACGCCCTCATGGGGATGCTGATCGATGAGGCCGGCAGGGCCGTCCCGGCCATCGATCGTGACGGTGACAGGGAAGGCCGAGTTGGTAGAATGGCGTTACCGGTCGTCGAGGCCGCGCCCCGGCGGGATCTGGACACGGAGCTCTGTCTCCGCCGGACGCCGAGCGACGTCGAACACGAGGAGCCGGCATGAGCCAAGACACGGTGGAGCTGTACGTCGAAATGGCCGAGCGCGACATCTACTTTCTGGAGACGATCATGGACGCCTACGACGGCATCGCCCATGTCCGTCGCGATTGGTACGTGGCCGACGGGCAGCGCTTCGTCAAGGTCTTGGTCGCGCCCGACTTCTGGGACGACGTCCAGCGCGTGATGGACGGCATCGCTCGGCACGTCCCCATTGGGGAGGTGCGATCATCGCTATCATGATCCCACGTCTGCTGCCCCACGAGCACGTGAGATCGGTCTTCGAGCTCGACTTGGACGAGCTTCGGGCGCAGGGGATCCGCGGCATGATCTTTGACCTGGACAACACGCTGGGCGCCTGGGGCTTCACCGAGTGGGACGAGCGCGTGCTGCGCTGGCTGGCCGAGGTCGAAGCCGCGGGGTTTGCGCTGGCGTTTCTGAGCAACGACGAGGGGATCGATCGCGACGCGGTTCGGGCGGGGCTGGACGGGCACCCGATCCGCTTCAACGCCGGCAAGCCGGGCACGCGCGGGTTCCGCGAGAGCCTCCGCGCGCTCGATATGGACGCGGCCGAGGTCGCGATGATCGGCGACCAGATCTTCACCGACGTCCTGGGCGCGCGTCGACTCGGCCTCTACACGGTGCTGGTCCGGCCGTTCGACCCGGAGACCGAGACGCGCTCGACGCGCGTGCGACGCTGGCTGGAGCGCCAGATCCTGCGGCTGAGCGGCCAGTGGATCGCCGCGCCGGGCGGTTCGCTCGAGGCCCGACCCCAACCCCAACCCGAGGAGGATGGTACGCCATGACGAAAACCCTGAACATCGACGGCATGAGCTGTGAGCACTGCGTCTCGCACGTCCAGACCGCGCTGCAGAACGTGGACGGCGTCCAGACCGCCGAGGTGTCGCTCGAGGGCGGCACCGCCCGCCTGGAGCTGAGCGAGGACGTCGCCACCGACGCGCTCGTCCAGGCGGTTCAGGAGGCCGGCTACGACGCCAAAGCGGCCGACTGAGCGACGGATCGGTTGACCCAGATCATGGACTAAATCAGTCCCGATTTCTATACTGACGGTATGGCTGACGCACCGGGGCCTCATGACCAGTCCGAGCCGCGCAAGCTGCGCGCCTTGAAGTACGCCGCAATCGGGGCCACGGCCCTGGCCGGGGTCGGCGTGCTCGTCCTGGTGGCGTACGGGTATTTCGCGCTCGACCCGGGCGGGAAGACGCCCGAGATCGCCGAAGTTGACACGAGCCAGATGGTCGCCCGCTCCTCCAACGGCGAGTTCTTGGACAAGCGGGCGGAGGTGCGCCCCGATCAGACGGGGGCTCAATTGGGGTATCGGGCACCCGACATCTCGCTCAGCGACTTCGAGGGCCAGGACGTCTCCCTGCGTGAGTTCCGCGGCACGCCGGTGCTGCTCAACTTCTGGGGCACGTGGTGCGCGCCCTGCCGGGCGGAGATGCCGGCGCTGCAGAACTTTCACGAACGGTTCGGCGATCGCGTCGCGATCGTCGGGATCAACTGGGACCACTCCGTCGCCGAGGCGCGCGCGTTCCTCGAGCGGCAGGGCATTACCTACACGAACCTGATCGATCGCCAAGGCAAGGCGTTCGTTCGTTACGGCCTGACGGCGCTGCCGACCTCGTTCTGGATCGACGAGCGCGGCGTCATCATGGGCTACTGGAACGGCGCCATGGACGAGCAGACCATGCTGCAGGGCTTCCAGAAGACGACGGATGTCCTTGACGACGTCGACGAGATGAGCACGCGCTGACATGATCCGCCAAGTCGCCCGCGACATCGAGGCCGTCTTCGCCCATCGCTGGACCGTGTATGGGCTCCTGACGGCTGCCCTGCTCGCCTCGATCGTCTCGCTCCGCGAGCCGGACGTCGTCCCTCCGACGTTGGCGTTTGCGGGCACGTGGTACACCCTGCTGTTCTGGCTCGTGCTCGGATTCAGTCTGTCGGTGACGTTCGCGTCCTGGCTGCGCGGGCGAATCCGCGAGGCCAAACGACGTGGCGCGGGCCCGACGCTGACGCGCGTCCTGACCTCGATCCCCTTGGGCGTCGCCCTCATCGCGCTGCTGGTGCTCATCGGGCTGATCCAGACGCTGGTGCCCCAGCTCGACTTCAATCGGCGCGTCGACCTGGTGGCCCAATACGGCCCGGACAACTTCGAGGTGCTCCATTCGCTCGGCCTGTTCCGGATCTTCAGCGCTCCCTACACCTACGCCATTCTCGGCCTCTTCCTGGTCAACATGACCGCCTGCACGGTCAAACGCCTCAAGGCCTCGCGCCACTACGTCAAGCGGCCCATGGCGCGCAAGCAGACCCAGGCGCTGCCCAACATGCCCAACACCGCCACGATCGACGCCTCCAGCCGGCCGCTGGCGCGCATCAAGGATGACGTCAGGGGCGCGCTACGGTCCCGTCATTACGCCGTCCGCGAGGACGACGGCCAGATTCTGGCCGAGCGGCGCCGCTGGGAGCGCTACGCCATCGACGTCTTCCACGTGGCGCTGATCGTCGCGATCATCGGCCTCGGCGTGACCAACTTCTTCGGCTACAACGAGATGAATCTCGCCCATGAGGGCGACGTCATCGAGGTTCCGAACCGGGATTTCCAGGTCCGCGTGGACGAGTTCTGGAGCGAGAACTACGAAGGCACCGAGCGCGTCATGGACTGGAAGACGCGGCTGACCGTGATCAATGAGCAAGGCCAGGAGGTCAAGACCGGGATCACCGAGGTCAACCATCCGTTCAGCTACGGCGGGATTAGCCTGTATCAGACCGCCATGGGCGAGGACTGGATGAACGCGGCCACGGCGACGTTCCGGATCACGGACGCCGACGGCGAGTCCATTGGGGAGTTCCAAGCCACCGTTGGCGAGACGTTCCGCGTTCCCAGCCAGGATCTTGAGGTCGAGTTCAACGCGTTCCTGCCCGACTTTGCGCTCTCGGAGGGCGTGGCCTACAGCAAGACCCAGAGCCTCAACAATCCTGCCGCGTTCGTGATCGTGCGCAACGCTCAGACGGGCGAGCGGGTCTTCCGCACCTGGGCGTTCTCCCGGATGCCGCAAATGCAGAACGCCGTGGACAGCGACTACAAGTTCTACCTGGAGGGCTTCAAGGCGCCCCAGTTCACGGGGTTGGAAATGAGCTGGGACCCCGGCGTCCCGGTGGCGTACTCGGCGTTTGCCGTCATGATCGTCATGCTGGTGGGCAACCTGTTGCTGAGCCACCAGGCCGTCTGGGCCCACGTCGACGAATCCACGGGCCAAGTGCTCATCGGCGGCCGCAGCCGCAAGGGCGACTTCACGCCCGAGTTCGAGAAGATCATCCGCGACATTCAACAGGAATTGGAGCGGGAGCCGGTCGGGTCCGAACGGGACGCGCTGGCCCACGCCTCCAAAGGGGGATCATGACGATG
This sequence comes from Candidatus Bipolaricaulota bacterium, assembly GCA_018609825.1. The sequence continues at coordinate 1,041 of JAHEOA010000064.1, read as the reverse complement.
GCATTCGACAGCACGTTCTTCTTCTTTCTCGCCACGCCGGCCTATTTCCTGGCGTTTCTCGGCTACCTCCTCGGAGCCGTGCTGGCCCCCTCGGAGTCGACCGAGAGCCGAGTCGAGCGATCCTCCCAAGCCATGGGAATCGCGGCCAGCCCGACGATGCCGCGGGCGCTCGGCTGGGCCCGTTGGGCCACCCTTCTCACGGGGGTCGGCGTTGTCCTCGGCACGGTCGGCGTCGTGCTGCGCGCGATCGAGCTCGGCCAGGCCTCCGACTGGGCGATCAGCGTCTTTCTCCCGATCACGACGACGTATGAGACCCTGACGTTCATGGCCTGGCTGATTCCGCTGGCGTATCTGGTCTTCGAGCGCCGTTACCGTTTTCCCGGCGTCGGCGCCATCGTCACCGGCATCGCCTTCACCATGCTGGCGCTGTCGGCCTCGCCGACGATCGCTCCCCGAGCCGTGGCACCGGTCGTGCCGGCCTTGCAGAGCTATTGGCTCGTCATCCACGTCATCTTCATGATCATCGGCATCGCGCTCTTTACGACCGGCTTCGGCGCCAGTCTGTTGTTGCTGTGGCGACGCTTCCGCGGCCAGCCGCCGGAGGCGCTCAAGAAGTTGGAGGACTTCAGCTACAAGGCGAACGCGATCGGCTTCCCCTTCTACGGCATCGGCGGGATCATCTTCGGCGGCATCTGGGCCAAACAGGCCTGGGGGGCCTACTGGGAATGGGACCCCAAAGAGACGGCCATGCTCATCGCGTGGCTCGCCTATGCCGTCTATCTCCATCTCCGCCTGCACTTCGGCTGGCGCGACATCAAGGTCGCCTGGGCGTCGGTGGCGGCTTATGGCGTCGTCTTGTACGCCTGGATCGGCATCAATTACTTCTTCTCCAGCCTGCACAGCTTTACGTAACTGAGACATCGACTCTAGCACAGGTTTAAGTTCGACAGTCATATCCACCTTTCTGACGAAATATCTAGCTTTTTAGCCTTTCTTAACCGATCATGTGCTTGAGCGTAGCGACGGCTTCGCTGTAAGCCG
>JAHEOA010000063.1 GCA_018609825.1 Candidatus Bipolaricaulota bacterium | reverse complement strand
TCGGCTTCTTCCATTCCCATCCCGACGCAGCCCCGCTGCCGTCCGACTACGACCTCGAACACGCCAGTTGGCCCGGCTTCGCCTACGTCATCGTCTCCGTCCAGCAGGCTCAGGCTACGCATACGCGCGCATGGCAACTGAGCCCCGATCGCACCAAGTTCGACGAACTCACGTTGATGGATCCATCCCTGAGCGACCAAGGAGGAGTTCCGCAATGAGCATCACGGTCTTCATCCCGACCCCGTTGCGCCCCTACGCCGGCCATCGGTCGTCCGTGGAGATGGGGGCGACGACGGTCGGGGAAGCGCTGCAGCAACTGACGAGCGACTATCCCGATCTACGGCAACACCTGTTCAACGACGATGGCGCCCTGCGCTCCTTCGTCAACGTCTATCACAACGACGAGGACATTCGGCATCTGGATGGCCCGGACACATCGGTCGAGGACGGCGACGAGTTGCGCCTCGTCCCGGCGGTCGCGGGCGGGCGCCCCACGGCTTCAGCCGACTCCAGCGTCCACGACCAAGCGGTCGATGACGTGGAGCTCTCCCACGAGGAGATCCAGCGCTACAGCCGGCATCTGATTATGCCCGAGGTGACGATGTCGGGGCAGAAGAGGCTCAAGGCCGCCCGTGTGTTGATGGTCGGCACCGGCGGCCTCGGCGCGCCGCTCGGGCTCTATCTGGCAGCGGCCGGCGTCGGCACCCTCGGCCTCGTCGACTTCGACACGGTCGAGGCGAGCAACCTCCAGCGCCAGGTCATCCACGGCACGAGCGACGTCGGACGGCCCAAGCTCGACTCCGCCCGCGACCGCATCCAGGACGTTAACCCCTACGTGGACGTCGAGACCCACGAGGCCCGACTGTCGTCGGAGAACGCGCTGGAGATCTTCCAGGACTACGACATCGTCGTGGACGGCACCGACAACTTTCCCACGAGATATCTTGTCAACGATGCCTGTGCGATGTTGGGGATCCCGAACGTCTATGGGAGCATCTTCCGCTTTGAAGGGCAGGCCACGGTCTTCGACGCGAGCCAGGGCCCCTGCTATCGCTGCCTCTATCCCGAGCCGCCGCCACCCGGTCTGGTCCCCAGTTGTGCGGAGGGGGGCGTCCTCGGCGTGCTGCCCGGACTCGTGGGGACGATCCAGGCCACCGAGACCATCAAGCTCATCCTCGGCGAGGGGGAGCCGTTGGTGGGGCGGCTGTTGCTCGTCGACGCGCTCGGCATGACCTTCCGTGAGCTCAAGCTCCGGAAGAACCCCGACTGTCCCGTCTGTGGGGAGAACCCGACCGTCACCGAGCTCATTGACTACGAGGCGTTCTGCGGCGTCGGCGGCGGAGAGACCGAGGAGACAGGCGCCGAGATTTCGCCCCAACAGTTGAAGGAACGGCTCGATGCCGGCGAGGACCTCGTGCTCCTCGACGTCCGCGAGCCGTTCGAGCTCGACATCTCACGCTTCGATGGCGCAACCCACATTCCGCTCGGCGAGCTGCCCGAGCGGCTCCACGAGCTGGACAGCGCCGACGAGATCGTGGCGATCTGTCGCGTGGGCGGGCGCAGCGCCGAAGCTGTCGAGCTGCTGCGCGAGGCCGGCTTCCGCCGACTGAGAAACCTCTACGGCGGCATCAACGCTTGGGCTCGCCAGGTTGACCCGTCGGTGCCCACTTACTGATGACCTCGGAGCTAAGGAGGACCGTGATGAGCAGGATCGACGAGATGACCGGCTCGGCGATGACGCGACGCGGGTTTCTGAAGCGGACCGGCGCGGCGCTCGGGACCGGCGTGGCCCTGGGCCCGCTCCTGCAGCTGCAAGGTTGGGGCCAGGAATCCGACGATGTCCGGGATTTGATGGTCGTGATCAACAACGGCGACGGCAGCGCCAGCCTCATCGACACCGTATCGGATGAGATCGTCAAGACGATCGACGTCGGCACCACGGCCAGCTTCCCGTCGAACAAGCACTTTGACGAGGGATCGATCGTGGCGACGGGCCTCCACATCGACGATGCCCCGACCGTGCACGTGGTCGATCTGGACACGGGCGAGGTTCGCCACGTGATCGAGACCGGCTCCTCGCAGAACTACACGGAACTGACGCCGGACGGGAACTTCATTCTCGTCTCGGCGCGGTTCGACGACGCGCTGCTCAAGATCGGCGCAAATCCCGCGGGCGACGACTTCGGACAAGTCGTCGGCCGGATCGAACGCTTCCAGGACGCCCAGCCGTGCGACATCACCATCACGCCCCATGGGAAACACGCCATCGAGCCCGACCGGAACCCGCCCGGCTCCAGCCAGGCCGTCTCGGTGATCGACGTTGACAGTTTCGAGGTCGTCGGGACGGTGCCCGTGCCGCCGTTGGTGGCCGATCGCCCGGAGGACGTCGAGCCGTTCATGATGACGGGCTCGCGCGACGGCACGCTCGCCTTCGTGGAGACCATCGAGGGCTCGGCCGGCACCGTCGGCGTCTTCGACGTGAGCGTCCCCACCCGACCGGCGGAGATCCGGCGCTTCACCCCAGATGAGGGGCTCGGCGAACTCCCCATTACCGACGAGTTCACCGCCGAGGACGAGTTCAACTTCGTCATCAACCGCAACTCCGGCGACATCACCGTCATCGACGTGACCAACCTGGAGATCGTCAATACCATCCCGCTCGTCGAGGGCGGCAACCCGGTTGCCGGCGATTTTTCGATCGATGACGCCAAGTTCTACGTCCCGATTCAGAACCGGAACGTCGTGGCGGTCGTCGACGTCGAGCGCCAGGAGATGGTCAAGACGATCGAGGTCGGCCCGCAGCCGGTCGGGGCCATTGCCCGCCGCATCCCGGTTCCCGCCGCGGAGGCGGTGGGGATCGGCACGCTGCCGACGATTCCCGCCGCTCGCGATGGCTGCTCGCTGCCCTGCTGTGGGGCCGCCTGATCGAGCGCGAGGGCAGCCGGGCGGCATCCAGAGGAGATCATCATGGAGCTGTCGCGACGCCAACTGATCCGACGCGGGGCCGAAGCGGGATTGGCGCTCGGCTTGGTCGGGGTGGGGATCCACTCCGTGCGGTCGCTGAGCGCCCCGTATCCGAATGCGGGGCTGTTGGCATCGCCGTCCTGGCTCCAACAGCAGCTGAATGAACCCGATCGGCTGCGAGTCGTGGACGCCCGAGCAGCGCTCGTCTATCGCCGGGGCCACATCCCGAACGCCGTCAACGTCTGGGACAACGACATCAACGTCTGGGGCCAAGTCCCGCGTCAGCTCGCGGACGCAAGCTCACTCGCGGAGACGTTCGGTCGAGCGGGCATAACGCGGGATCGGACGGCGGTTGCCTATGACGGTGGCGATGGCCGGTGGGCGGCCAGGCTGGCTTGGGCCCTCGAGCACCTCGGGCATCCCGATGTGCGGATTCTCGACGGCGGAATTCCCCAGTGGAAAGCCATGGGCGGGACGGTCAGCGACGCCTCGACGTCCGTGTCCCCGAGCGAGTTTGAAGCCCGCGTCGATCGCGAACGACGCGTCACAGCCCGCTGGATTCGCCAACGGCTTGATGGGCCGGACGCGTCGTTGATCGACGCGCGGCCGTTCGCGGCCTACGCCCAGGGCCACATCCCCACGGCCCGATCCTGGCCTGCCGACTCGCTTGTCGAAGCCCATGGCCGGTTCAAACGGGCCCACGCGCTGCGCCGCAGCGCCCGCCAGGCCGGGCTCAAGCTGGACGCGGATCGCCCCCGGATCGTCTACAGCGACACGGGCCTCGCGGCCGCCCGGGCCTACGTCGCCTTGCGGCTTCTGGGGGTGTCGGATGTGCGGATCTACGACGGCGGCTGGGCCGAGTGGTCGTCGCTTGCGGACGCGCCCGTCGAGCGGGCGTCGGCAACGGCCGTCTCGGCGCAGCAAGATCATCGGAGCACCTGCTGGTGAGGCCATGTTGACCCACGAGGGGAGGCCCCAATGACGGTGGTGCTAACGGGTGCCTTGGTCGGTTTGGCGTTCGGCTACGCGCTTCAGCGCGGCCGCTTCTGCGTCAACACGGCGTTCCGCGATGTGCTGGTCTTGCGCAATTCGCGGCTGCTGCGCGCCTGGGCGTTGGCCGTCGTGATCCAGCTGATCGGCGTTCAGGTCGTGCTCGCGTTGGGCTGGTTCAACCCCGACATTCCCCCGTTCTGGTGGCCCGCTAACGTCGTGGGCGGCCTGCTGTTCGGCATGGGCATGGTCCTGGCCGGCGGCTGTGCCAGCGGGACGTGTTATCGGGTCGGCGAGGGTATGCTCGGCTCCATGATCGCCCTGCTCGGCTTCGGGCTCATGACCGTGGTCGTCGATCAGGGCGCGCTGCACCCGCTTCAGCACGCGCTGCGGACCCCGCTCGGCATGGGCGAGTCGGCCCCGGCCCTGACGCTGTCGGGCCTGGTCGGCTTGCCCTCGTGGGAAGTCGCCGGGATCTTGGCGATTGGCGTCCTGGCCTGGATCGCTCGCGAACGGCGACTGAAGGCTCGACGCGGCTGGCCTTGGCTCGCAACGGGATTGGCGATCGGCGCGGTGTCGCTCGTCGCTTGGCTCAGCTCCAGCGCGACGGGGCGCTACTACGGGCTGTCCGTGACGGGGCCGATCCGCTCGATCTTCCAGTACCTGATGACCGGCGATACCGGCTTCATCGATTGGGGCAGCTACATGTTGCTCGGCCTCGTCGGCGGCGCCGGGTTGGGAAGCTGGCTCCATGGCGAGCGGAAGCTGCGCGTGCCCGAACCGGGTCGGTTGCTCCAATCGCTCGGCGGTGGCCTGTTGATGGGATTCGGCGCCCAGGTGGCCGGGGGATGCAACATCGGCCACAGCCTGACGGGGCTGGCTGTTCTGTCCGGCGCCAGCGTGGTCACCACGGTGGCGATCGTGCTCGGGGCCTGGGCGATGAGCTTCCTGATGTTTATGAACGGCGCAGCTGTGCTGCGCCGCTGGGCCACGGCGATGGTGCCCGTTGGCCAGACCGGCGAGCCCGCGCAGTCGTCCCCCAGGCCCATGACCCCTAAGGAGGATTGACCCATGACTCAAGACACGGATGACGTGCGCACCTTGGACGTGCGCGGCGAGATCTGCCCCTATCCCGTGATAAAGACCCGAGAAGCGATGACCGACCTGGATCCGGGAGCGGAGCTTGAGGTGTGGCTCGACTATCCCTTGGCCTTGGAGGAGATTCCCAACTGGGCCGAGGACGCTGGCCATAAGGTCGTGGCCGTTGAGGAGACGGGCAACGCGGAGTGGCGCATTCGTCTGCGGAAAGGCGAACCGACGTGATCGACTCATTTCTCCAGAGCCCAAGCGAGGTGTCGGCATGAACGTTCAGCCCCACCCTGATGCCCACCACGTCGGATACGGCTCCCCGATGATAGCCATGGAGGCCTCGCGAGAGGACCTTGTCGACCTCGCAGGCCTGTATGTCTGTACGGACGTCGATGCGCTCGACTTCCTGGCGGTCGTCGACGTCGACCCCGAGGGCGGCGGGATGCGGCTTGATCCCGAATTCTGCGTCGACTTTTCGCCGGCGCGGGCCCACGAGGTGCACCGGCCGACGGGCGACCCGACCACGGAGATCTTCCCATGACGACCGTGGCGGTCACGGGCGGCAGTGGCCAGACGGGACGCCATGTCGTGGAACACTGCCGCGCCCAAGGGTACGAGGTCGTCAACGTCGACCGGACGCCGCCGGCGTCGTACAGCCCGTCGGACTTCGTTCGGGCCGATCTGACCGACCTCGGGCAGACGTTTGAAGCCCTCGGCGACGTGGATGCCGTCATCCACCTGACGACCGTCTCCACGCCGATCGTGCGCGCGGACAGCGCCGCGTTCAAGGCCAACCTGGACGCCACCTATCACGTCTTTGCCGTCGCGGCGCAGCTCGGCCTGGATCGCGTCGTCTGGGCCTCCAGCGAGACGGTGTTCGGGCTGCCGCTCGTGTCGGAGCACCTGGCCTATGCCCCCATTGACGACCACCATCCGCTCCATCCGGAGAGCGGATACGCACTGGCGAAGGTCCTGTGCGAGGAGCTGGCGCGGCAGTTCAGTCGTCGCAGCGCGATCCCGTTTGTCGGACTCCGACTCTCCAACGTCATCCAACCCGACGGATACGGCGCGTTCGAAACCTTCCAGAGCGATCCCCATGCGCGCAAGGGGAACCTCTGGGGCTACGTCGACGTGCGCGACGTCGCCCAGGCCTGCCGCCGTGCGCTGGAGACGGAGGCGATCGAGGGCGCCGAGACCTGCATCATCGCGGCCGCGGACACGGTCATGGAGCGTCCCAGCGAAGAACTGATGGCCGAGGCGTTTCCCGAGGTGCCGCTCCGCAAGCGACTGGGCGAACGCGAGACGCTGCTCGACATCGCGCGGGCCCAAGAGCGATTGGGGTACACACCGCAGCACTCCTGGCGCGACGCCGATTAGCGGGCCGCGTTTCTGGCGCAAAAATGAAGAACGCGGCCGAGCAAGGACATAACGTCCCGCTCGGCCGCTGAGTCATTGGGGCAAGCTTGCGGACGTCCGCTCAGCGGTTCATGAACAGGAACCACGCGATCCCGATCGACGCCAGGCTGAACGCCAGCGCGATCTGCGCCAGTCGGCGCGTGAGCAGATCCTCCTGCACCTCGACGCGGACGACGCCGCCCTCCTGTTGGAGCCTTTCGACGACGTTCTGCTCGACGTCCGACTGCAGCCCGTCCAAGCGCCCGCGCAGGTCCTCGATGGCTCCGCTCTGATCTGCCAGTCGGCCCTCAAGCTCACTCAGGCGCCGGTCGACGCCGTTGAGCGCCTTGTCCATGGTCGTCTCGAACTTGTCGTGGCGGTTGCGGAGCTCGGCGATGGCGTTGGCGTTCGTGCTCACGCCCTCTTCATTGGATCCCACGCGCGGCTCCAGCTCGTCCAATCGTTGGCGGATTTGGCTCAATTGGGCGCGGATCTCCTCCATCTGGCCGAGCGCCTCCCGGAGTTGGCCGAGCTGGGATTCGACCTGATCCTGGCGACTGGCCAGCTTGTTGAGGCGCTCGGAGACCTTGGCGTTGCTCGACTGGAACGCGTCGTTCAGTTGGGCCCACTGGTCCTGGAGCTTGCCGATCGAGCTTTCCAGCTCAGCCGACTGACGATCAAATGCCTCACTCAGGCCGTCCAGGCGCTTCTGCAGCGCGGCCAGATCGTCGCTCAGCTGGCCGATCTCGCCCCCGTTGCCGGAGATCCGTTCGCTCAGCGCCTGCAGGTCCTCGCGCGTCACGCTCGGCGTCTGGGTTTGGAGCTCGGCCACCTCGCCCCGCAGGCCCTCAAGGCGCTGCAAGACCTTGGCGTAGTTGTCCATGAACTTCTCGGCCACGGCCTGCGTCTCCTGGACCTGCTGCTCCAGTTTGCCCACGGCCGACTCGTTCGCCGAGATGCGATGGGTGATGTCCTCCATGCGCTGAGACAGCCGCTGGTCCAGTTCGCCGAGGCTCGAGCGCAACTGGACCACGTCGTTCGGAAGCGATCGGAGGCTCTCGAACGACTCGGTCAGCGAGCTCAGCTCGTTCGCCAGCGTGTTGAGGCGCTCGGCCGTCTCCGTGTCACGGGATTGGAGCTGCTCGATCGTCTGCTCCACGGAGCTAAGGCGTCCCGCCAGCGTGTTGAGGCGCTCCTGCAGCGCCGCGATGGGGAGCCCGTCGAGCTGTGCCTGCACATCAGTCACTTGCGCGGTCAGCTCCTCCAATCGGGCGCTTTGATCCTGTTGGCCGCTGCCGAGCCGCGCGACCGTGTCGCTGATTCCGGAGAGCCGCTTGTCGACGGTCGCCAGCGACGACTGCGTCTCCTCAAGGGACGACTCGAAACTTGCCCGCAGCGACTTGATCTCTTGGCGCACTTCAACGGAGATCGACTGTTCCTCCAGAGCGGCCACGTCGCTTTCCAACTGGGCGAGACGGTCGGTGAGCGCCGGGCGCTCTTGCAGGTCGCCGACCACGCCCTGGAGCTGTTGGAGCTTGGTCTCCAGCTCGCTCAACTGAGTCTGCAGCGACTGCACCGCTTGACCGTCTGCCTGTTGCCGCACCCGGTTCTGCAACGTATCGACGCGTGCGCGCAGCTGTTCGAAGCGCGTGGCGACCTGTTCCACCGACGCCTGGACCGAGTTGATCCGCACGGTCACGTCAGCGGGCACACGCTCGGCCAGTTGCGACACCGTCGAGCGCAGCGACGACAACTCCCGCGTCCAGGTGCGGACCTCATTGCGAAGCTGGAACAGCTGGCTGGAGTTGGACTCCACCTGCGCGCGGAGCCGCTCCAGCATCAACGTCATGCTCGGCCCCGGCGGGGTCTGCTCTTCGGCAGAGCCGCCCGGGCGTTCGGGCTGATGCGAGGGCTGTTCGTCGCCCGTGTCCATGGGCTGTCCGTTGATCGCGCGAATGCAGTCCTCCATGACGGCCCGCAGCACAGGGGCAGGACCGTTGCGGAACGCCACGACGTTGAACGCCTTGCCGCCGGCTTCGGGAATCAGGCCACCGGGCGTCGGCCCGTAATCGCGCTGATTGACGTCGAAGCCGGGATCGACCGTCTGTCCCCAGTTGACAATCCCGATCAGCGAAGCGCCCCGCTGCTGCAGGGCTTGGACCGCCTCGGCCTTGGTGGTCGGCGCTTGTTCATAGATGTCCGCGCCCTCGTCGGTGATGAGCACGGCGCAGGTGCCCGCCTCGGGCCGGTAGCCCAGATCGGCGTTCATGGCGTAGCGGACCGCGTCGAACCCGGGCTCCAATTGGCCGACCGTGACGAAGCTGCTCAACGTGCGCCGGAAGGTCGCGACGTCGCTTCTGAGGCTTTGGTGGACGTGCGGTTGGCCCTCAAACTCGGTGTCCGAATGCCCCTTGAACGCCCCGAAGCCGACCAGGCCGAGCTGATAGTTGATCCGCCCCTGGAGCGTGTCGACGATGGCCTCCAGGTTGCGCTGTACGACCGCCGCGTCGTTGAACATGCTGCCGGACTCGTCGATGATGAAGACGATGTCCCCGGCCGGCTGGGCCTCCTCTTGGGCCGCGGCGCCTGCGACGATCCCGAACGCCAAGACCAATCCGAGGAAGATCCCCACCCATCGTCGGTTCATATGGGACATAATGCCTCCCGTCATGGATTCTTACGTGCCCCCTTCAAACGAGGCAGCGTCGCCTCCGTTGCTGAGATATCCTTCCGCATGATAGTACATCGGTCGGTGCGTGCGTTGTCAATCGCCAAGATCACACTCGTCGGCTCTCACTGCTGCATCGCTCCCAGATCCTCCCCTTTCGCCTCCTTGATCCGAAACTTGACATAGGGGTTGTTCTCGCGCTCCTCCTCGAGCGTCGTCGACTCGAAATGGCCGGGGTAGATCGTCCAGTCGCCCTCCAATGCGCGTAGCCGATTGATAGACTCGACGAAGTCCTCCGGGTCCCCGCCGGGGACGTTGGCGCCGCCCGTGTAGTTCTTGATGAGCAGATCGCCCGTGAACAGCCAGCGGTAGTCGTCCTCCAGAAACACCACATGGCCGGGCGAGTGGCCCGGCGTGTGCCAGACGCGCAGTGCCACGGAGCCGACCTCAATCACCTGGCCGTCCTCGATGAAGCCGTCCGGATGGACGTCGACGAGGCCCTCCTCGCGCCAGCGGTCGAGGCAGGGCAGCTCGGCTTCGTGGACGTGCAGCGGCGCCTCGAAGCGCTCCTGGAGCGCGGGCGCACCCGAGACGTGGTCCCAGTGCGCATGGGTCGCCAGGATCTCGCGCACCCGCAGCCCCTCGAGCGCATCAAACAGCGGCTGTTCCTCGGCACCGGGATCGATGACGACGGCTTGGTCGGTCTCCTCGCAGCAGAGCACGTAGCAGTTGGCCCGCAACCGCCCCAAGGGGATCCGTTTCAGTTCCATGGCGCCCCAATTGTAGTCCGTCGTCGGGGCCGACGTCAGGTCGAGATCATGTGATCGACGTCGCATCCTGGTCTAAGATAGAGTACCTGTGCATCCGGAAAGGGTCGATCCCCGTGCTTGATCGCTGGCTCCAGCGCTTCGGCGGCAACCGGGCGGTGCTCGCGCTCTCGCTCGCCCGCATGGCCGATGCGCTGGGCAACAGCATGATCATCATCGTCATCCCGCTCTACGTGGCCCAAGTCTCCGATCCGCTGTTCGGGCTGCCCACGCCCGTGCTTGTCGGACTGTTGATCTCGTCGTTCGGCATCCTGACGGCCTTGACGCAGCCGATCGCGGGTGCGGTCAGCGACTGGGCCGGGCGCCGCAAGCCGTTCATCATGGGCGGGCTCGTGCTCATGGCGCTGGGCAGCGCGGCGTTCATCGCCGCCCAACAGTACGTCGACGTCCTGGCGATCCGCGCCCTCCAGGGCGTGGGCGTCGCGCTCACCGTCTCGGCCTCCATCAGCCTCATGGCGCTCATCACCCAAAAGGACACGCGCGGCGGCGCCATGGGCATCTTCACCACGCTGCGCATGGTCGGCTTCGCGCTCGGGCCCTTGGTCGGCGGGGTGCTGCACGTCCAGCTCGGGTTCAACGCCGTCTTTCTTACCGGGGCGACGCTGATCGGCTTGAGCATCCTCGTGGTGCAGATCTGGGTCCACGACGTCCGGGTTGCGGAGAACGAAGCGGATCGCGGCGGCTTTCGGCTGTTCAACCGCGAGCTCTGGACGCCGGCGTACTTGGCGCTGGGCTTCGCCACCTTCCTCATGGCGGCCAGCTTCAGCATGATGACCACGCTGGAGAACGAGTTCAACGCCCGACTGGATCAGACGACGGTCGGGTTCAGCGTCGCGTTCAGCGCGCTGGTGGTCAGTCGGCTGTTATTGCAAATGCCGCTCGGGCGACTCTCGGACCGCATCGGACGGAAGCCGCTCATCCTCGCAGGATTGGCGCTGATGGCACCGGCGACGGCGCTATTGGGCGAGGTCGCCTCGACGTTCCAACTGACGGGCCTTCGGCTGCTGCAGGGCGTGGCGGCCGCGGCGATCGCGGCCCCCGCGTTCGCGGTCGCCGCCGACATGTCCAGCTCCGGAGGCGAAGGACGGCAGATGACGATCATCACCATGGGCTTCGGCACGGGGCTGGCGCTCGGGCCGCTGTCGGCGGGCGTGCTGGCCGTGGTCTTCTTCGAGCTGCCCTTCCTGGTGGCCGGGGCGCTTACGCTGGTCGGGATCTGGATCGTCTATCGCTTCGTGCCCGAGACCGTCGAACGGGCCCCCGACGTCGGCGCGGGCAGCCCGGACGCCGAATGGATCGATTAAGGGTGGACAGCGTTTCCGCGCATACCGAGCCAATGGTCGGACGCCGTCGGCGATGCAGACGCAGCACCCGCTAATCCGGCCTCTCGTCGTTTGGGCTGTGCGATTCGATCGAAACCTCGGCCTCGACGGCCAAGACATCAAGCGCCGTCACGCGGGCCTCAACCTCCAGACATTCTGCCAAGCTCGGCGAGCTCCGGCCCTCATCCCCCGATATGAACTCCTTGACGTAGAGCCCGCCGTCGCCGAGCAGCTCAACGACCGCCTTGCGCTCGCCCGTCAGCGCCGCCGACAGCTCGCGGACGCGGCGCTGTCGGACCAGGTCGGACCGACGATGGCTGACCCGGGCCGGCGTCCGTTGTTGCACGTCCGCGGCGGTTAATGACCCGACAGCGCGTTGCAGCGCGTCTTCCGAGATGGGCTCTGCCAGTTCGACCCACGCCCGATAGCGCTTGCGGGCCGCCAGCTCCTTGACCTCGCGAACCGTCTGTCGGCTGGCATCGACCAGTCCATGGACTTCAACTTTTCCGTCGGATGTGGCGTTGATCTCGGTCTGAAGCGTCTCCAGATCAAGCGTCCGGACCTTCGGGGCATGGACTTCGAGGACGAACGGACGGCCGTCGCCCAGCATCCGCGCGTCGATGTCCTCGCGCCCGGCGCCGTGGAGCGCATGGCCGTTCCCGCGGGCCGCTTGCACCACAGGGCTCGCGATCAGCTCGGCGACGCTTTCCGGATACTGCTTGCCGGTGTCGCCACAATGTCGACAGCCTCGGCCGCGACAGCGCTTGCAGGGCCAGCGCGTCTGCGGAATCCCCCGGACAAGCTTGCGGTAGCGCCCGTAGAGAAAAAGCGAGTGGATCGTCGGCTCAAGCCGATCCTCGAGATAGTCCACAAAGAGGGTTATGTGTGGCTCGTGGAAGTCGACGTTGACGGGCCGACCGCGCTCGGCCAAGCGTCGATCGAAACGTCGACCCACCTCGCGGTTGAACTCCTGCTTGAGCGGCTCAGCCTGTCGCTGCGTCAACCCATGACGCGCCCAGAGGTCGTGTTCGGTCGACTCGATGTCCGAGGGGATCCGGGTGCCGAACAGGTACGTGGCGAACTCGACGTCTTGGACGGCCTCGACGGCGCGATCCGCCCACCGATCGACCGCTTCAAAAATGCCCTGACACAGGCAGCATTGGTCCACTGACGTCGGGGCTTGGCCCAGGGTCATGGCCAGCGCCACGCGCAGCGACCGCCCGCGCTCCGGGTTCGTCAGTTCCGTGCCCCGCTTGGCGAAACACCGCCCCAGGCAGCGATCGCAGAGGTGGTCCGCGGCCATGATCGCTTGGGCCTGGCGCATAAGCTCGTTCATGACGGGGGCATTGTGCTTGAAGGCTACCGCACGGACAACTACCCTGAGCGCATGAGCGGGCGCGTGTTGGCAATAGACTGGGGCGAGGCCCGTCTCGGCCTGGCGCTGAGCGACGAAAGTCGGACGATCGCTCAGGGCCTCGAGGTCTATGGCCGCCGCTCGCGCGACCACGACCTCGCCTATCTCGCTGGCCTGATCGAAGCCTACGCGGTCGGTCGAGTCATTGTCGGCCTGCCGGTCCATATGGACGGGGCCCGCAGCGAGCAGTCCGAGCAGGCCGAGGCGTTTGTCCAAGAGCTGCAGACCCGATTGGACGTCCCGATTGAGCGCGCCGATGAGCGACTCACGACGGACGAGGCGGAGCGCTCACTGCTGGAAGCCGACCTGAGCCGCGACAAGCGCAAGGCCAAGCGCGATCAACTGGCCGCGACGCTCATCCTGCAGCGCTATCTCGAACGGCAGCGCCCCAGCGCCCATCGCGCAGGGCCCAGTTGACGTAGCTCAGCGCCGTGGGGTAGAAACGTCCCGGGTTCCCGTGGCGTTCTCATCCATGGAAACCCGGTCACACGCCAGAAAGACGAGGCATAAGGAGGGCTAGTCATGACGGATCCAGTCGGGACGGCGCCGTCGCTCAACCGTCGTCGCTTCCTTCGGACGGTCGGGGCCGGTATGGGCGCGCTGGCGCTCGGGCCCCTCGGGCCACGGGTCGGCCGAGCTCAGGACGAGCCGATCAAGATCGGCGTCGTCGCGCCGCTGATCTTCAACTTCTCCATTGGGGTGGGGCTGCAGCGCGGCGTCGAGATCGCCCGCGACGAGATCAATGACGCTGGCGGCATCATGGGCCGTCCGGTCGAGCTGATCGTCGAGGACAACCAGCTCGATCCGCGGGTCGCCGTTCAGAAGTATCAGAAGCTCGTCACCCAGGACAACGTCGTCGCGGTCACGGGCGGCTTTCTGGACGAGACCACGTTGCCCGTCGTCAACAACGTGTTGCCGCGACTGCGCACGCCGTTCGTCAACAGCGGCACGGCGACGTCGGAGACGACCGAGCTGGTCCGAAACAGCTACGACAACTTCAAGTACTACTTCAAGCTGATGCTGAGCACCGACGTGCTCACCGAGGACACCGCGAACGCGGCGCGAGCGCTCTACGCCGATGAGCTCGGGCTGACGAACGTCGCGCTCGTCTCCGAGGACGGATCGTTCGGCCGAGACTTTGAGGCGTTTCTGCAGACGAAGCTGCCCGAGATCGGGCTCACCATTCCCGAGGGCGCGTCGTTCCGCTTCCCGCAGGATGGCCAGTTCGACTTCAGCAACGTCTTGGCGCAAGCGGACGAAGCGGGCGCCGAGGCGTTTGTGGTGGCGTTCATCCGCCGCAACGGATTCGCGTTCGTGCGCCAGTGGCACGATCAGGGCCCGCGGCTGCCGGTGCTCGGCATCAACGTGAGCGGCCAGGCGTTCGAGTACTGGGGCCAGACCGAGGGCAAGGTGATTTCACACGTCTACGCCGACGCGGCCACCGGGGCCACGGCCGTCACGGAGAAGACGCTGCCATTCTTTAACAAATACCTCGAGCGCCACCGGGATCAGTCCCCGCCGACGCGGCCGCTGTTCACCTCCTACACGACCTACGACGCGCTCTACGTCCTCAAGCAAGCCATGGAGCGGATCGGCGAGGCGCCGCCGTCGCCCAGCAATGCCGAGGCGTTCGCCGGCTATCGCGAACAGCTCATTCCAGCCCTCGAACAGACGGATTGGGTCGGCACCGTGGGGCGCATTCGCTTTCAGGGGCCCGACGCCGAGCGGCCGCACAATCCCGTGAGCCGTACGGAGGAGGGCGATCCGCTGTTGGTCCCCAAGTGGGTCCAGTGGCAGGCCGGCGAAGGCGGCCAACCCAACCGTCAGGTGGTCTTTCCGCCGACGTATCAGAACTCGGGCTTGACGCTTCCGCCCGAATCCTAACCGACAGCATCTCGGGGCGACGGGGCGACGATCGCCCCGTCGCTCGGCTCCCATGGCGGCCATCCTGCTGTTTGCGGTTCTGAAGAGCGCGCTCTATTCGCTGTTGGCGTTGGGGTTTACGCTCCTGTTCGGCGTGGGCGGCGTGCTCAATCTGGCCCATGGGGCGCTGCTGATGCTGTCGGCCTATCTCGCCTACACAGGCTTCGCGCTCGTGGGGCTGCCGCTGTACGTGGCGCTCGTGGGCGGCGTCCTCACGACAGCCGTGATCGCCGCCGCGCTCTACCGCTACGTCATCGGCCGCATCCAGCACTCCTCCATCCTGACGCTGATCGTGACGCTCGCGATCGCGCTAATCGCTCAAGAGACGATCGCCCTGATTTTCGGGGCCTCGGCGCTGACGATGCCCTCGCCTGCGCCGGGCGCGACGACGCTGGCCGGCGTCACCGTGCCGAACGTCCAGCTCGTGGCGTTCCTCGTGGCGTGGCTGGCGATCGGCGGCTTCTGGCTGTTCATCGAGCGCACGCGCTTCGGGAAGGCGATCCGAGCAACGGCCATGGACGCCAAGGGCGCTGCACTGGTCGGCATCCACTCGCGCCAAGTGTTCACCTGGACGTGGGCGCTGTCGGGCGGGCTCGCGGGCCTGGCCGGGGTCTTTCTCGTCTACCCCAGCGGCCTCGATCCGCGCATGTGGATCGACCCACTGGTGATCGCCTTCGCCATCGTCATTCTGGGTGGCCTGGGCAGCCTGAAGGGCTCGATCATCGCGGCGTACCTGGTGGGGTTCGTCGAGACGCTGACGTTCTACGCCCCGCAGATCGACATCCCGCTCGGCGCCCAGTGGGTCGGCGTGCCCTCGCTCCTGTTGACCGTGTTGATCCTTATCGTCCGCCCGCAGGGCTTGTTCGGGAGGCCGGCGACGTGAGACGCGGGGCGGCCTCTATCATCTTTGGCGCAAGCATGCTCGTGCTGGCCGTGCTGCCGTCGCTGGACGTGCTGACGCTGGAGGTCTACTCGCTGCTCATCGCCGGTTGTTTCTTCGCCATGTACGCCATGAGTTGGGATCTTCTCGGCGGCTACGGCGGTCAGGTCGTGCTGGGTCAGGCGCTGTTCATCGGCACGGCGGCCTACACGAGTGGCCTGCTCAGCCTCGAGGCCGGCTGGTCGCCGCTGGCGACGATCCCGTTGGGGACGTTGGCGGCCGTGGGCGTGGGGGCGCTGATCGGCACCCCCGCCGTGCGCCTGCGCGGGCCGTATTTGGCGCTCGTGACGCTGATCGCGCTCATCGCGGCGTCCAAGCTCGTGCGCATCTTCTCCGATCTGACGGGCGGCTCGTCGGGCTTGCTTTTCACGCCGGAGAACTTCTTCCCGCCGCTGGGCTACAGCGTCCCGCTCGAGGAACTCTACCGGACGTCGTACTACTACACGCTCGGGCTGTTGGCGTTCATCGGCGTCGGCTTGCTGAGCATCGTGCGGTCGCGCTGGGGCGTCATCCTGAACGCGATACGCGAAGACGAAGCCGCCGTGGAGGCGGCCGGCATCAATCCCGCCAAGTTCAAGGTCGCTGCGTTCATGGTGAGCGCCGCGGCCGCTGGACTGGCAGGGGCTGCTTACGTGCACTTGCCGACGCTGGCGGGCGTTCAGCCGGGCGGCGCCAACGGCGTGCTGAGCCTGAACCTCTCGCTGCTCATCATCGTCGCGTCCGTCGTGGGCGGACTCGGCACGATCGTGGGGCCGACGATCGGGGCGTTCCTCCTCGTCGTGGGCCGCGAGTACTTGACCGCCCTACCCGACCAGATCGGCTTTCTCGCCCCGCTTGCCCAGCAGGGCCAAGGCTGGATTACCCTCATCTTCCTGGTCTTTCTGGTCGTTCTCGTGCAGGTGGCCCCCCGCGGGCTGTTGCCGACGCTGTTCGCCCGGCGGCTGTCTTAAGCGTCGGAACGCCGGTTTGACACCGATCATGGAAAGCGATAGCGATGCATCCTACGGTCGCCCCTTGACCCATCGATCGTTGAACGAGCGTCTCCTTGGTAGACTGGTTATGATGGGAGAGAAAGGAGGGAGCGGTATCGGGTCCCGGCTTTCCACCGAGTCCGGTTGGTTCTCGACGTT
>JAHEOA010000062.1 GCA_018609825.1 Candidatus Bipolaricaulota bacterium | reverse complement strand
GATCGAGCTGAGCTTGCTGATCCGACAGGCGCTTCCCATCACGCTGGGGGCGGCCGCCGTGCTTGGCCTGATCGCGTTCGTCGCCGGGCTGCCGTTCAACGCCGGCTTGGTGTTGGGCGGCCTCGCGATCATCGTCTTCGGCGTCATGCAAGCCGGCGGAGCCCACGGCGCCGTCGGCGCCGGACCGCACGGCAGCGGACGGAATGTGCCCCGCATGTACCAGTACATGGAGCCGAGTTGGGCCGCCACGGACGACCCCGACGAACAGCGCCGGCTTTGGCGCGAGCGCCGCCAGCAGAGCCTCACGCTGTTCGTCAAACTGCTCGCTGCCGGGATTTTGCTGATCTTGGCGGGCATCGCGATCACGGCGGTTACCAGCGTCATCAATTGAGTCCGACACGCCCAAGGCAAACGGGCGTCGAGTCGGCCTCGACGCCCGTCATCTCGTTTCCATGACAATGGATCGCTCGTCGCTAGAACAGCCCCGTCACTTGGCCCCGCTCGTCGACGTCGATGTCCACGGCCGAGGGGCGCTTGGACAGACCCGGCATCGTCAAGACGTCTCCTGACAGCGCCACGCAGAATCCAGCTCCGGCTGACGGATAGACCTGTTTGACGCCCAGCGTCCAGCCTGAGGGCGCGCCCTTGAGCTCGTTGCGATCACTGAGCGAGTGGAACGTCTTGGCCATGCAGACGGGGGTTTTATCGAGGCCGAGCTTCTCCAAGCGTTGGATGTCCTTGTCCGCTCGCCCGACGAACGCCACGCCGTCAGCGCCGTAGATCTTTTTCGCGATCGATTCGATCTTGTCCGGGATGGATTGGTTCACGTCGTAGATCGGCCCGTAGTCCACCGGCTCCTCGTCCATGGTCTGCAGGACCTTTTCCGCGAGATCCGCGCCGCCAGCGCCGCCGTCGGCCCAGACGTTGGAGACGTCGGCGCGCACGCCGCGCGACTCGCAGTGCCTCATCACGGCATCGACTTCGGCATCGGTGTCTTGGGGATACCGGTTGATGGCGACGACGACGGGGACGCCGAACTGCCGCAGGTTGTCAATGTGCTTGTCCAGATTGGCGAAGCCCTTCTCCACGGCGTCGACGTTCTCCGGCTTGAGCTCGTCCTGTTTGACGGGCCACATGTTCATGCCGTGCATCTTGAGCGCGCGCATGGTCGCCACGACCACCGTGCAGTCCGGGTTGAGGCCGCCCAAGCGACAGACGATGTTGAAAAACTTCTCGGCGCCCAGGTCCGCGCCGAAGCCCGTTTCAGTAACGAGGACGTCGCTCAGCTTGAGGCCGATGCGGTCGGCGATGAGCGTGTTGTGGCCGTGGGCGATGTTGGCGAAGGGGCCGCCGTGGACGAACGCCGGGTTCCCCTCGATCGTCTGGACCAGATTGGGCTTAACGGCGTCGCGCAACAGCACCGTCATCGCGCCGTGAGCCTGCAGGTCCGCGGCCGTGACGGGTTCGCCGTGTACGTTGTACGCCACGATGATCCGCCCCAGGCGCTCCTTGAGGTCGGCGAGGTCGGTTGCCAGGCAGAGGATCGCCATGATCTCGGAAGCCACCGTGATCATGAACCCGTCCTCACGAGGAACGCCGTGGGCCTTGCCGCCGAGCCCGACGACCGTGTTGCGCAGCGCGCGGTCGTTCATGTCCACGGCCCGCTTCCAGACGATCTGGGTGGGGTCGATCGCCAGCTCGTTGCCGTGCTTGATGTGGGCATCGAGCATGGCGGCCAACAGGCTGTGCGCGGACGTGATGGCGTGCATGTCGCCCGTGAAGTGGAGGTTGATGTCCTCCATGGGCAGCACTTGGGCGTAGCCGCCGCCGGCGGCGCCGCCCTTGATGCCGAAGACGGGGCCCATCGACGGCTCACGGACGGCCGTGAAGGCGTCCGTTCCGATGTGATTGAAGGCCTGTCCCAGGCCGACGGTCGTGACCGTCTTGCCTTCCCCCAATGGGGTCGGCGTCATGCCGGTGACCATGACCAGTTTCCCGTCGGGTTCGTTCTCCAGACGGTCCAGCGCGCTCAGCTTGACCTTGGCCTTGTAGTCGCCATAGGGCTCGAGTTCGTCGCGTTGGAGGCCGGCTTTCTGAGCGATCTCCTCGATGGGGTCGAGGTCGATCGATTGGGCGATGTCGATGTCGCTTGGCAAGATCGGCTCCCTCCTTATGAAGCTGGGTGGTGAACGGTGACTCCGAGGTATCATGTCCGGGCAATCGGCGTCAAATTCTCCGGTTTGCACGTGTGACGCGGATGCGATACGCTCCCGTTCAACGTGGAACAAAGCCCGTTGCTTCGGCTTAAACAACCCGATCTGTCATGGGAGGCCCGATGGAGGCAACCTTTGAGATCTTCCCCAGTTCCAAGCTGAAGCTGGCGGACGTTCCCCCACACTGGTCACTGACGATCACGGCGACCCAGGAGTCGCTGACCCCGACTCTCGAGACCTACAAGCAACTTAACGGCCCACATACACCGCATATCTCGGCTTCTCTCGTACAGAGCGAGGATCATCTCCGTGAGCTGACGAGCCTGATCCGCGATCGGGTCTTTCTCATCGGGGGCGATCTGGACCCCGTCGGGCCCTATGAGCGCTCGGCCCAGTTGATTCCCCACTTCGCGCATTGCGCGTCGATCGGCGTGGCCGGGTACCCGGAAGGCCATCCCTCGTATCCCCATGAGGCCTTCGGCGACGAGATTCTGCTGGGCAAGCAGGAGCTCGGGGCGACCTACGCGGCCACGCAGATGGCGTTCGACCCGGAGGCCATTGTCGAGTGGGTAACGCGCATCCGGGACAAGGGCATTACCCTGCCGATTCATTGCGGCATCGCGCCCCCGATCAGCGTCCCCAAGCTGACGCAGTTCGCCATGCGCTGCGGGGTCAACGCCTCGCTCGGGTTCATCAAGAAGATGTCCACTCGCGACGTGGCCAAGATGATCCAGCGCTACGATCCGACGCCGCTCATGGAGGCCGTTTACGAGCACGTCGACGGCTTCCACATCTACACCTTCAACGCGATCAAGACGACGGCCAACTGGGTGCAGACCGTCCCCTGGTTGCAAGAGCTCGCCGCCGGGGTGGATTAGGAATCGTTATCAACGTATACTGCCGGCAATCGCGAGCCGACCGGCCCGAGCGTCTGACCCTGGGCAAAAGGAGGCCCCGCATATGCGGAACCTGCTCAAAAACCTCAACCCCCTTCACTGGACGCCCTCCAACTGGGCGAGCCTGAAACCGTTCGGCATCGGCGAACAGCGGCCCAACAACTTCGCCGAAGTCTTTCGCGCCATCTGGAAGAACCGGGACAACCTTCCGTACGCGTGGCGCATTCTCGACCGCGGCGTCTGCGACGGCTGTGCGCTCGGCACCACCGGCATGACCGACTGGACCCTTGAGGGCACCCACCTGTGCAACATCCGGCTGCGGCTGTTGCGGCTCAACACGATGCCGGCGCTCGAGGTCTCCGAACTGGCGGACGTCTCGGATCTGAAGGATCGCCGCGCCAAGGCGCTTCGCCAGATGGGGCGTCTGCCCTATCCCATGATGCGTCGCCAGGGCGAGCCGGGCTTCCAGCGGATCAGCTGGGATGAGGCCCTCGAGGCCATAGCCGAACGCATTCGGAGCACGACCCCGGATCGGCTCGGGTTCTATCTGACCAGTCGCGGCATGGTGAACGAATCGTACTACGGCGCCCAGAAGGCCGTGCGGGCGCTCGGGACCAACTCCGTCGACAACGCCGCACGGGTCTGCCACTCGCCCAGCACGGGCGGCCTGAAGCGCTCGGTCGGTGCCGGCGCCACGACGTGCTCCTACAGCGATTGGATCGGCTCCGACCTGGTGGTGTTCTTCGGCAGCAACGTCGCCAACAACCAGCCCGTGGCAACCAAGTACATTCACTACGCCAAAAAGGAAGGCACGCAGGTCGAAGTCATCAATCCCTATCGCGAGCCGGGCATGGAGAAGTACTGGGTCCCCTCCAACCCGGAGAGCGCCCTGTTCGGCACGAAGATCGCCGATCGGTTCCACCTCGTCAACATCGGCGGCGACATCGCGTTCATCAACGGCGCGATCAAGCACATGATCGAGCACAACCTCGTCGATCGGAACTTCATCGACAACTACACCGAGGGGTTTGCGGAGCTGGAGCACTCGCTCAACGGTCAGTCGTGGGCGGCGTTGGAACGGCTCTCGGGCGTCTCCGAGGACGAGATGCGGGCGTTCGCCCAGACCGTCGGCGAGGCCGAGACGGCGGTGTTCGTCTGGTCCATGGGCGTCACGCAGCACCAGCACGGCGAGAACAACGTCCAGGCCATCATCAACCTCGGACTGACCAAGGGCTTCGTGGGCCGCGACAAGTGCGGCCTGATGCCGATCCGAGGGCACTCCGGCGTCCAGGGCGGCGCGGAGATGGGCTGTTACTCGACGGCGTTCCCGGGCGGTGTCCCCATCAACGAGGACAGCGCCCGTCGGTTCAGTGAGTTCTACGGCTTCGAGCTGAGCCCCGAGCCCGGCCTGACCGCCACGCACATGATCGAGGCGGCCCACGAGGGCAACATGGACCTGCTCTTCGCCTCCGGGGGCAACTTCCTCGACGTGCTGGCCGAGCGCGACTACGTCGAACAGGCCCTGCACAACGTGCCGCTGCGGGTCCACATGGACATCCTGCTCAACCCGCAGATGTTCGTGGACCCGAGCGAGGACGTGATTCTGTTGCCCGCGATGACTCGCTATGAGGTCCCCGGCGGCGTCACGCAGACGAGCACCGAGCGCCGCGTCATGTTCAGCCCGGAGATCCCCGGACCGCGCCCGGGCGAGGTCCGTCCCGAGTGGGAGGTCTTCCTCGAGGTCGCGCGTCGCGCGCGGCCCGATTTGGCGGAGGCGTTGGCGTTCGAGGATACGGCCGAGATCCGCGAGGAGATCGCCCAGGCGGTGCCCATGTACGACGGGATTCAGCATCTGAAACAGGAAGGCGACGTCTTCCAGTACGGCGGCCCGCACCTCTGTGCGGACTGGCAGTTCAAAACCCCGGATGGGAAGGCCCACTTCGACGCCGTGCCGCTGCCGACCCCCGGGATCCCCGAGGGCCACTTCCGTGTGACCACCCGCCGCGGCAAACAGTTCAACAGCATGGTCCAAGCGGCCTCGGACAAGATCACGGGCAAGCAACGCGAGGCGGTCCTCATCAACCAAGAGGACGCCGAACGCCACGGGATCAAGGACGGCGACCCGGTGGTGCTGCACAACCATCGCGGAATCTATCACGGCATTGCGGCGATTGCGCCGGTCAAGCCGGGCAACCTGCAGATCCACTGGCCCGAGGGCAACGTCCTGTTGGACTACGATCGGCGTTCGCCCGAGGCCCGCGTGCCCGACTACAATGCGGTCGTGGCGCTCGCGCGCATGAAAGGCGACGAGACAAGCACCCAGCGTGCGGACCAACCGGAAGCGACGATCCCGTCGTAAGCGATTGGAGGATCAAGGCAGGCCGACGTGCCATGTGGCCCCGACCGACCGTTGCGCTCTATGACCCGGATCGATCCGCCTGGCTCAGCTTCCGGCGGCCGGCGGTCGTGGTCCAGACCCATGATCTGAACGCCGTCCGGCCGGCGCTGCGCGAGGTCGAGCGGACGGTGGAGGCGACGGGCTACACGGCGGCCGGACTCATCGCCTACGAGGCCGCGCCGGCGTTTGACTCGGCGTTGACCGTCCGGAGCCGACCCGACGTTCCGCTCGTCTGGTTCGGGTTATTCGACGAGACCGAGATCGTCCCTGAGCTTGAGCCGCCCCGGCGGGACGTGCGCCCCAACGGTTGGGCCCCGTCCGTCGACTGGCCCACGTACCGGGACGCCATCGAGGACGTGAAGGGCCACATCGCCCGCGGCGACACCTATCAGGTCAACTACACGCTGCGGCTGCGGTCGTCCTTTGACGGCAACCCCTGGACCTTTTTTCGCTCGCTCGTCAGCGGGCAGAACGCGCGCTACGCCGCGTATGTGGAGACGGACCGCCATGCGGTCTGTTCCGCGTCCCCCGAGCTGTTCTTTGAGCGAGACGGCCAGACGCTGCGGTCGGTGCCGATGAAGGGGACCGCGCCGAAGGGCGCCTCCGAGGCCGAGACGCTGGCGAACGCCGACTGGCTCTACCGCTCGGCGAAGAACCGCGCGGAGAACGCCATGATTGTCGATATGATCCGCAACGACATGGGCAAGATCGCCCAGATCGGCTCCGTCCGCGTGCCGAAGCTCTTTGAGATCGAGGGCTATCCGACGGTGCTGCAGATGACGTCAACGGTCGAGGCGCGGACGACGGCGTCGTTCGGGCAGACACTCGACGCGCTCTTCCCCTGCGCGTCGATCACGGGCGCACCCAAGGCCCGAACGATGGAGATCATTGCGCAGATGGAAGCCGACCCGCGCGGGGTCTACACGGGCGCGATCGGCTATCTCGCCCCGGGCAACCGCGCCCGCTTCAACGTCGCCATCCGGACGGCCGTGGTCGATCTCGT
Organism: Candidatus Bipolaricaulota bacterium; assembly: GCA_018609825.1. The sequence goes on along the minus strand of JAHEOA010000062.1, from coordinate 44,214 downwards.
TGAGCACCGCGCCGAGTACGGCGTCGGCGGCGGCATCGTCTGGGACTCCGATCCAGGCGACGAATACGAGGAGTGCCAAATCAAGGCGCGGGTGCTGGCCGCAGACGCCGAGGCCCGCGCTTTACCGCGCGACGAAACCCTCGCGCGCCACTGACGTTGCCCGACTACCTTGCCCGCCGGCTGCCCAAAGCGCGGCCTCGCGCACGGGCGCACTCGGCCCGGCGACGCCGGCAGCCGGGCGGGGTTACGACTTCGCCTTCCGGACCTCCTCGGTGATCGCGGGCACGATCTCATGGAGATCGCCCAGGATGGCCCAGTCGGCCTTCTGGACCATCGTCGACTCGTCGTCGGTGTTGATGGCCAGGACGTGCTTGGCGCCCTTGCAACCGACCATGTGCTGGACCGCCCCGCTGATGCCGGCGGCGATGTAGATCTCGGGCGCGATCTTGGTGCCGGTCAACCCGATCTGATCGTCGTGCGGGCGCCAGCCGTTGTTGGTCGCCACGCGCGAGCCGCCGACGGCGCCGCCGAGTTCCTGGGCCAGTTCTTCGAGGATTTGGAAGCCGTCCTCGCTGCCGACGCCGCGGCCGCCGCCGACCACGACCTCGGCCTCCTTGAGCGAGACGCCTTCGGTCTCGGTCGTTTCCACGTCGGTGACGCGGACGCGGAGGTGGCGATCCTCAAGGGTCGGCTCGAACGTCTGCAGTTGGGCCTCGCCGGGAGCGTCCGCCGCTTGCGCGCTCAGCGCGTGCGGCGGGACGGTCAGCATGGCGGGATTGCCCTTCAGTCGCGCCTCCTCCAACAGCGAACTGCCCCACTGATGGCGCACGACCTGGAACGGCTCGCCCGGGGTGACCTCGATGCAGTTGGCCGCCATGGGCTGGTCCAACTCGGCGGCGGCGTGCGCGAGCACCTCCTGGCCGCGCTCGGTGCCCGGAGCGATCACGGCCTCGTGGCCATTCGCGCTCGCGAGCTGAGCGACGGATGATCCCCAGGCCTCAGGCGCATAGGTGCTCAAGCGATCGTCGGCGACGTGATGGACCGTCGCGACGCCATACGGGGCGACCGCTTGGCCGAGGCTGTCAGCGCCGCGGCCGATCGCGACCGCTTGCAGCTCCGAGCCCAGATCTTGAGCGAGGCCGCGCGCCAACGTGAGCGTCTGCAGCGACGCCTCGTTCGGCGTTCCATTGCTGTGGTCAATGAACGTGAGGACCATCTCAGAGCACCTCCAGCTGTTGCAGGATCTCCACGACCTTGGGCGCTGCGTTCGGGCCTTGGCCGAGGATCTCCACCTGACCGCCCTCTTCCGGCGGATGTTTCAATCGCACCTTCTCGAGCTTGGCCTCGCTCGGCTGAGGCTGTTGTCGGTCGATCGGCTTCTTCTTCGCGGTCATCGTGCCGCGCAGCGACGGATGCCGCGGGAGGTTGAGCCCTTCCATGACCGCCAATACCGCCGGCGTCTGGAGCTCGTAGACCTCCCAGTCCGCGCCGAGCTCGCGCTTGGCGCGGACCGTCCCGTCGCCGACCTCGATCGCCTTGACGGACGTCGCACACGGCCGGTCGAGCGCCTTGGCCACGCGAACGGGGACTTGATAGTCCGCCGTGTCGGAGGCCTCGTTGCCGAACAGAACCAGATCGATCGGCTCGCCGTCCGCCTCGCGCTGTCGGACGGCGTCGCTGATCGCGCGCGCGGTCGCCTGCGGGTCCCATTCCTGATCGGCCTCCAGCAGGACCGCCTCGTCGATGCCCTTGGCCAAGGACTCGCGCAGCTGCTCCTCGGCATCCGACGGGCCGAGCGTCAGCACCGCCGACGAGCCGCCGTGCGTTTCGGTCAGCTGCACGGCCTCCTCGACGGCGCACTCCTCGTGCGGGCTGATGGTGAAACCGAGGTTGCGCGTGTTGATCCGTTGCTCGTCGTCGGTGAGCACCATTTTCGCGCCGGTGTCCGGCACGCGTTTCACACAGACCAGAACGTTCATGAGCTCCTCCCGTTACGCCTTCATCCGCGAGTTGTCCGGGTCGAACAGCGGCGTCGGCCCGGCCACGGCAACGGTCACCGGATAGTGCTCGCCGAAGTACTCCACGACCAGATCCTGGCCCTCGTTCGCGTACTCGGGCGGCAGATAGCCCATCAAGAGATACTTGCCGACGGACGGGCCCATGCCGGCGGTCGTGACGTGCGACGGGCGGCCCTTGCCGTCGACGATCCGCTCGCCATCGGTCGTCAAAATCGGCTCGTCGCCTTGCATGTAGCGATCGATGCCGGAATGGCCCTCGCGGTGGTCTTCGACGGCGAGGGTGCACATCGTGGCCGTCGGCGGGTCCTCCTCGCGAGCGGCCAGATAGGCCTCCTTGCCGATGAAGTCCTGCTTTTTGACCTTCGGGTAGGCGATGCCGGCCTCGACGGGGTTGTAGTCGAGCTCCAGCTCGTGGCCCTGCAGCCGATAGCCCTTCTCCAGACGGGCCGTCGTGCCGTAGACGCCGATCCCCGCCGGGATGACCCCATACGGCCGACCGGCCTCCCAGAGCGCTTCCCAGAGCTGGCGCCCCTTATCCATCGTGACGTGCAGCTCCCAGCCGAGCTCGCCCACGTACGAGATGCGCAGGGCCCAGACGGGAATGCCAGCGACCGTGATGTCCTGACAGGTCGCGAACGGAAAGCCGTCGTGGGAGACGTCGTCCTCGGTCAGTTCCCCCAACACGTCGCGCGCGTGAGGACCCCAGAGCCCGATCGTGGCGAACTCGTTCGTGCGATCGTGCAGTTGAGCCGTGTCCGGCAGATGGTCGAGCAGCCACTTCTTGTCCATGCTGCCCACGGCGCCGCCGCTGATGACGCGAAAGTCGGTCTCGCCGCGGCGCATGACGGTCAAATCGGCCTTGATGCCGCCCTTGTGGTCGAGGAACGACGTGTACATCGCCTTGCCGACGGGCTTGTCCATCTGCGCCAGGGCGATGTGCTGCAGCCCGTCCAGCGCCCCCGGCCCCGTGACGTCGAAGATGGCGAACGCGCTCAGATCAATCATCGCGACGCGATCGCGCATGGCCAGGTGCTCGGCGTTGATGATGGGCGACCACCACCGTCGGTCCCACTCGTTCGGGCGATCCGAGACCTGGGTCTCGTATTCCCTGAGCAGGTCCCGATTCGATTCGTACCAGTGCGGGCGCTCCCAGCCGGCCGCCTCGAAGAAGACGGCGTCGAGGTCCTTGGTCTGCTCGTAGAACGGGCTGACCCGGCGCGGCCGCGAGCTGAGCCACTGCTCTTGAGGATGGACGATGCCGTAGATCTTGGGGAAGCCCTCGTAGGCCCGCTTGCGCACGTGATCGCGGGTGCGCGCATAGGGATAAAAGCGCGCCACGTCGAAGCCCTCCGGGTCCCACTCCGGGGTGCCGTCGGTCATCCACTGGGCGAGGATCTTGCCCGTGACCGGGCCTTCCTTGATCCAGATGGCCGAGCCCGTCCAGAGCCCCTTGACCTCCGGCAGTTCCCCGATGAGCAGGCCGCCGTCCGGCGCCATGGAGATGAGCCCGTCGATGGCGTACTGGATCTCGACGCTGTCGTGGTCGAGCATCTCCGGCAGCAGCTGAAGCGCGTCCTCCATTTGGGGCTCAAAGTCCGCGTGCGAGAAGGGCATCTCCGTGGGGCTCAGCTTGGCTTCGTCAATGGAGGGAATGTCCTCCGGGTCGTGCAGCAGCGGGCGATGGGCGTAGGAGCCGATCTCCAAATTGTTGCCGGCCTGGCGCTCGTACATGAGCGTGCTCATGTCGCGCAGAATGGGGTACTCGATCTCGCCCTCCGCGTCGGCCAACTGCGGAATGGGCCCGGCATCGATCATCTGGTGGACGACGGGCTCGAGGGGGATGCGCGCCCCGGCCATCTCGGCCAGTTCGGGGCTCCACACGCCACAGCAGATCAATACGTGCTCGGCGTTGACGGTGCCGCGCGTCGTCTCCACGCTCTGGATGCGCCCGTTCTCGGTCGTCATGCCCGTCACTTCCGTGTTCGGAAACGTCTGCATCGCACCCTGGTTTACGGCGTGCTCGCGCATCTGCGTGCCCGCCTGCAGCGAGTCGACGACGCTGACGGTCGGGGACCAGAAGCCGGCCTTGACGACCTTTTCGTTGATCCAGGGGAACTTCGACTTGACCTCCTTGGGGGTGACGAGCTCGGCCTCCACGCCCCAGGCCTTGGCGGACTGGACGCGGCGCTTGAGCTCCTCGACGCGCTCGTCGGCGCGGGCGAGCTCGAAGCCCCCGCAGGTGCGGTTGACGCCCATGGCCTCGTACTGCTGCTGGCTGTCCACCGACATCTGTGTGCCGATCTTGTCGTGGTCCACACAGAACAGGAAGTTGGACGCGTGGCCCGTGGAGCCGCCCGGGTTGGGCAACGGCCCCTTGTCGATCATCACCATGTCGCGCCAGCCCATCTCGGTCAGGTGATAGGCCACGCTGTTGCCGACGATGCCGGCGCCGATGATGACGACGTTGGCGTGGCTCGGCAGATCATCTGCCATGCATTCCCTCCTTTGGCGTATTGGCGTAAGTCCCTCTCCACCTGAATACCGCAAGCACGATCCAGCATTCGGTAAGATGACTTACGCTCCAGTTGAGATAACCGTTCCCGTTTCGCGTTCCTCCGGCCCTTTCAGCCGCTGGCTGAACTTGACGACGGTCCTACAACTGTTGCCGAATGTGCTCGATAAACCGCTTCGTGTGCTTCTCCAACAGCTCGGCGCTTCGCGCCGCATCGCGCTCGGCGAGCGCGTCCAGCAGCGCGCCGTGTTCCTCGGCCAATCGGCCGTAATAGTCAGCCATGTCTGGGGAAAACGCCCAGATGCGCACCGACTGGTTGCGCAGCGTCTCCAGCATGTGAGCCAGCACGTCGTTTTTGGTCGCCCGGTTGACCTGCTCGTGGAACCGTAGATCCAGCTGCATGAAGCCCTTCGGATCGCTCTCCTGAACCATGGCGTCGACGATCGATCGCAGGGACGCCAACTCGTCGTCGGTGATCCGCGAGGCGGCCAGCTCGCCGGCCAGTCGGATCAGATAGGAGCGGACCTCGAAGACGTCCTTGAGGTTCTGGAAGCTGACCTCGGTGACCATCGTGCTGCTGCTGGGAATGATGCGCACGAGCCCCTCGGTCTCCAGGCGAATGAGCGCCTCGCGAATGGGCGTGCGGCTGACGCCGAACTCGTCGATGAGGTCCTTCTCGCGCAGGACCTGGCCCGGCTCGTACTCGATGAGCACGATCCGGCGCTTCAGCTCGCCGTAGACGTGCTGCTTATCGTGGCTCTGGCCCAAGGGCCAACCTTTCCCTCCGTCAAGATTGGACCAATATAGAATGACAATATCACTCTGTCAACCCAGCCACATCGGAGCTCTTGACACCGGTCGGGCGTCGGTGTATAGTTGCCCCCATCTCAGCCCAATCCAGCCGCGATATCGTGCATCAGACGCACGCTTTGGGCGAGTTCATTCGGGCCCGATACGGGTCCGCTCTGGCGAGTGGCGCTGCCATGGCCCTGGGGACGCGAAACCGCCGCCGCGATCCGGAGTTCGGCACCTCGGCACCGACGACAGGCCGCACCGACGCCGGTCCGTCGTCCAACGGGCGCCCGAGCCCCGAGCCGATGGCAGCCCTGCGCCCGCGCTTCAGCGGACGCCGGACCGCACCATGACTGGGTTCAGACAAAAACCGCGACGAGGGAGGAGTCTCTGATGGCTGATATCGATCAACAGAGCCCCGAGTACCGAGCCCACCCCAACGTCCCGAGCGTCGATCAGTCGGATCGCACGGTGCCGATCAACTTGCGCCAGTCCGGCCCGACCCCCGTGGAGATGCTTGTGTCCACCCGCGTCCGGAAATCCCCCTACTGGCATCTCTCCGTGGAGGCCGGCGCCTGGCGGGCGACGGTCTACAACCGCATGTATCACCCGCGCGGTTACGTACGGCCCGAACATGGCGGCGCCATGGCCGAATACGACGCGCTGGTCAACTCGGTCACGCTCTGGAACGTCGCCGTGGAACGCCAGATCCGCGTCAAGGGCCCGGACGCCGAGGCCTTCGTCCACTACGTGATTACCCGACGGGCCGATAACATTCAGCCGATGCGCGGCAAGTACGTGATCCTGTGCAACGAGCAGGGCGGCATCCTCAACGACCCCGTGCTGTTGCGCCCGCGCGAGGACGAGATCTGGTTCTCGCTGTCGGACTCGGATCTGATGCTCTGGCTGCAGGGGATCAACCTGGGCCGGGCCTGGGACGTCGACATCGCCGAGATCGACGTCGCGCCCTTGCAGATCCAGGGGCCGCTCTCCGAGGCGCTGTTGGTCGACCTCGTGGGCGAGGCGATCAGCGAGGTTCCTTATTACGGCCTGATGGAGGCCGAGATCGGCGGGGCCTCGGTGCTGATCAGCCAGACCGGCTTCAGCGGCGAGAAGGGGTATGAAGTCTACACCCGCGACGCCACGATCAACGCCGAGGCCGTCTGGTACGCGATCCGGGGCGTCGGGGCCAAGTACGGGCTGCGCGTCATCGCGCCCGCGCACCATCGCCGCATCGCCGCCGGGATTCTGTCCTGGGGTCAGGACATGGACTTCGAGACCTCGCCCTTCCAGGTCAACCTGGCCTATCAAGTCCCGCGAAGCAAGGAACGGGACTACATCGGCAAGGAGGCCCTGGAACGCCAGCGCGAGCAGATCGACAACGGGGACTATCCGTTCAAGCTCAAGATGGTCGGCTTCAAGTTCGGCGGGCGGCCGGTCATGGACTACGCCAACGACTTCTGGCTCATCCAGGATCGCGATGGGACGCGCGTGGGCTACGTCACGTCCCCTTGGTATTCGCCGGAGCTCGAGCTCAACATCGGGCTCGGCTTCGTGCCGTACGAGCTGACCGAGCTCGGCCAGGTGCTGCGCATCGAGGTCCCCGAGGCGTACACCGAACAATCGGGCGAGCCCGTGGACGCCCTCGTCAGCGAGGTCCCCTTCCGGCCGTCGGTCAACCCGAGCGCCCGCGAGCGCGCCATGCACCACGGCAAGGACTACGCCGAATAGGCCGTCGCCGCGGTCATAGGCGCCGCGGGGACGACGCTGACGGCCGGCCGTGGGCGCCAACGCCGCGGGCAAGTGCCCCGCGAGCGAGTGCTCGCGCACGCGTCAGGGCTCGGGGAACGTCGCGACGTACTCCTTGATGTCTTTGACGAACCCGCGCAGGTGCTCGCGGACCTTCTCCGCGGTGAGCCGACTGATGGGCACCGCCGAATGGTGCTCGACCGGCTGCTGCGCGCTCCTCACGCGCTGGGTGATCTCGATCCGCACCGCGTCCCACGCGTAGGTCAGCTCGGCGGCATCCTCACCGGGCCAGCCGATCGCGTCGTTCCAGACGCGCATTCGGCGAGTGCCGGCCTCGATCTCGATGAGCTCGCAGGCGTAGCCTTGGCGCTGCAGAACCTCCGCGGCCAGGTCCCACCAGGGGCGCACGGTCGCCGCCCACAACGCCTGCGGATCCTTCAAACGGGCCGTCTCCAACCGATCTTCGAGCTCCGCCTCAAACGCCTCCAGGTCCTCGCCAAGTCCCATGGTCCATGCCTCCAATGGGGACGTTGGTGCCCGAACGCGCCACGGTTTGTCAAGTTATCGGGGGGTGCAGCCGCCAAGCTCCAACGCCGAGTGGGGTTATGGACGGCGTAGGATCCATGGCCTATCTTGACCGCAACGTTAACGTTCAACAAGGGGGCACTCGGCCATGGGAACGCCGTTCGGGCCCGTATCGATCCTGCTCCGGTTAGAGGGGGCTGCGCTGCTTCTGCTCGGCGTGCTGGGCTATGCGTTGACATACGACGGCTGGCTACTGTTCGTCGTGTTGATCCTCGCGCCCGATCTGTCCATGCTCGGCTACGCGGCCGGGCCGCGCTGGGGAGCAGTCGTCTACAACACGGCCCATACGACCACCTTGCCCGCCATCGTCGTGGCGTCCGGGCTCTTGGCCACGGCCCCGTTGGCCGTGTCGATCGGCGGCATCTGGCTCGCCCACATCGGCCTGGATCGCCTGATCGGCTACGGCCTGAAGTACGCCAGTGGCTTCCGGGACACCCATCTCAACCGCGTGTAGCGCGGGGCCATGCCGCAACGCCGCATCGGCGTTGTGGAACTGGCCATGAGCCGTATAATGCCGGACAACGTCTGCGCGAAGGGCGAGTGATCGCATGGTGCCACAGCGCCGCGTCTCACAGTTCATGATCCGCAAGGTCCGCGAGGACCGTTCGAGTCGACGTCGCGACACGCTCGCCGTCGAGGAGCCCATGGAGATTCGGCTCAATCTCCTCGGGCCGACCGGCGAGCGGCGCGAGCACAGCCTGTCCGTGACGATGCGCACGCCGGGCGACGATTTCGAACTGGCCGTCGGCTTCCTCTACACGGAGGGCGTGATCGAGTCCTCGGATGACGTCGAGGAGGTCACGTACTGCATGGGCACCGACAAGGCCGAGCAGGCGTACAACGTCGTGTCGGTCAAGCTGCGGGCCGGGATCCACTTCGATCCCGAGCTGTTGCAGCGCAACTTCTACACGACCTCCAGTTGCGGGGTCTGCGGCAAGACCTCCCTCGAAGCCATCGAGACCCAACGCTGCCCCCTCCTGCCCAAGGGGCATCCCGTCATGTCCATGGACACCGTCCACTCGCTCAACGACCAGCTCCGCGGCGACCAGTCGGTCTTCCAGGCCACGGGCGGGATTCACGCCGCCGGGCTGTTCGACGCCGACGGCGCGTTGCTCAGCCTCCGGGAGGACGTGGGCCGCCACAACGCCGTCGACAAGGTGGTCGGCGAGAAGCTCCTGGCCGACGAGCTGCCCTTGAACGACTATCTGTTGATGGTCAGCGGCCGGTCGAGCTTCGAGATCATGCAGAAGGCGCTTGTGGCCGGGATTCCGATGGTCGCGGCCGTCGGGGCCCCGTCGAGCTTGGCGGTCGACTTGGCCCGGGAGTTCGGGATGACGCTGCTCGGCTTCGTGCGGAACGGGCGCTACAACATCTATGCGGGCGGCGCGCGAATCGCCCGCGGCGTTCGGGCCGAGGCCGACGTCGGCGAGTCGATCGCCTCGGACTGACCCCCTCAGCCGCCCAGACGCGACATTTCGGCCTTCGGCGTCAGTTCCGCGGTCTCCTCCGTGCGGAGCTCCGAATACCGATCGCCCCGACGGCGCCAGACGCCCGTCAACTCGGCCTGGATCTCCTTATCGGACGCCCCCCTCCGCAGCAGGGCCTTCATGTCGCGACCCTGCGCGCCAAACAGGCACGTAAACAGCTCGCCGTCGGCCGTCAGCCGCGCCCGCGTGCAGGTCCGACAGAACGGCTGCGTAACCGAGCCGATGATGCCGATCTCCCCGGCGCCGTCGACGTAGCGATACCGATTGGCGACCTCGCCCGGGTAGTTGGGCACCAACGGCTCGATGGGCCACTGCTCGTGGATGGTCTGGACGATCTCCTTGGCCGAGACGACGTCGTCCAGCCGCCAGCCGTTCGTGTTGCCCACGTCCATGAACTCGATAAACCGCAGAATGTGGCCTGAACCACGGAAGTGATCCGCCATGGGAAGAATCTGATGGTCGTTCATGCCGCGCTTGACGACCATGTTGATCTTGATCGGGCTCAGCCCGACGGATTCGGCGGCGTCAATCCCCTCCAACACCCGCGATACGGGGAAGCCGACGCCGTTGACCGAGCCGAACGTGTCGTCCTCGATGGCGTCGAGGCTGATCGTGATCCGACCCAGTCCAGCCTGTTTGAGGTCTTCGGCCTTGAACGGCAACAGGACGGCGTTGGTCGTCATGGCGATGTCCTCGACCCCGTCGATGCCCGCCAGCATCCCGATGAGCTTCTCGAGCTCGTGACGCACGGTGGGCTCGCCGCCGGTGATGCGCAGCTTACGGACGCCGAGGTCGACGAAGATGCGCGTGAGGCGCTCGATCTCCTCGAAACTGAGGATCTCCTCGCGCGGCAGGAACGCGAAGTCCGGGCCGAAGATCTCCTTCGGCATGCAATACACACAGCGGAAGTTGCACCGATCCGTGACCGAGATGCGCAGGTCGCGCAGGGGTCGCTGGAGCGTGTCCGTGACCGTCATGAGGCGAACTCGCTCTGATAGATCTCGTCGGTCTTGGCGGCCATGACGAAGTCGTTGCGGTGAAGCCCGCCGATCTTGTGCGTCCACCACGTCACGGTGACGCGGCCCCACTCGGTCAACAGCGCCGGATGGTGGCCTTGTGCCTCTGCCAGTTCGCCCACGCGGTTCGTGAAATCCAATGCCTGTTGGAAGTTCTTGACCTTGAACGCCCGCTCCAGTTGGCGGACGTCGTCGCGCTCCAGAAGGTCCCACTCGGGGACCTGCGGCTTCAGCTGCTCGATCTCCGCGTCGGTCACCTGGGGCGCGTCGGCCCGACAGGCCTCGCACGTCTCCTGGGTCAGGGCGCTCATGATCGCTCACCTCGCATGGCCGTCACGGTAGCGTCGGGCTCGGCGCGGTGCAACGCCAGCCCGGTTGATCCGCGCAATGGCGAGAGTCTACACTCCGGCCACGGTCGTCGTCATTGACATCTCACAAGGAGGCGTCATCACAGATGAGTGACATCACCCGCCAACGGGCTGAGGCAGCGCTGCAGGCCGCCCTGCGCAAGTCGGAGGAACTCGGCGTGGCCATGAACGTGGCCGTCGTCGATGTCGGCGCCAACCTGAAGGCGTTTACGCGCATGGACGGCGCCTGGCTGGGCTCCATCGACATCGCCATCAAGAAAGCTCGGACGGCGCGCCTGTTCGACATGAACACGGGCGAGATCGGCAAGCTCTCCCAGCCGGGCGAGTCGCTCTACGCCATCGAACACTCCAACGACGGGCTGATCACGTTTCCGGGCGGCGTGCCCTTGACCGACGCCCAGGGCCATATCATCGGCGGCATCGGCGTCTCGGGCAGCACCGTTGAGGATGATCACGCCGTGGCCGAGGCGGGCGCCAACGCCCTGTCCTAAGCTCCAACACCGCGACGCGTCGCCTGCGTTGCTCAGTCGTCAGACGGCAATCGCCGTTTGGCAATCCCCGTTTGGCGATCGGTGATCGGCGATCGCTTGGGCCCGCGCGTGAGGGTGCGTGGGCGCTCAGTTCTCCGACTCGATCGGTTGGGGCTCGTCGGCGTGGAGGCTCCAGTAGATGACGTGGCCGCGCTTCTCCTTCCGGAACAGCTCGCGGTAGCGTTCCAACGTCGTCGGAATGGAGCCGAGCGGCACGTCCTTGCCCTTGGACTGCAGGGCGGCTTGCAGTTCGCGATTGGTCATAGGTCGGTTATAGTTCTCGCGGAGGACGTGTTGGCAGGCATGCGCGATCGTCATGTCCTCCCAGTCCGTGTCTTGCTCCAAGGCCTCCAACGACGAGAGGTTGTCCGTCGTCGTCTCGCCGGAGGCCAAGTTGAGCGCCAGTTCGGCCATCTTGAGTGCGGTCTTGAGGGCCTCTTCGCGCTCCTCTTCGCTTTCCAGGCGCGCCTCCTCGGCGCGGAGCTTGGAACGGAGCTTGCGGATGCGGCCTTCGATCTCGCGTCGCTTCTTGACGGTCGAATGGAGGCGAGCACGGAGGGAAACGACCTGGTCCGTGATCTCTCGCTCGATGGTGACATCCCCCGACGTTGGCTTCATGGCGGACCGAAAGTCTAACACCTGCCGTGTTGGATGTCAAGACAGAAGGCGGGCTTGTTGTTAGAAGAGTCGGCGTAACCAGGGATTGGCAACGACCTCGAAGGAAGGGGAGCGTTTGACAAGCTGGGCCAACTCGGCTATAATGCCCACCAATCAACATGTTCCTTTTGATGTTAAAAGTCCAACCAGTCTTCAAGCATGCCGGCGATGTTAGAGCCTTAAGCCACGGGCCGGGTCGGGCTCGCGCATCAATCCCCGGCATGGATGCCACCCAAAACTTATCGGTAGGAGAGGAGTCGTCGTGATAAGGGCTGAAGGGGTCTTCAAGATATTCGGGCCGTCGCCGCAAGAGGGCCTCAAACTGGTCGAGCAAGGCAAAACCAAGGCCGAGGTTCGGGAGGAAAGCGGAAACGTCGTCGGCGTCAACGACGCCAGCTTCGAGCTAGACGCCGGCGAAGTGTTCTGCATTATGGGCCTGTCGGGAAGCGGCAAGTCGACGCTGATCCGTTGCATCAACCGGCTGATCGAGCCGACAGCAGGCAAGGTCTTCTTTGAGCCGCCCAACGGCCAGTCCGTCGAAATCACATCGGCCGAGGAAAGGACGCTGCGTGACCTGCGAACGAATCACATGAGCATGGTCTTCCAGCACTTCGGGCTGTTTCCTCACCGCACCGTGCTCGACAACGTAAAGTACGGCCTCGAGATCCAAGGCGAGGACGAAGGGAAGCAGAACCAGGTCTCGGAGGAGATGCTGGAGCTCGTCGGCCTCGGCGGCTGGGGCAATGCCATGCCCAATGAGCTCTCCGGCGGCATGCAACAGCGCGTTGGATTGGCGCGCGGTCTAGCTGCTCAGTCCGAGGTCATGCTCATGGACGAGCCCTTCAGCGCCCTCGACCCGCTCATTAAGGTCAACATGCAGGACGAGCTTCTTAAAATCCTGGACGAGCTAGAAAAGACCGTGCTGTTCATCACCCACGACCTGGACGAGGCCATGCGGCTCGGCCATCGCATCGCCATTATGGACGCCGGCGTCATCGTGCAGATCGGCACGCCCGAAGAGATCCTCGTCAATCCCAAGACCGAGTACGTCGCCAACTTCGTGGATAACGCCGATCCGACGGGCGTCCTTACCGCGGGCACTTTGGCGCTTCCGCTCGATCACGAGCGCATGAGTGTCGTTCGCGACGAAGAGGACGGCAAGGTCTACACGCGCGACGGCCGTGCCAACATCCACTACAAGGTCGATCGGGAGGGCCGGTTCCAAGAGATGCGAATCGACGATCAGCCGATCGAGGTCCGCAAGCTGCACGATGTGCTGACCGAACATGAAACCCCCTGGCATCGGCACCAAGACATTGGCCTCACCGTCCGCGAATCGAACGTCATCCGTAACATTCTGCGCGGTCGCGGGTTCTCGCGGCTGCCGGTCGTCGTGTTGGATAAGCGGGACAAACTGATCGGCGTCATCGGCGAGCGCGAACTCATCACGGGCATCCTAGAGAAGACCGGGCCGAGCGGCTCGCCGCTCGATGAGGAATCCGAGCAGGCCGTGACGGATGCCGAAGCCTCCGCCGATGGCACCGGACGAACCATCACGGCGACTCAGACCGAGGAACCTGAGCATGAGGGTGGCCAGTGAACCGGGCGACGGCGGTTGAGGAACTCTACGTCATTGAGGTGAATCGATGGTTCGACTAGTGGCCGTGCTCGACGTATTTGACATGTTCGAGATCCCGCTTGATCAATGGGTTTCCGCCGCGGTGGACTGGATTACCCAGTATCGCTTCTTCTTCAAAGACATCCTGGCGTGGCCGGTCCGTCAGCTGTTGACCGGCATCCAGGACTCGCTTCTGTTCGTTCCGCCGATCGTCCTGGTCGTCATCCTGACCGCGCTCGCCTTCTGGGCGGCCGGCCGAGGCGTCGGCATTTTCACGTTTCTAGCTCAGTTGGCCGTCGGCTTCCTCGGATTATGGGATGACTTCCTCATCACCCTCTCCATGGTGATCAGCGCGGTGGCCTTCAACTTTGTGGTCGGCGTTCCTCTAGGCATCCTGGCAGCGAGGAAGGACGGGTTCGCGGCATCCATTCGGCCCATCCTTGACATCATGCAGACGACCCCGGCGTTTGTGTATCTCGTGCCGGTGGTGATTCTGTTCAGCATCGGCAACGTGCCCGGCGTCATCGTCACCATCGTCTTCTCACTTCCGCCCATGATCCGCTTGACCAACTTGGGCATTCGGCAGGTCGACAAGGAAGTCATCGAGGCGGCCGTCGCCTTCGGCTCAGCCCCTCGCGATATCCTAACCAAGGTTCAGATTCCGCTGGCCTTGCCGACCATCATGGCCGGCCTCAACCAGACCATTATGTTGGCCCTGTCCATGGTCGTGATCGCCTCGTTGATTGGCGCACGCGGTCTGGGACAACAGGTGTTCATTGGAATCAACACGGTCAACGTCGGCCTTGCCACCTTGGGTGGTGTCGGCATCGTGCTCATGGCGATGATTTTGGATCGCGTGACGCAAGGACTGGCTGAAAAGGGCCCTGGCGCCCATCAGAGTTCCTAAAGTGTCGCAATCAAGCCGCGCTGTAAGCGGCTCAGGTAAAAGCATCAGAATAAGGAGGGTGCACCGCCATGTGACGCCCAAACGCCCAACATGGGTAGGTTCATCACGGTGCTCTATCGAGAGGGATAGGGCCCATCACACCAAACTCTCAACTACAGGAGGTTGAGTCATAAGAATGAAGACACTTACACGTGCGGTCGCGCTCAGTCTGTTGATTGCGGTGACCGGCTTGGCGCTCGTGACGTCGACCGGCGTCAGCCAGGACGATCAGCCCCTGGATGGGGTCTTTATCGAACAGGCCAACGCCAGCTGGACCAGCGCAGCGCCGGTTACGAACGCCTTCGCTGCGATGCTTGAGGAGCTCGGGGCTGAGGTGCAGATCCAGCAGTTCTCCTCGAACGGCTTGGCCTATCAGGCCATCGAGCTGGGCGACCTGGACTTCTGGGCTAACGGCTGGTTCCCGCTGCACAACCCACAACTACCGGGTGGCCGGGATTCGTTCGTTGAAAGCACAACGATCTTCGACCCGCACTGCCCGAACTGCGGACTGCAGGGCTACCTGATCGACAGCGCCTCGATCGAGGAGTACGAGATCACCTCGTTGCAGGACTTTATCGGCAACGACGAGCTCAAGCAGGCCTTCGACGAGAACGGCGACGGCAAGGCCGACATCTTCGGCTGCCCGCCGGGCTGGGGCTGCCACGGCGTCATCTCCTCCCACATGGAGATGTACGAGGGCTTCAGCGAGACGTTCAACCACGTCACGGCCTCGTACCCGGCCAACTTCTCCACGGCCCAGGCCCGCATCCAGAACGACCAGCCCGCGCTGTACTACACCTGGACGCCGAACTTCACCACGGTGGAGCTGACGCCGGGCGATCAGGTCAAATGGGTCAGCGTCGTTGAAAACCGGGACGAGCTGCAGCTTGCGCCGTCCCAGGAGGAGCTTAGCAAGGACGCCGTCATCGCTGAGGGCCTCGGCGACGCCGCCGCGACCGACCCGACCTACCTCGGCTTCGTCGCCGCGGACATCAACGTCGTAGCCAACAACGACTTCCTGAGCAACAACCCAGCGGCCGAGGAGCTGTTCAAGCAGGTCCGCTTGCCTCTGGCGTGGGTGAACGAGGCGACGGCGGCCATTCAGAACGAGGACGCCGACCCTGCCGAACTTGCCGCTCAGTGGATCGAGGACAACCGCGACACGGTCGACGAGTGGCTCAACGCCGCCCGTGGCGCCGCGAGCGGCATGTAAACGACGTCTTCAATCAACTAGACACAGTCGTCTAAGCGAAAAGGGGGCCGATCCTCGGCCCCCTTTTCCCATTTCCTGACTGGATACCGGCTAACGGGTGATCGACCATAGCGATCTGCGAAAGAAAGGGATTCCGATGCGTCAAGGCACTCGTCTCACTCGTCGCACCTTTTTGCAGCATTGCGGCCTCGCTGCCCTGAGTTTGTCGATTGCTTGGCCCTTGCAGGCGAGGGAGAGTTCTTCGGAGATCCGCGTGGCGTCGGATGAGTCCATCCAGAGCGCGATCGATCGTGCGGTCGACGGTGGCACGGTTCGCGTGGCTCCCGGCATCTTCCACGAGACGCTGATCGTCGAGAAGCCACTGACGATCGTTTCCGAAGCTGGACCCCGATCGACCATCATCAAAGCGAACCCCGATCGATTCGAGTTCGGCGATCGCGCCATTGACGACATCCTCGTCGGCGCGATCAACGTGTTCCAGACCGAGGACGTGACCGTGAAGGGGTTCACCGTGACCGAAGCGCTGGAGGGCGTCTGGGCGACGGTGTCGCAGCGCGTCGACGTGCGGAACATGATCTCGTTCAACAACGACAGCTCCGGGTATTACTTCTGGTCCTGCGAGGCAGCCCGCCTATCCAACAGTTGGGCCTATGACAACGCCGTCGGCTTCTATCAAGGCCAATCCGGCAACGTCGATGTCGAAGGGAGCCTGTTTATGTTCAACCGATCTGGGCGTGCGCCCCATCTCGGCGACTTGGAGTTCCCCGGCGTCGGCATCCTCGTCGGGAATCTCTCCAACACCGGGCGGATCGCAGGATGCCACTGCGTCAACAACCGTGACGCAGGCATCCGGGTCAACTTTCGCATCCGAAACATCACCGTCGAAGGCAATGAGGTTCGTCACAACAAGACCGGAATCGTCGTCGGCGAGGCCAATAACGTCGTCCACCGCAACAACATCGTGGACAACGCGGAGTTCGGCCTGGACACGGCCCTGAGCATCGACGCCACCGACAACTGGTGGGGCGATCCCTCCGGTCCCTCCGGAGCCGGTCCCGGGCAAGGCGACGTCGTCACCTCATCCGCCCAGTTCGACCCCTGGCTGAGCGAACCGGCCGAGGTGCCACCTATCACCGTCTGATCGGCTGATGGGCGGCTCCGACCGAGTCCTGGCAACGTACGCCAACCTAGGCCATAGAGGCTTGGTTTTGGCCCGAAGCAGTGCCTGGTCCGAATGGGCTGTGCGGTCAGCACGAACGTTCGCGCTTCGCCGTCGCTAGGGCAGACAGACCTGGCCATCCGGGAGATCATGGAACGGATGAACCCCCGGGTTGCCGTGGCCGTCAAGATGTCCCTCGGCGTTATTCTGGCTGAACACGGTTCCCTGGCGAAGTTCCAGCTCGCCGTGGAGTTCGTCGACGTCTTGGAGAAGGGGTGAGTCCAAGCACGGGGAGGCCAACCCGGCCAGTCCCCACCCTAGGCTGTTGCGGACCTCAGTGCCCGCCATGAGCAGATCCGTCTGTTTGCCGATCAGTAGGCCTGAGCGGTTCCCCAGAACTCGACTGTCAACCAGCACAACGCGGGCTGGCACGCTCAATTCAGATATGCCGATTTGCGGCATAAAGAGCAGTCCCGCGCGAATGCCGGCATTGAGAACGGCATGACGGGCACCTCGGACGCCATTGTCACGAACCATTGAGTCAATCAGTTGGAGTTGGCTGTCTCGCCCGACGCTGATACCGATCCCGATCCCATCGCCCGATTCACCGGAGGTGAAGGAAGAATGATGGCTGACGATCGAGCGCTCGATGCGTGCGCGAGTGCCGTTCCCTAAGATCATGCCGCTCATGGCGTTGTTGGTCACGAGGGTGTCCGTGACGCGAAGTTCCACATCTCGATCGGCATGGATGCCGCCCGTGTTGTTCTCGATCTGGGCATGCTGCACCCTTGCCGTCACGTCGGGACCAACGATCCGCATGCCGTTAACGGTTTCGGCGATACGCGTGTCTTGAACGACCACGTCCGCTGAATGGGTCAACGAGCTTCCGGCCACATGGACACCAGCTTGAATTCTGCCCTTTTCCCCGAGTAGCTCCAGGCGCTCGAGCATGATAACTCGCACCTCGGACGCGGATCCATGGATAAAGACCACTGCGCTGGTTGGGCCGTCGTCATTCCCTTGAATGGTGCTTCGTGTGTCGCCGACGCCTCGCAGCGTCAACGAACGGGAAATGTTGACGCTCTCCTGCCAAGTTCCCGATTGCAAACAGATCGTCTCGCCCCGTTCTGCCGCGTCGATGGCCGCCTGTAGGGACTGATCCGGCGACAGGGTTCGCGCACAATCCGGAGCTTGCGAATGGCCCACTGTGCCGAGAAGTCCCACCAGGCCCACGAGGCCGAAGGCGAGCAACAGCTTTAGCCCATGGTGTGTCATTGTCCACCTCCCCTCCATGCTACTAGCCCCGAGCTAGAATGCCTATGAGATGGGGCAGCTGACCTAACAGCCGAAACAGCCGCCGTACTTCCCGGAGCACGGGAGTGTAGCCAGCAACGCCATACTATCGAGGTCGCGCTCGGCATGCCCGGATCAGCAGTATGGATGGCATTAGCGCTGTCCCGGGCACGAATACGATGGATCAGTTCCCGAGTACGACGCCTCGCGGACGGGACAGCCCCTCGATCACCGCCTCGCGCTCGGCGCCGTCGAGGTTGGCACGCTGGATGTTGAAGGTCGCCGAACTGGCCCAATAGATCTTGCCGTTGTTGACATCGATGTCCACGTCTTGGGGTGAGGGCACGTTCGCCATAACCACTTGCGCATTGGATCCGTCGAGGTCGGCGCGGTGGATTTCGCCGTCGACCGCGTTGGTCCAATAGACATGACCAGCCTGGGCTTCCACATTCAGGCCGAGTGGACGTCGAACGCCGTCGTCCGAGGTCAAGAAGACCTCTCGGTTGGATCCGTCCAGATCGGCCCGTTCGATCCTCTCTTCCGAGGCATCTGCCCAGTAGATTTTCCCCGCGTCCTCGTCGACGGCGATGCCGAAGACGTTGACCAGATCGCTCAAGACCGTTTCCGGGTTCGCCCCATCGAGATCGGCGCGTTGAATCTTGCCCTGAACGGAATCGGTCCAGTAGATCACGCCCAGGTTCGGAGCCACATCGATGCGACGCGGGAAAACCTGACCCGTCACGATCTGCTGGATGTCGGACCCATCCGCTTCGCTTCGCCAAATCGTCCCCGTGCCGAGGTCCGTCCAGAAGACCTGATCGGTCTGGTCGTTCAACGCGATTCCGTGCGGCAGGTCCAGTCCGTCGCGTTCAGTGGCCAAATCGGTCACCTCGTTGGATCCATCGAGATGGGCCCACTGCAATTTCGAGGTGAACGAGTCCGTCCAATAAACCCGGCCAGGCGATTCCGATTGGGCTAACAGTTGAGAATCAGATAGCCCAACCATGAACACCATCAAAAGCCCGATTCCAATGACAAGGCAACTCTGGGCAAGCTTGCGCACTTTGCGGACGTTCATAACGTATGGCTCCTTTGACCCTTTGCTTTCCCATGTGATCCGTCCGGTTGACTCCGTACGGAAAGGACGAACGTGACGCTGGCCCGTCATCGGGGGCTAACGACCACCGTGACAACGTCGGGATTGACCTCGGGAAGACAGCACCCCTGAAGCCAGCCTAGCGAAGTTTCGGATGGTGTTGCTGCTGGCGGCATCGTAAGACGTCTCACCCCTTCGGCTGCTCATAAGCATACGAAACTGTCCTCATATCGGAAGGTAACACGCTGATGGAAGCTTTGTCTAGAGCAGGGACGCGCCTTGGGCAGATTCTTCCTCTTCAACAGCTGAACATTTCCGTTCTGTGTTTGCTGAGCGGGGGTGTAACGATGCACAATGACTTTTCGGAAGGTGCGCTAATGTGGTGTTGACGCGCTTTAGCGGACGCCCTAAGGCTTGATAGAAAGGGATCCTGGACCGCTCGCCAACGTTGGGGAGCGGTCCATAAGCTCAAGACGCTAAGCCATTACCTGTCCACTAAACCGGAGCAAGCCCATTGCAAGCAACCGGGTGACGCCACCTATGCTCTGGAGTCGCAGCAGTCAGTCGGGTGCCTTGACCGCGCGACTGGGGATTCCATCACATCAAGACGCGTGGAACAAGCTCCATTCGAGACCGTCACCCATGGGTGACGGTCTCAGGTTGGGCAATGCGTCTGGACGTTGCACACAGAGCGGCGGAGTAATCGAGTAGACGGCCTGTAAGTGGGCCATGTCTATCGGCAACCACACGGGCCGCTACCCTGGCATATGATCCACGCGTGGCATGGCTGATCTGTCGATATCGGTGCTCTTACAGCGGCTGCCTCAGTCGCACGAATTCGGGGGTAACGATGGCGGCACTGGGTCCGCTCAATGGCTGAACCGCAAGAGTCGCTACTCAATGGCGTGCGGCTTCGCTACGTCCATTGCCGCGCAAAGCCTACGCTCGACTGTGCGCCGCCCGAATGTGCGGCTTGAGCGTCTCATCGCTTCCATAGAGGAAGTGCTTGTCCATGTCGGGCGAGTAGGTGGACGCATACGGACGACGCCCGATCGCCTCGGCCACCTCGCGAACGTGGATCGGCGCTGCCCCACAACAGACGCCGAGATAGCGGATGTCGTTCTGGAACGCTTCCAATGCGAACTGCGCGAGCTCGTAGCGGTTGCAGTAGAACGGGTCCAAAGCTGTCGGAAACGCGCGGTCGTCCGACAGCGACACGCTGGAGCCAGCATCACGGAGCTTGAAGAACGTCGGGGCCTCGTCCGTCGTTCGGTAGGGGACCGGCAGCCCGGCGACCGGGATGGAGACGCGCTCGCGGATTCGTTTCAGATGGGGCAACATCGTCGTCGGACCGCGGAAGCAGTTCATGCCGACGACGTCGGCGCCCTGGTCCTCTAGACGCGCACACGCCTCCTCGACCGTGAAGCCGTCGAGAAGCTCCCCGTTCGCCATGAGGCCGAACGTGATCACCGCGGGAAAGTCGAATGCTTGGATGACGTCCAAGGCCAGCCTGGCCTCCTCGTAGTAGTAGAACGTCTCCGCGATGACGACGTCGGCGTCCTCCTCGGCGGCCCACTGGACCATCTCCTCAAACATCCCGCGGACCTCCCGCTTCGACGCGTCGTCGTCGGGATCGAAGACGTTGGTGTTGGAGATGTTGCCGGCCACCAACGGCGGATCGTCGGCAAACTCGTCCGCGACGCGCTTGGCCACCCGAAGCGCGCCCCGGTTGAGCGGCTCCAACAGCTCCTCCTTGCCGATCAGCCGCAGCTTCTCCCGGTGGCCGTTGTAGGTGAACGCTTCAATGATATCGGAGCCGGCCCAGACGAACTCGCGATGGACCTGGGCGAGCGTGTCCGGCCGTTCCAAAGCGACCTCCGGCACGAACGTCCCGGCTTGGAGCACGCCGCGGCGCTCCAGCTCGAACAGATACCCTTCGGCACAGACGATGCCGCCGTCCTCAAGTCGCTCCTGCAGGCCGCGCTTGTGAGGGGAAGATGTCGTCACGTTCATCGCCTCCTGGATGATGTCTGGAGGCGACCATGGAGCTTTGCGCTAAGAGTCGGCAGGGAACGAGCCTGAAAGACTCGTGCCGTTTTAGCCGCTTCTTTTACGTGGCCGCAATAGGGCACAAATCACCACGGTCAACCTTGGCAGAAACCCTAGCACGTGCACGGGCCTCCGTCAAGCCGTCGATGCGGACGGTTCACTCAAGTGAGCTACCAGCCCGAGTCGAGGTTCCAACAGCCGGGGGTGATCAGTTCGATGGAGTTCTCGGCCGGATCGCGGAAGTAGAGCGACGTTCCGCCGGGCGGCCAGTCGACCTCTTGCTCGAGTTTGACCCCGTGAGCCCGCAATCGCCGACGCCACGCATCGAGCTCGTCGGCGTGGATCCCGAGCGCCACATGACCGGCCCCATGGGCACCGTGAGGCGGAACGGCCCCGCCCGCTTGGCTGGCTGTCGGGTCAAAGACGAGCAGGAGCCCGTCCCCGACTTGGAAGAAGACGTGCCGTCCCGTCTTCTTGCCCACGATCGGCAATCCCAGCACGTCGCGATAGAACGCCTCCGCACGCTCCAGGTCGTCGACGTAGAGCGCGGCCTCGACGACGTCACGGATCTGCGGCATCGCCAGAATGGTAAGGGCCAGCCCATGCGGAACGCGAACCGGCCGATCATCGATCCCCCTAGCCGTCGGCGTCGAGCGAGCTCGGCAGTTGATCGAGCACGCGAGCGCGGATCGCCTGCGGGTCGGGCAGCTCGCGGACGAGTTCGCCGCCCGCCAGATACCGAACGAGTTGGGGCTCCAGCGTCGCCGCGCGACCGCACGCGGGACAGGCATCCGGCGAGCTTGCAAGCAGCGTCACCGCACGATGGCCGCACGCCGAACAGACATGGAGCTGCTTGGCACCGGACTCCTTGCCCCGTTTGGCCCCGGGCTCGCCATCGATCTCCACGATGTCCATGGCGAAGTCCACGACCGAGGCGTTGCTGATCGCGGTTCCCACGCCGAAGGCGTCGACGACGTCCAGGAGCTTGGGGATGTCGCCCTCGTCGAGTCCGCCCGAGACGAAGATCTGGACGTTCTCGTAGCCGCGGATGTCGAACTCCCAGCGAACTTCCCGAGCGATCGCGTGCATGTCTCCACGGCGCGAGGAGGTCGTATCCAGCCGCACGGCGTGGATGTTGGAGTCCAACAGCTCGACGTTCTCCAACGACTCGAACTTTTCATCGCCAAACGTGTCGACCAACGCGACGCGCGGGACGTTCGGGTCGATGACCTCGTCGAAGGCCAGCGTCGCCGAGGTGGAATCGCCCAACACGAGCACCAGCGCATGCGGGATCGTCCCCACGGCCGCCTCGCCGATGAGCTCGGCCCCCGGCACGCAGGCCACGCCGGCGCAGCCGCCCACGTAGGCCGATCGCTCGATCATGGGCGCGATGGCCGGATGCATCCGCCGCGCGCCGAAGCTGTAGACGGGGTGTCCCTGAGCCGCCGTCACGCAGCGGGCGGCCTTGGTGGCGACGCCGCTGGCTTGACACAACGCCCCCAACAGAGCGGTTTCGTAGACCGAGAACGAGCGGTAGTTGGCCGCGACCAGCAACGTCGGCTCGCCCCCGTGGAACAGCGTCCCCTCCGGCAGCGCCCAGACGTCGACGGGCTGGCCCTCCAACAGCGCCATGACCTCCTCCAGACCGCAGAAGACGCCCCAATCCCCATCCGGAAGCTTGCGGGCGCGCGTCTCCATGACCACGTGTCGGTCGATCGCCTTGGCGTCGAGGATCTGCTTGCTGCGGGCAAAGTAGACGTCGGTCACGCGGCCTGCGCGGATGGCCTCGGCGGTACTGACGTGGAAGGCCGGCCGTCGCTCGGACCCGCTCATGAGGCCACCTCGCTCTCCGGCCCGCCTGCCGACGAGTCGTCGTCGCCGGACGCCTCGTCGGCCAGGTGGAGGTACTTGTCCAGGGCGCGGCGGACGAGCTCGGATATGGGCAGGCCGGTCTCGCGCGCCCGGCGCTTGAGCGCCTGATGCTGGGCTTCGGTGATGGTCCAGTTGACGCGTCGCATGGGTGTCGATGCCGCGTGGGATATGGGCGATTATAGGGGGTGCGCCTCAGCCCCGTCAACGTGCGAAGAAACGCGCCACAAGCCGTTTGCTCGGGGCTGGGATCTCTGGTAAAGTCGGTCACGGAGATTCAACGACCACTGCATAAAAGCGTCGTTCCGGTCGCAGCGCAGAGGCTGAGGCGGATACGACGTCGCAGCCTTGGCAGTGAATACGACATGTGGAAGCGATTCCGGACGCTCTTTATCAGCGGGATACTGGCCATCCTCCCGCTCGGCCTCACCCTCTGGATCGTCTGGCTGCTCTACGGGCTCATTGCCCGCTGGATCGGTCAGGGCGGCATCATCGGCGCCATCGTTCGGCTCATCCCCGTCCAGGAGATGCCGGACAGCGCCGTCGTCGCGATCGGGCTCTTGCTGACCATCGGCGTCATCGTCCTGATCGGTCTGCTGACGCGGATGTACGTGGGTCGGATGGCCTATCACTACTTCGAGCGCCTGATGCTGGCCATTCCCATCCTGAGCAAGATCTACTCCGCTGTGAAGCAACTGACCGACGCCGTGTTCCAACGCGACGCGTCCATGGCGTTCAAGCGGGTCGTACTCGTGGAGTTTCCCCGGCGCGGGCTCTACATGGTCGGCTTCCTCACCAATCGCCACGTCCCCGGCATCGAAGAGCTGATGGACGATGAAATTGTCTCCGTGTTCCTGATGAGCCCGCCCAATCCCGTTACCGGCTTCTGGGCCATCATGCCGGAGCGGGACGTCACGTATCTGGATCACATCACGGTGGAGGAGGCGTTCCGTATGGTCATGTCGCTGGGCATATCGATTCCGCCCGAGGTCGCCATTCGACTGCGGGACGGCAAGGTGCCGACGTCGGCGGCGGAGGAGACCCCCTAGCATGGCGATCTTTCGAGGCAAGCACTACTACAAGGTCAAGCTGGACGAGCAGCGCCGCGAGGAGGACGTGCTCTGGCTCAAGTGCAAGGCCTGCGGCCAGCTCGTCTACAAGCGCCGCGTGGAGGCCAATCGCAATATATGCCCCAAGTGCGGCGAGTACTTCTTTCTGACGGCTCGCGAACGGATCAAGCTGCTCGTCGACGAGGGGACGTTCGAGGACATTTCGCGGCCCATCACCGCTCAGGATCCCCTGGCGTTCGTCGGCCGCAAGCCCTACCCCGAAAGCCTCAAGGAAGCGCAGGAGGCCACGGGCCTGCCCAACGAGATCATCGTCGGGGCGGCTGAGCTCGAGCGGGTTCCGGTCGTGGTCACCGTCATGGATTTTCGGTTTATCGGCGGCAGCATGGGCAGCGTCATGGGCGAGCAGATCGCCCACGGGATCAAGACCGCCGCCCGCGAGCGGCGGCCGTACATCCTGGTCTCGTCGACGGGCGGGGCGCGCATGCAGGAAGGCATCCTGAGCCTGATGCAGATGGCCAAGACGGCCTCCGCCCGTCTGGAGCTGGAGGAGGCCGGCGTGCCGTTCGTGTCGGTGATGACGTATCCGACGACCGCCGGCGTGGAGGCGAGCATCGCCAACTTGGGCGACGTTGCCATTGCCGAGCGCGGGGCATTGATCGGGTTTGCCGGCCCGCGCGTCATCAAACAGACGATCAACCAGGAGCTGCCCAGCGACTTCCAGACGGATCGGTTTGCGCTCGAGCACGGCATCGTCGACGCCGTCGTCCGACGCGAGGAGATGGCCGGCGAGATCGCCCGTCTGCTGCGGTTCTTCGTGATGGCTGATGAACCCGAGCGGGTCAACGGAACGGGAGGTCGGCATGGCGGATAAGGATCGCTCCATGGACGAGATTCGGCAGACGATTGAGGAGCTCAAGGCCCTCAGCGACAAGGACGGGGTCGACCTGAGCGAGGAGATCGAGCGGCTGGAGGCCAAACTGAGCGCGCTCAGCGAGGACGAGCTCGCGGACGGCGAGCCCGAGGCCGAGACCAATCGAGATTGGGAGGTCGTCAAGCTGGCGCGCCATCCCAAACGGCCCTCGACGACCGACTATCTCGAGCGCGTGGCCGACGACTGTTACGAGCTGCGCGGCGATCGCATGTACGCCGACGACCGGGCGATCATGACGGCGTTGGCGCGGTTCGGCGAGCGGACCGTGGTCGTCATTGGCCATCAGAAAGGCCATACGGCGGAGGAGAACCGGTCCCGCAACTTCGGCATGCCCCATCCCGAAGGCTACCGCAAGGCACGACGGGCCATGCGACTGGCCGAGCGATTCGGGTTCCCCGTGCTCTGTCTCGTCGACACGCCGGGCGCGTATCCGGGCATCGGGGCCGAGGAACGCAACATCGGGGGGGCGCTGGCCGAGAACATCTACGAGATGTTCAAGCTCCGCGTGCCCATTGTCGTGACGGTGCTGGGCGAGGGCGGCAGCGGCGGCGCGCTCGGGATCGGCGTCGGCGACCGCGTCCTCATGATGGAGAACGCCATCTACTCGGTCATCAGCCCGGAAGGCTGCGCGGCGATCATCTGGCGCGATCGGGCCAAGGCCCCCGAGGCGGCGCGGGCGCTCAAGATCACGGCCGATCACCTCATGGAGTTCGGCGTGGTCGACGAGATCGTCCCGGAACCCGCTGGCGGCGCCCATCGCGATCCGGACAAAGTCGCGCAATCGTTCAAGTCGGTCCTGTGTCGGCACCTGAGCCAACTGGACGACGCCCCCGTCGAGGAGAGGCTGGCGGCCCGACGGACCCGCTTCCAGGCGATCGGGCGATACGAGGAACTCTCCGAGGCGGTCGAGGCCGCCTCCGGGGGAGGAGGCTGATCCCATGGCACACACCAAACGCACGGCGTGTACGGGCGAGTGCTCCTGGGTGTTCAACCAGCTTTCGCCGAAGGAGCGGAAGCGGCTCCAGGAGATGTCACGTACGCTGGAGTTCCCCCGCGGCGAGATCATCTTCCAAGAGGGCGAGCCCGCGTTCGGCGTCTACATTATATGCGAGGGCAAGGTGAAGCTGGCCAAGCACTCGCTCAAGGGCAAGATTCAGATCCTCAAGCTCTTGGGTCAAGGGGAGGTCCTGGGCGAGAAGACGCTCTTCGACCGCGAGGTCTACACGGCCTACGCCCAAGCCCTCGAGGACACCCAGGTCCACTTCATCGAGCGCGCGCCGTTTGTCACGCTCCTGCGCGAGCATCCGGAGGTCTCCATCCAGTTCATCGAGAAGCTGAGCCGCGAGCTCAAGGGCTTCCAGGACAAGCTGATGGAGGCCTCATACGAGGGCAGCCTGGAGCGCCTCTCGCGGCTCCTGCTGATGATGGCGAAGCAGTACGGCGTGGAGACCGAGCGGGGGGTCGACATCGGCGTCTCGCTGAGTCGACAGGAGCTGGCCGAACTGGCCGGCATCTCCACGGAGACCGCCATCCGCATGCTCTCGCGCATGAAGGACCGGGGGCTGATCGCCATGGAGGGCCAGAAGATCTTCATCGTCGACCGGGAGGGGCTCAATCAGATCGCGGAACCGTTCCTGGTGAGCCTTAAAGAGAACCTTCTCTAGCTATGCAACGGAAGCTGGTCGTCCTCGGCCTGGTCTTCGGCGTTCTAGTGGTCGCCAGTGTCGCGCTGATCTGGGCCGGTTTCTCGCTCCAAGAGCGCGCGCCCGTCGACAGCGCCGCGTCGACGACCACGTTGTCGCCGCGATCGTCGACGGTGTACGCCGTCGATGGACGGCTGGCTGAGGGCGAATACGACTACGTATACGAGGACGAGACGACCGGCATGACGTTGGCCTGGCGCGCGGCCTCCTCGGAGGCGTCGGCCGAGCAGGGCTTGATCCACATCGGGCTGCACAGCCCCCTGGCGGGCCGCGCGGAGATCGCATTCGCCACCTCGGGCCCCTATATCGCGGGCGGCGACGTCATCGTCGGCTACGTCCAGGATGGGGAGCTCACCATCCAAGATCAGTACGGCGACGGGCCGACGAGCAACGTCGTCGACGCGGACGCGGGCGGCACGGACGACATTCTCCAAGCCGCCGGCACCGGGGGCACCGACGAGGCCGGCACGACCATCGAGTTCACGCGGGCGCTCGTCACGCCCGACTCCGTCTACGACAAGCCGATCACCGACGACGGCCCCATGCGGGTCAAGCTGGGCCACGGGCCGTTCAAGCACTTCACGGGCCTGGGCGGCGACGACTGGGCCGTCCTGGACATCGACTTCTTCGAGGGCGTGGTGCGGCCGATCCCGCGCTCTCCCTAGGTATCCCATCGTTGGAGCTGTTGCTTTCATGCTGCGCAATCTGCTTATGCGGCTGTCGACAAGCCAGCTGGCCCGCCGCTGGATCAGCTCGTTCCCGCCCTCACGGCGCGTCGCCCGGCGCTTCGTGGCGGGGGAAACGCTCGAGGAGGCCGTGTGGACCGTCCGGCAACTGAACGACAAGGGCCTGCTCGCCACGCTCAATCACCTGGGCGAACACACCGAAGCCACGGAGGATGCCCATCGGACCGCGGCCGCGTACGTCGAGCTGCTGGAGCGCATCGACGAGGAAAGCCTCCACGCCAACGTCTCCGTGAAGCCGAACCAGATGGGCCTTGAACTGGGCGAGGACGTCTGCTTCGAAGCCATTCGGACGGTTGCCGAGCGCGCCCACGAGCTGGGCAACTTCGTCCGCGTCGACATGGAGGGCTCCGGCACGGTCGACGCCACGCTGCGCGTCTACGAGCGGCTCCGGGAGGCCGGCTTCGACAACGTCGGCATCGTCATCCAAGCCTACCTGTTCCGCAGCAAGGGCGACGTGGAGCGGCTCATCGGTCAGGGGGCCGACGTCCGCGTCTGCAAGGGGGCCTACGCCGAGCCACCGTCGGTGGCGTTCCCCAACAAGCGGGACGTCGACGCGAACTTCCAGGCGCTGTTGCAACTGTTGTGGCGGTCCGAGGCCCTCGAGCAAGGGGCCTACGCGGCCATCGCCACTCACGACGAGCAGCTGATCCGCTGGGCCGAGCGCTACGTCCAGCAACACGACGTCCCGGCGGATCGGTTCGAGTTCCAAGTGCTCTACGGCGTCCGCCGTGACCTGCAGCGCGAGCTGGTCGAGCGCGACTACTCCGTGCGGGTCTACGTCTCCTACGGGACCGAGTGGTACCCGTTCTTCATGCGCCGGCTCGCCGAGCGTCCCGCCAACATCGTCTTCATCGCGCGCCAGCTGTTCCGGTCATAGACGGACGCTTCCGCAGCCTTCGCCCGTTTCTCGCCGACAGAAGAATGGTTGGCGTTGACAGCAGGCATGGACAGAGAACGAGGGACGGCGCTCGGCCGTCCCTCGTTCCGGATTCCCCTAGCTCTGCCTAGAATGCCGCCAAAGGGGTCGGTGGATCGCGACGTCTAAGCCGCCGGCCTGCTAAAAGAGCAAGGAGGCGGCGATCCCGGCCAGCCCGGCGACCAGCGCCGCAATGGCGAGGCTTTGCGCCGAGTCGGCCTGATTCTGGGCCGTCTGGACCTGTTGAGCGGTGATCTCTTCAACCTGGAGTCGGATCTCGTCCGGTCCAGGAACTTTCGGCGGCTTCGGGACTTCGGCCAAGACCTCTTGGGTGATCTCGGACTTGGCGTCCGCCAGCTGTTGGTTCAATTGGTCGATCTGCTGGCGATTCTTTTGCGTCTCTACCAGGACGTTGGCGATCTTGTTGGAGAGCCGATCGACCTGATCGGACAACTGGGCTTGCGGTTGACTGAGCTCTTGCATCTTGGCCTCGATCGTGTCGAGGCGGTCCATCGTCTTCTGGATGCGGTCGGCATTGGAGCCGGTCGTCGATTGGAGCTGCTCGAAGTGCTCGCGGAGCTGGCTCACTTGGTCGGCCATCTGGGCCGTCTGAGCCGAGGTCTGCTGCTGACGATCCGCCAAGTTGGCCGTCTGCTCCCGCAGATCTTGGACCGTCTTGGACAGGCTTTCGACTTGGGTGACGGTCTGCTGAAGCTCGGCCACCTTCGACTGGAGCGCCTCCAGTCGGGCGAACTCGGCCCGGATGCTCTGTGCCTCGTCGCCGAGCGACGTCATGGTCGATCGGATGGACTGGATGGCCTGCTCCGCGTTCGACAATCGGCCTTGGAGGTCGTCGATCTGGCCCTGGAACGCTTGCGTGCTGGTTTCCAGCGTCTCGACTTGGGACGACGTGGCGTCGATCTTGCTGTAGAGCTTGCCGACGTTCTGCTTGAAGTCCTCGACGACCGTGATGTTCTTGTCGACGGTCTTCTGGAGCTGACTGAGCGCCAGCTCGTTGGATCCGATCCGGTTGGAGAGCGAATCGACATCGCTCTGCAGCTGGTTGTTGAGGTCCTTGACCGTGCCCTGAAGCGAGTGGACGCGATCGGGCAGGCCGGTCAACCCGTCGACGGTATTGGAGAGCTCAGAGACGGTGCCGCTGAGCTTCTTGATCTCGAAGGTGTTGTCCTTGGCCGCTCGTTCGGTGCTGCTCAGCTTGGGTCGAAAGCTTTCCAGGTCTTCGATGACGCCATCGGAGACCTTGCTGACCTGAAGCGTCAGCGACTTGACGAGCGACTCGAGGTCATCGATATGGGATTCCAATTGGGTGATCTTCTGCTTGACGTCCTGGTACTCGTCCGCATATGCAGAGCCTAGGGACGTAAGGCCGACAAGCGCGACGATCATCACGCCGAGCGCGACGCGTCGCAGCCTGAGTGAGTGACCCATGGTGTGTATCCCCCCTTTAGCGTTAGGACGATTCTAAGCAGAAGCCGGTGATGACATCGGTAACCTTCGTCACACGGCCCGGAGATGTCTGTTCGCATCCCTTCCGGATGTCCGCCGTTTTCGGGACATTTGTCTTATGCTGAGACCGCTGTAAAGCCGGTCTGTATGGCGGCCCCGAGCACACCCTTGGCGAAATCGACGGAAGCCAAATACGAGCGTCTGAGAAGCAAGAGCTCTTCAGCCGGGCTTGTTGCTGGATTTCGGCCGTTGGTCGCGGACGGAAAGCGAGGGCGTCCGTTAATCATTCTTAACGGACCCGGCGGCGGTCATGTGATCGAGCTTGCTCCCAGCGTATTCTAATCCAACCCCACCCACAGACACCAACGGACCATAACGGACGCCGGCCTTCGGATCTCGCCAGGGGCTTGACGCGATGTCGCTGTCGCGGACGTGGATATTGGCTCGAGGACCCGGGGACCTCATCGGGAGGATGCCACGAGCCACCGCGACGGTCCTCAGCGACCCGTTGGGGCCTCCATGGCGATTCGAGCATCGCGGGCCGGGGGACGCGCAACGATTGGCGCATGGATCCCGACATGGCTTGCCGGTCGAAAGCACGCGGCGCAAGGCCGGGGACCCTTAGAGCTTCCGGCTGCGACACCCACTGGGTCTTGACGACGGCTTGATCCCCACGGGCAGTGGACGCGTGCGCGGATCGGGCCTTATCATGGGACTGAGATGACCTCCGAGCAGCGCTTCCTCTTCCGGGGCAACGAGTACTTGGAGCGCTTCGTTCGCGGCAACGCAGAAATCCGGTTGCTCGACAAGTGGCGCGCCACCGACATTATCCTCCACCAGCTGCCGGACCATGTGACGTTCTCGCTCGACTCGTCCGAGGACTGGCCCGGATTCGAGTTCATCTACGTCCTGGAGGGCGAGCTGACCTATCTGGGCGCCCACACGTCGTTCACGCTCAAGCAGGGCGACTACATCGTCCGGCACCTGGTGGAAGAGGAGTCCCACTTCGAAACCCAGACGTCGGTCAAGCTGCTGTCGTTCTCCTCACCTCCGGCTTTCGACGAGGTGCGCCAGGAGACCCAGGAGTTTCACGAGCTGGCGACCCAGGTGGAAGCCGACGAGTACGTCGATGGCCACAGCCGAAGACTGGAGAAGATGGCCGTCGCCGTCGGCGAGGAGATGGAGCTGACCGGCGAACAGATCTTCAACCTCAGTTACGCCGCCTACTTCCATGACATCGGCAAGGCGAACGTCCCCAAGGCCATCCTGCAGAAGCCGGGCAAGCTGACCGACGAGGAATGGCAGATCATGAAACGCCACTCGGAGTGGGGCCGCGAGTTCCTGGAGAGGAAGCCGTTCCTCCAACCCGTAGCAGCGGTTGTTGAGCAGATCCATGAGCGGATCGACGGCCAGGGCTATCCCCATGGGTTGCAGGGCGAGGAGATCTCGCTCGAAGCGCGGGTCATCGCCGTCGTGGACGCCTACGACGCCATGACCACGGATCGGCCCTATCGGCGAGCGATGCCCCGATCCGAAGCGCTGCGCGAACTGCGCAACGCCACGGGGACGCAGTTCGACGGGGACGTGGTCCAGGCGTTCCTCCGGGTGGTTGCCGACGTCGAGGAGTATTTGGATCGCTCGACGAGCGCGCGCTTCAATCAGGAACTGGCACGGCTCAAGCAGACCGAGTCGTTCTTGCAGATCTCGGAGAAGATCCTTGCGGGGCGGCAAGTGGGCGAGATCCTCGACGACGTCATCGGCGCGATCGTCCAGCATACGCCGTTTCAGCGGGGCGCGCTGTCGCTGTACGACCGGGCAATTCGGCCGCAATCCGTCCAGGACGTGCGCATCGAGCAGGTGGCCTGCTTCGGCGTCACGGACGAGGAGGAAGCCCAACTCAAGTCGAACCCGCTGCCGCCCGAGGAGCGCGCCAAGATCTTCCACGAGGACTTTCGGCTCAGCCGATCCTACTTCATTCCGCACGATCGGCGTCCATGGGCTCATCACCCGGGACTGACCGACGATCGCGATGTCGACGCCCGCCCAAGGGAGAGCGGCTGGCATCCCTCGAACTATCTCTTCATTCCCATGTGGATGAACGAGGAGCAGTTGATCGGCCTGATCTCCGTGGACGATCCCATCGACGAGAAGACGCCCACCGAGGAGACCTTGGAGCCGATCGAGATGTTCGCCAGTCTGGCCGCCATCGCCATCGAGCGGGCCCGACACGTGGCCAAGCTGAACGACTTCCAGGGTCGCCTCCAGGGGATCTATCAGCTGAGCGCCCACCTGACTCAGCACCATGACCTGGAGGCCGTGGTTCAGGAGGCCGTGGACATCATCAAGCTCCACTTCCGCTATGACTACGTCTCGTTCTTCCGCGTGGACGCCGATCGGAGTTTGGCTCTCGAGGCCCAGGAGGGCACCGGCCGGTTCCCCTATGAGCTCGGCGAGCGACTGCAGCCGGGCGAGGGCATCATCGGATGGGCGGCGCAACACCGCGAATCCGTCTGCAGCAACGACGTCACCCAGGACGCGAGATCCATGCCGGACGG
Source organism: Candidatus Bipolaricaulota bacterium (assembly GCA_018609825.1). The sequence goes on along the minus strand of JAHEOA010000062.1, from coordinate 11,869 downwards.
GGCCGTCATGCGATCGGAGTTGGCGGTGCCGGTTCGCCTGCGCGACGACGTCCTCGGGGTGCTCAACCTGGCATGCCACGAGCGCGGCGCATTCGCCGACGATGACGTCAAGCTCCTGGAAGCCCTGGCTCGCCAACTGGCGGTGGCCATCAGCCACCTGCGCCAGCAGCATCGCCTCAGGCAGATCGCGGTCCAAGATCCCCTGACCGGCGCGTACAACCGCCGGTATCTCGACGAGCTTCTGCGGGGCGAGACCGAGGATCGACTCGACCCTCAAGCCCCGATTTCGCTCGTCATACTGGATTTCAACGCGTTCCATGAGGTCAACGACCGCCACGGACACCGCGCGGGGGATCATGTGCTCCAGCAGGCGACCGAGCAGTTCCGCCGGTGCGTGCGCGACGCCGACGTCGTCGTGCGTTACGGCGGCGACGAGTTCCTCCTCGTCCTGCCCGACAGCGATGAGGCCGAAGCCCAACGGGTGGGGTCGCGCATCCAGGCCCGAATGGCCGAGACCGACTTCGGATTGCCCGACTGCCGGATCTCGGTCCGGGTGGGGACCGCCACCTGGCATCCGGAGGACGCTCGCCCCTTGGAGGACGTCTTCGACGAGGCCGATCGGTGGATTTACGGGCCCAGACCCAACGGACGTCGTCGCAAGGACCGGCCAACAGAGTCCTGACGGCCGCGTCGCCCCGTGCTCGGTGGCTGGGGTCGAGAGGTGTCTTCGGCACAACACATGCGGGCTGTGAGCGCCCTAGGGTGACGTCGAGCACTTGACACCTTGGCTACGCCCGATGCTAGAATTGCTTCACGAGGCGGGAATTGCGACGTTCCCGAGTTCTAGGCAAAAACCAAGGGAGGCCGGCATGGATCTACAGGAAGCGATTAACTTCTGGAGGCACTCTGTCACGCAAGACCCTGACTCAGACCCTCCAGCCTACATCGACACCGAATCCGTTCCAGGCTGGGTGATTGCGCTGCGCTGCCCTCAAAACAGCTCGCCCTACATCGAGATGTGGTGGGCGCACGACTTCATCGCCGAGACGGAAATCCATGCGCAGTCCGAGGTGAGCAGGCTTTCATGAGCGAGCCGCTCGTGAGCGCCGCGCTCCCCACGGTCCTCCGTCGATTCCTGTCCATGACCGCTTGTCCGTGGATACGGTGATTCTGGCCGGCGACGTCGGCGGCACAAAGAGCGTGCTGGCGACGTTTCGCGCCCAAGGGACGTCGCTGGAGCTGGTCCGTCGTCGGCGATTCGAGAACGCTCAGTTCGCCGATTTCGAATCCGTCATCCGCGCATTCCTGGGCGAGGCGACCGCGCATGAGGCCATCGAGGGAGCCGGGTTCGGCGTCGCGGCACCGCTGACGGGGCGCCGCGTCCACATGACGAACCTCGCCTGGACGATCGACGCCGATCGGCTCCAGGAGCTGCTCGACGGCGTCGAGGTGACGCTGCTCAACGACCTGGAGGCCATGGCCTACGGCATCGGGACGCTCGACGATGGCGACCTCGTCACCCTGCAGACGGGTGAAAACCGGACGGGCAATGCCGCCCTCATCGCGGCCGGCACGGGCTTGGGCGAAGCCCAGCTCTTCTGGGATCGGTCCCACTATCACCCGTCGGCGTCCGAGGGCGGCCACGCGGACTTCGCGCCGCGGAATCCGCTGGAGGTCGAGCTTCTGGAGTATCTCTGGACCGAGTTCGACCGCGTGAGCTACGAGCGGGTCGTGTCGGGATCGGGGATCCTGCGCATCTATCGCTTTCTCCGCGACACCGAGCGCGGGGCGGAGCCGGCCTGGCTGAGGGACGCGCTGCAGGGCGCGGCGGATCCGGCGGCCGTGATCTCCGAGGCCGGGCAAGACGGACGCTCGGATCTGTGCCGACGGGCGCTGGAGATCTTCGTCGCGATCTACGGCGCCGAAGCCGGCAACCTGGCGCTCAAGAACTTATCATTGAGCGGGCTCTACGTCGGCGGCGGCATCGCCCCCAAGATCCTCGAGCCACTCCGAGACGGGCGCTTCATGGAGGCGTTCCGGGACAAGGGCCGCTATCGCCAACTCATGGACGAGATCCCCGTGCACGTGCTGCTGAATCCGCGGACGCCGCTGCGCGGGGCCGCGCGCTACGCGGCCGAACGCGCCCCCGTCTGACGGTTGCGATTGCCCCCTTGCGACCGATCCCTTAGACTCGTCGCGACAGAGCCTGATGCCCCTGGGAGGCGACCCGATGGCAGACCGAATCCACTTGGATGACCTGGCGTTGCCGCCGGGCAAGGAGGCCCGGTTGGCCCGGATGCTCTACACCTACGGGCCCGGCAACGGGACGCTGTTGGTGCTGCCCTACGACCACGGCATCGAGCACGGGCCGATCGACTTCACCCGCAACCCCCAGAGCGCCGACCCGGCCCATCTGTTTGAGTTGGCCATCGACGCCGACTGTTCCGCCATCGCCACGCACTACGGCATCGCGGCTCGATACTTCCCCGACTACGCGGGCGAGATCCCGCTGATCGTCAAGGTGAGCGGCAAGACGAACGTGCCGCCGGACGACGAAGCGTTCTCGGCCGTGGACGCCAGCGTCGAGGACGCCGTGCGGATCGGGGCCGACGCCATCGGCTACACGCTCTACGTCGGCTCGCCCAGTCAGGATCGCGACTTCCCCCAGCTCGCCAAGATCCGGCACGACTGCGATCGCTTCGGACTGCCGCTGGTCGTCTGGGCCTATCCGCGCGGCCGCGACGTCGAGGCCAAGGGCGGGCGCGACTCGCTCTACATGGTCGAATACGGCGCTCGGCTCGCCATGGAACTGGGAGCCGACGTCGTCAAGGTCAACGTTCCCACGCCGCGCAAGCCGGACGCCGACTACCCGGCGCCCTACGACGATCTGGAAGATCTCGAACCAGCGAGCAAGATCGAGCGCGTCGTCGACGCCGCGCAGCGGGCGCTCGTCATCTTCTCTGGCGGCGGCTACAAGGGCGACGAGGCGTTTCTGGCCAACGTCCGCATGGGCATGGAGGCCGGCGCGACCGGACTGATTGCGGGACGAAACGTCTGGCAGCGCCCGCGCGAGGAGGCGCTGGAGCTGACCGGCCGCATCCACGAGATCCTCGAGGACCATGACGACTAGCTCAGCCCGGATCGCGCCGTCGATCCTGTCCGCGGACTTTGCGCGGCTCGGCGACCAGCTGGCCGAGTTGGAAGCGGCCGGCGTCGATCGGATCCACGTCGACGTCATGGACGGGCACTTCGTGCCCCCGATCACCATGGGCCCACTGATCGTCGAGGCCATCCGTCGCGCCTGCGAGCTGCCCATCGAGGTCCATCTCATGGTCGAGCAACCGGGCGATCACATTGACCCGTTTGTCGATGCCGGCGCCGACAGCCTGATCGTCCACCAGGAGGTCGCGCCCCATCTGCATCGTCTGGTGGAGGCCATTCACGCGCGAGGCGCCCAAGCGGGGGTGGCGATCAACCCCGCCACGCCGGTCCATGCCCTGGACGCCATCCTCGAGGAGATCGACCTGGGCTTGGTAATGACGGTCAATCCCGGCTACGCCGGTCAGGCGTTTCTCCCGAGCGTCGTGCCGAAGATCGAACGGCTGGGCCAGACGCTGCAGACCCGGAATCGCTCCTGTGAGGTCGAGGTCGACGGGGGGGTCAACCCCGACACGGCAGCCCAGGCCATGGCCGCGGGCGCGAATGTCCTGGTGGCGGCGTCGGCGATATTCAAGCATCCCGACGGCATCGGCGGCGGCGTCCAGGCGCTGCAAGCCGCTATCGATTAGTCGTCGACCATTCCGACAGATCAGCGAGGTTTTCCCACGATGAGCAGACATGAGATTCTTGAGGACCAGGCCGACGAGACGGTCGGAGCGATCTACGAGGGGATCAAGTCGACGCTGTGCGTCACCTACGTGCCGTCGCTGTTCCGCACGCTCGCCACCCACGCGACGTTCTTCCCGCAAATGTGGAGGTCGCTGGAGCCGACGCTGACGATCTACTACGTCCGAGCGGCCGACGAGCTGAGGGCCTCGGCGGTTGAGCGGGTCGAGGCGCTCGGCGACGACCTGTCGCTTCCCGCCGAGGAGCGGGATCGGCTCCGGGAGGCCCTCTGGGTGGTCCACTTCGTCGCGCCCAAGACGCTGCTCGCGGCCGCGGCGTTGGAGGAAGCGCTCTCCGCGGGGACGACGGCCGCGGCCAGTCGGATCGTCTGGCCACAGAACACGGGCGTTCCCCGCGGCATGCCGCGTCCCGACTTCGTCCATCCCGACGATGCCCATGAGTCGGTGAGCCAACGCTACGCGGAGATCCGAGAGACGCTCCAACTGCCCACGCTGACCGACGAGTGGCGCGCGCTGGGCCCATCGGGCGAGGCCTTGGAGAGCGCCTGGCGCCAAATTCGGGATCTCGTCCAGGGCGATGCCTACCCGCATGCGGTGGAGCAGCTGACGAGCGCGGCCCGGGAGCGCGGCCGGACGTTGCCGCGCCGGGTGCTCGATCTGGACCCCGAGACGCTGCGCGATCGCGGCGTCGACGACGAGGCCCAACGGGCCATCCGCGAGACGGTCGCGGCGTTTGTCCCGGCACTGGCCCGGGAGACGATCCACACGGCGCTCTGGCTCAGCCGACTGGCCACGCCCGAGGCCGCCGAGATGACCGGCCTGCAACTGCTGCGCCGCTGGAGCGTGCCCGACGGCTACCGCACCACGACGGTGCTGGCCTAGCCAAGGTCTTGGGCAAGATCAGCGAGGGCTGTGGGCGGATGGGGGCTCCGTGCGGCGGTGGACGAACGCGAACCCCAAGACCAGTACCCCGACCGCCACGACGACCATCCCGGGCGAATACGTTGCGCCGGTGATGATCTCCTCGGCGGAGAGGTCGGGACGGGCCGCCTGCCACAGCGCCGACTCCACGGTCGCCCAGAGGTTGTTGGCCGCGTGCGCCACGACGGCCGGATAGAGGCTGCCGGTGCGCACCACCAGATATCCGAGAAAGAGGCCCGCTGGCAGCACCAGCAGCATGTGGATCGGCTCGATGTGCATGAGTGCGAACAGCGCCGCTGCGCTGCCCACGGCCGCGGCGGGGCCCAGCTCGGCCCGCAAGCCCGTCAGGATGTAGCCCCGCAGCAGCAGCTCTTCGGTCAGCCCGGGGATGAGGCTGATCGCCGCCCCAAAGATGGCGAACGAGCCGGGCTCGCCGAAGCGCGACTGCCGGACGAGGTCGGCCAGGGCGTCCGGCTGCAGGCCGGGAAGCCAGCGGGTCAGCTGGGCCACCGCCAGCGACGTCAGCATGCCGAGGGCCAAGAGGGTCGCGACGGCCACCAGGTAGACGAGCCACTGCCCATAGGGATAGAGTCGGAGGGTTGCCACGGCGTCGAAGGCCCCGCGCCGCAGGCCCCAGGCGACCACCGCCACGGTCAGGCCGCCCTGGACCGCGATGATGACGGCCAGGCCGCGTTGACTGTCCGGCCGGAAGGGCACGCCGGCCATCGAGAGCACTTCGGCCAGGATCGGCCCGGCCAGAAAGAGCGTCGCGAGCCAGAGGACGAAGAGCCCGAGCGCATGGCGCAAGCCGGGCGTGTCCGTCCGTGTCGTCTCTGGGGACGGATCCGTCTCGGACGGGTGGCGGTCGGCGTCGTCGTTCAAGCGCATGCGGTATCGTCCTTGCAAACGTCGTTGGCGTGGCTGGCCTGGACACCTATGGTAGAGTCGAGGGCAAGGAGTCGCCACATGGAACGGCGATCGTGGATCATCGGCGGAGCGATCGGGCTGACCACGCTGGCCCTGGCCGCGCTGTCGGCCGGGCTTTCCGATCTGGAGTTGAGCGGCGGCCGGCCGCTGCCCGACGTGGAGGTCTTTCCATCTCAGAGCTCGACGGCGGCACCGGCGGCGGATTCGCCGCTGGTCGAGACCCTGATGCGCGTGGCGCTGGCGATCGTGTTCTGGGTCCTGTTGCCGATTTCGCTCGTCTATCTCGTGCTGTCGCCGAAGGCCCGGCGGGTCTTGCTGCGCAACCTCGCCGTGTTCGCCTCGCTGTTGATCATGTTCTATCTCATCGTTCAGCTCGCCAGCGATCGGGGTTCGCCGGGGTCCCGCGAGCCGCCGTTGGGCGACCGGCTCGGTCAGCCCGCGGACGGGGCCCTCCGCTCGGTCGAGCCGCCGGCCTTCGTCAGCCAGCCGCCGGACTGGATGGTCCTCGTCGTCAGCGGGTTGGTCTTCGCGATCATCGGGTTGATCGGCTGGTGGATGTGGCAGGGACGGGCCGGGACACAGGCTCCTGAGGACGACCTGGAGGACCAACTCGCCCAACAGGCCGGGTCCGCGCTCGACGCGATCCGGTCGGGCCAGGAGCCGTCCAATGTTGTGCTGCGGTGTTATCGGGACATGGAGCGATCGGTCAAGCGCGCCCATGGGCTGAGCCGGCGCGCCTCGATGACCCCGCGGGAGTTCGAGCGGCGCCTGGTGGACGCCGGGCTGGACGCCGAGGCGGTGCGCGAGTTGACGCGGCTCTTCGAGCGGGTCCGCTACGGCAACGACGACGTGGACGCCCGCGCCGAGGCCGAAGCCGAGGCCTGTCTGGCCAAGATCGCGGGGCGCGTTACCGCGGGGGAGCCCGTATGAGACGGCGCGTAATTCCGCCCCTCGTCGTGCTGGCGTGCGGCTGGCTCGGCGCGGTCGCCTTCGGCGGCGTGCTGCGCGACGCGCTGATCGTGCCGCTGTTGTACGTCTACTGGTACGCGCGACTCTTCGTGGAAGCGATGCCCCAAGGGCTGCTCTGGGGCGTCTTCGTGGTCTTGGCGCTTGCGCTTCTGGCGGCGCCATGGTTACGTCTCATCAAGGACCAGCCGGCGTCGCGTCGGCGACGGACGGAAGTGCCCATGGGCGAGGTGGCCGCGTTGGCCGAGCGGTTCGAACTCTCCATTCGCGGCGGCTACTTCCATCGTCGGTTGCGCCAGCGGCTGCGGGATCTGGCGGGCAGCGTCCTGGCGTCACGGCAGCGCCGTTCGCCCGACCGGGTTCGGGCGGAACTGCGCCAACATCCGGACCCGTTGCCCGAGGCGATTCGGCCCATGTTCACCGACGATCCGCCGCGGCCCCGGTTCGCGTTCCGCCTGATGCGCCAGAACGACCTGGACGCCTTCGCCGCGGCCATCGACTGGCTCGACCGCCAAACCGACCCGTCTTACCACAGCGACGCCAGCGAAAGGGGCGACCTCGATCGCGATGACGGCCGACCTGACTGACGTTGGGACGCACGGACGAAGCATTCTGACCGAGATCGAGCGGGCGGTGCTGGGCAAGCGCGAGCTCTTGGAGCATCTCCTGACGGCCGTCTTGGCCGACGGCCACGTGCTGTTGGAAGACTATCCCGGCCTGGCCAAGACGCTGACCGCGCACAGCTTCGCCACCGTACTCGGGCTGGCGTTCAAGCGCATCCAGTTCACGCCGGATCTCTTGCCGGGCGACATCACCGGCGGCTACGTCTACGACCGCCACAGCGGCAACTTCGTCCTCCAAGAGGGCCCCATCTTCGCCAACGTGGTTCTGGCCGACGAGATCAACCGCGCATCGCCCAAGACCCAGGCGGCGCTCCTGGAGGCCATGCAAGAGCGCCAGGTCACGCTGGAGGGCGAGACGCGCCCCCTGCCGGAGCCCTTCATCGTCATCGCCACGCAGAACCCCATCGAGTACGAGGGGACGTTCCCGCTGCCCGAGGCCCAACTGGACCGCTTCCTGGTCAAACTGGGCGTGGGCTATCCCTCGCCCGAGGCGGAGCAGGCGATGCTGCAGCGCCGCCGCGAGCGGCGCACCGACGCCTTCCAACTGGAGCCCATGCTCGGCAGCGACGACCTCCTCGCGCTGCGCGCGTCGATCGAGGACGTGCACGTCGACGACGACCTCGAGCGCTACATCGTCGACCTGGTGGGCCGGACCCGCACCGACTCTCGGGTGACGGTCGGCGCGAGCCCGCGAGGGTCCCTGGCGCTGCTGAAGCTCGCCCGCGCCTGGGCGGCTCTGGAGGGACGCTCGTACGTGCTGCCCGACGACGTCAAGGCGTTTGCGGGGCCTGCCCTGGCACATCGGCTGGTGCTGGAGCCCGACCTCTGGATGGTGCAGAACGCCGCCGACGAGGTCATCCAGACCTGCCTCAAGGGCGTCGCCGTGCCCGTCGTCGACGCGGGATAGGCGCTCGGGTCGCATGGGGCGGACGCTTGGGGGACACGCTGCCTTCAGCCAGTGACGGCGTGACTCTACAGTGCTCGGTGCCACGCATGTCTAGCCATGACGACCTCCATCATGGCTCGCAATCGCAATCAGCACCGACGTCGACGCCGGCTATCCTGGCTCAGTGGCCTGCTGCTCCTGGGCCTCGGCCTCGTGCCCGTGACGTTGCTGACGGGGCTAACGGGGCTGACCGATCAGGACGTGGCGGGCTGGATCGTCGCCACCGACGGCCTGACCGCCTCGACCCCATCAACGACCGCCGAGCGGGCACGCGATTGGCGCGGTCGCCGGGGCATCTATCTCACCTCGGGGCTGGCCGCGAGTCGCGAGGGGCTCCAGCGCTACGTCGATCAGCTGAAGGCGTATGGCCTGGACACGCTGGTGATCGACGTCAAGGACAACAGCAGCGTCGTCGCCTATCCCTCCGACGTCGAGCTGGCCGCCGAGATCGGCGCGCGCCGCGTCCGTTTCGATCTTGGTGAGCTTGCCGATTGGCTCAACGAGCGCGACATCTACGTAATCGCCCGCCACGTCGTCTTCTACGACCCGAAGCTGGCCAACCATCTGGACAGCCCCATCGCGCCGTGGGTCCGGCCGACCAACGCGACCGTGGTCGACTACAACGTCGCGCTCGCCCGCGAAGTGGCCGCCTCCGGCGTCGACGAGCTCCAGTTCGACTACATCCGCTATCCCGACGGCGGGGCCTACGAGCCCGTCTACGAGGACCGCTATCGGGCGATCACGTCGTTCCTGCAACAAGTCGACGAAGCCGTAGGCGACGGGATTCATCTCTCCGCCGACGTCTACGGGCGCACGCTGCGGCGCTGGAACCCGAACCGCGTCGATCCCATCGGCCAGAGCCTCGACGACCTCATGCCGCACGCCGAGGCGCTCTCGCCCATGGTCTATCCCTCGCACTACGAGAGCCAGCGCTACTGGCACGATCCCTACGGGACCGTCCATGACGAGCTGGCGCTCGGGCTGGAGCGCGGACTCTCGATGCGACCGTTCCTGCAGGCGTTCGAGCGGCATCGACCGCCGAAGATGGCCCAGGTGACCTACATCGCCGAACAGATCCGAGCCGTGCGTGAGTTGGGTCTGGATGGGTATCTCTTCTGGAATCCCCAAGGCGACTACGCCAAACTCTGGCAGGCGATCGAATCGATGGATGCGTCGCCTGATGCGTCCGCCGACTGAACCAGCAGGAGAGCCAGCTCTCGGCTAAGCGCTTGTGCGCCCACGGGGGCCTGTCGCAGACTGGGGCACCATGGGGCGGCTCACGCTGTTGGGACTGGCCATCGTCGGGCTCGTCGCGGTGGGGCTGGCAACGCTCGAAGGCCGCGTCGTCGCGCTGGCCCTTCCGCTCGTGATCTATCTGGGCGTGGCCCTATGGGCGCGGCCCGGTCCTCCTGAGCTGGAGGTCGAGCGGAACCAGAGCGCCGATCGCGTGCATCCCGATCGCCCCATCGAGATCCATCTGACCGTTCGCAACGCCGGCCCACCGCTGGCGGAAGTCCACCTCTGGGATCAGCTTCCCCGGCGGCTGACGCTGACCGACGGGCACGCGGACGTCCTGACAGCGCTGGATGCGGACGACCGGATCGAGCTGAGCTACAGGCTGCAGGGCGATCGCGGCGACCATCACCTGCCCGGCATGGCGGCCGAGGCGCGCGACCCGTTCGGGCTTTTCCGCACGCGGCGCGAGTATCGCGCGCCTGCGCGGGTGCTCGTGCTGCCCACGCTGCGCCGGCTCCGGCGCGTGCCGATTCGCCCGCAACAGACGCGGCTCTTCGCCGGGCCCATTCCGGCCCGTCAAGGCGGACCGGGCGTGGAGTTCCACGGCGTCCGCCCCTATCAGCCCGGCGATCCGAAGCGTTGGATCCACGAGCGGGCCAGCGCCCGGCACCCGGATCAGCTGTTCACCCGGGAGTTCGAGCAGGAGCGCATGGCCGAGGTCGGGCTGATCCTGGACGAGCGGCAGTCCCGCCAGCGGGTCGGCACCGACCCGACGCTGTTCGAGCACAGCGTGGAGGCCTGCGCGGCGTTCGCCCAGGCCTGGATCGCCGAGGGCCACCGCGTGGGCCTGTTGCTCTACGGTCGCCACATCGAGCGAACGCCGCCCGGATACGGGAAATACCAACGCGAGCGCATCCTGCGCTCGCTGGCCCACGCCCGGCTTGGCGATCATCCCCTGTTCGCGGACCTGGACAACCTGCCGACGCGACTGTTTCCCACCCGATCCCAGCTCGTGCTGGTCAGCCCGCTGGGCTGGGACGACTTCCCCATGCTCCGCGCGCTGCGCGCCCGCGGGTATGCCCTGGCCGTCGTCTCGCCCGACCCCATCCAGTTTGAACAGCGCCGGTTGGGCTCGACCCAGCCCCTCCAGATGGCCGCCCAACTGCTGCGCACGGAGCGGCGACTCCTGCTGCGCCAACTGCGCTCGCTCGGGGTCCACGTGATCGACTGGGACGTGGAGACGCCGCTGGAGCAGGCGGTCCATCGCGCTTGGCAGCGGGCCCCCTTGCGGGCCGCGCCGCAACTACGGTGACCCCAATGCCGATCGAACGGGCCGCCCAGGCGGCCATCGCGCTGGCCATCCTCCCGATCGGCGGGGCGCTGCTTCTGGAGGGCGTCTGGCTCCCGGTCGGCCTCATGGCCACGCTGGGGCTCATCTGGGCGCTGGGCCACGGCGGGCCATCGCCCCAGCTGGCCAACCTGGCGTTCGGGGGGACGCTGGCGGTCGCGGCGTTCGGCGCGACGCAAGGGATTATGCCCGGTGCGATGCTGGTGGGCACGCTCGCGGCGTTGGGCGCCTGGGACCTGGGCGCCCTGCGCGAGCGACTGGCTCGGGCCGGGCAAATGACGGCTACGGACCGGATGCTGGCGCGTCACGGTCAGGTGCTCGGGATCGTGCTGGCCCTGGGCGGCGGGCTGAGTGCCCTGACGATGCTCGGCGGGCCCAGCCTGGGCCTCGGCGGCGCCATGGCGTTGGGCCTGGTCGCGATCCTCGGCCTGCAGTGGCTCCTGCGAGCGACGGCCCGAAACGCCAATTGACAAGCGAATTTCCGACCTGATATAACCACCTTATCACGCCATTCTTCCACGAGAGGAGACCTCACCCATGTCAATGGACCTGCTGAAACGGCTCTCCGAGGCGGCGGGCGTGCCCGGCCGCGAGGAGACGATCCGCCAGATGGTGCAGGACGAGTTCGATGGGCTCGTGTCCGAGCAGCGCGTCGACGCGCTCGGCAACGTGATCGCCCACAAGGAAGGCCGCGGCGGCCCGAAAGTGATGATCGCGGCCCACATGGACGAGATCGGCTTCCTCGTCAGCCACGTTGATGAGAAAACCGGGTTCTTGCGCATCGATCCCGTCGGCGGGTTCGACCCGCGCGTGCTCATGGCGCAACGCGTCGTGGTTCACACCGACGCTGGGGACTTCGTCGGCGTGATCGGCTCCAAGCCGATCCATGTGCTTACCGAGGAAGAGCGCAAAAAGCCCATGGAGATCAAGGACCTCTTCATCGACCTCGGCCTGGATGCCGAGACCGTCCAAGAGAGCGTCCGGATCGGCGACTTCGTCACGCTGCGCCAGGACTTCGTCGAGATGGGGAATTTCGTCAATGGAAAGGCTCTCGATG
>JAHEOA010000061.1 GCA_018609825.1 Candidatus Bipolaricaulota bacterium | reverse complement strand
GAGATCCTGGACGACTTCATGGCGCGCTATCAGGCCGAGCGGCCAATGGAGATGACCGACGACGCCTACGAGCGCACGCTCAACGCGCGGGCGTTCGACGTGGCCCGCTACGCCCTGCCCATGAGCATCCGGACGGGGCTCGGCCACATCCTGAACGCGCGGACCCTGGAACGCCAGCTGGTCAAGCTCCTGTCGCACCCGCTGGAGGAAGTCCAAGCTATCGGGGCTGAGCTGAAGGCGGCGGTCGTCGAAGAGTCCGCGTTCAACCCGACGGTGGAGCGGCTCCGGCCGCTGCTGGCCGAACTGGCCGAGCTGGCCGAGACTCATATGGAGGATAACGCGCGCGCGCGCGAGATCCTCGATGAGATCAAGCGGGTCACGGGCTTCGACGCGGCCGCGACGCCGACGCTGGTCAAGTACGCCGAGCCGAACGCCTATCGCCAACAGCTTCGCCAGGCGCTAGCCGAGACAGCAGATGCGATGGCGACGGGGTTGGGTGAACCCGACGGCACCCGCGGCGTTCAGCTGATCGAGCCGCACGACCCGGAAACCGAAGCCATCTGCTCGTTGCTCTATGAGCATCTGCCCCACTCGTATGCGCGGATCAAGGAACGCGTCGACGCCATGACCGACGGCGAGCGCAGCAGCATCCTGGATCTCGTCTACGCGGATCGGGGCTCACACGACCCGTTGCCCCGGGCGCTGTGTTCGGGCTATGGGTTGATCTTCGACGTGAGCACCGACTGCGGCGCGTGGCGCGACTTCCATCGGCATCGACGCATGATCCAACTGACCAAGCGGTTCCAGCCGAGCTACGGATACGATATCCCCCGGGCCATCGACGAGGCCGGACTGGCGAGCGACTACGCGGCGGTGATGGACGAGGCCGGGCAGCTGGCCGAGCGGATCGACGCGGTGAATCCGGGCGTCGGCCAGTACGCGCTGCCCATGGCGTATCGCCAGCGGGCGCTGTTCAAGATGGACGCCGCTCAGCTGGCCTACATCGTCGAGCTGCGCTCTCGACCCGAGAACCACTTCTCAGTGCGAGACACCGCATACGCGCTCTATCGGGCATTTGCGCAGCGCCATCCCCGATGGTCGCGCCATATCCGGGCGATCTCCCCGGACGATGAAGGGTTCTTTCAGCGGTGATCGGTCAGCGGATCGGAGCCAGACGATCGGATGGAGCACGTCCGGCGATGTCGCAGTCTATCCGGTCATCCGCTATCTATCCGCTGACAGGCGCCTTGGCCAACGCAAGCGATGCCCAGGGCTTGCTTCGTTCCTGCTTCGTTGGTACACATGAGCGAGATCAATGATCGGATGGACGTCGGACCCCTTGAGCGAGACTCGCAAAGGAGCGTGAACAGATGGTCACGATTACGACGCGCGCCGCGGAGATGATGCACGCCGCCCTGGAGCAGGAGAACATCACCGATCACGGGCTCCGTCTGGTGGCCCAGAAGGGCGGCTGCGGCTGTTCCGGGCCCGCCTACGGGCTCTTCCCCGAAGCCGAGCACGGCCCCGAGGACACCGTCTTCACCGAAGGGAGCGTCAGCGTGTACGTCGATCCGGACAGCCTCCCGCTCGTGGACGGCGCCACGATCGACTTCGTCGAGCATCCCGACCAAGGCGCCGGCTTCACCATCCAGAACCCGAACGCCGAGGCCGACGGCGGCGGCTGCGGGTGCAGCGACAACGCGGACGCCGGCGCCGAGGCCGAGTGCGAGTGCGGCGACGAGTGCGATTGCTGATTTCGGGTTAAGGCATTGGCCGGCCAGTAGACCAGCAGGGGCGATCCAAGCGATTTGTTCCCCGTCCGTTCGGGAAAGCGTCCATCGGCTTCAGGCCGAGCTATCCGAGCTGTTCCCCGACCTCCAACCGATACCCGTTGACCAGATCCAGCCCGTGCATCGGCTGCTTGCCCGCGGGCTGAACGTCGATCAGCTCCAAGAGCCCATCGCCGGTCTGCACGCACGGCCCCCGTTCGCCGACGCCCACGACCTCGCCCGGCTCGCCCCGAGCGCTGCTGCGCTCCGGCGGGGCGATCTGGGCGAAGTGGACCTTCAGGCGATCGCCGCGCCAGGCCGTGTACGCCCCGGGCCAGGGGTTGAGCCCACGGACGAGGTTGGCCAAGTCGTGGGCCGACCGGCGCCAGTCGATCTCGCCCTGCGACTTCTGGATCTTGGGCGCGAGCGTGGCACGGCCGTCGTCTTGGGGGACGGGCTCGATCGCCTCGTCGCGCAGGCCGCGCAGCGTCTCCACGACGACGTCCGCGCCCAGCTGCCCGAGGCGCGCCTCCAGTGTCCCCGCAGTGTCCCGATCATCGATCTCAAGCGAGCGTTGCAGCAGGAGCGGCCCGGCGTCGAGCCCCTCGGTCATGACGAACGTCGTCACGCCCGTCTCGGTCTCGCCGTTGATCAGCGCCCAGTGGACGGGGGCGGCGCCGCGGTACTTGGGCAACAGCGACGCGTGGAGATTGACAGGGGCGATGCGCGGGACGTCCAACACGGGTCGTGACAGGATCTGCCCGAAGGCCGCCACGACGAAGACGTCGGCGTCCAGCGCCGCCAGCTCGTCCACGGCGTCGTCGGCGCGATGGGGCTGGCGAAGCGGCAGCCCCAGCACGAGCGCCCGATTCTTGATCGGCGTCGGCGTCAGCTTCAGCCCGCGACCCGCCGGTCGATCCGGCTGCGTCACCACGGCCGAGAGCGCGATCTCGTCGCTGGCATGGAGGGCGTTCAGCGTCGGCAGCCCGAGCGGCCCCGAGCCGAGGAAGACGACGTTCAGACGGTCACGGCGTTCGATCTGTCGGACGGTGAGGGGGCCTCCTCGTTCCGGTTCTTTTCGTATTCCTTCAAAACCTGGCGTCGTTTGACGCGACCGAGATGGTCGATGAACAGCACGCCGTTCAGGTGGTCGATCTCGTGCAGGAAGACCCGAGCGAGCAGCCCGTCGGCCTCGATCCGAACCGGCTGATCGTCCATGGTCCGGCCCTCGATGACGGCCCGACCGGGACGTTCGATCTCGGCCTCGACGCCCGGAATGCTGAGACAGCCTTCGGCGTAGACCTCGCTGTCAGGGCCCACCTCGACGATCTCCGGATTGGCCAGCACGTGGAAATCGTCGTCAACGTCGACGACGATGACGCGCTTGGCGACCCCGACCTGGGGCGCCGCCAGGCCGTAGCCGACCCGTTTGACCAGCGTCGCCACCATGGCGTCGCCCAGTTCACGAATCGCATCGTCAACGTGCTCCACCGGCTCGGCCGGCTGGCGCAGGACGGGGTCCGGATACGTCCGAATCGTCAGGTCCATGCTCGATCTCCCCATATCGTGTCTGCCGTCGACGGCCGCCATGATCGGCCTCCGGTCGCGCATCGGGCCCGATCGGGATCCGGCGTGTCCTTGCGTGGCCGCCCCGATCTGGCGACATTATAACGGCCCGACACGCGAGGATCGACATCCGCCATGACCGAGGTAAGCGAGACGCTCAGCCGAGCCCGCAAGATCGTTCGCCTGGAGCGCCACCAGGGCTGCCGCGACGCCGTCGTCATGGGCGGCTTGGAGGCGTACCTCGACAACCTGGTCGACGAGCTCCGCGAGCAGGGGGCCGATCCGAGGTCGCTGGCCGAGATGCGCGAGCGCGCGCGGGCCTACGCCGACCGCTCGCCCGCCGAGCGCCAAGACGTGCTCGACGAGCTGGACGATCTGCTGGCGGCCCTCCAATCGTCACCGACCCCCGCTTCCGCGTCGGCGTCGAGCGAGGATCGCGCCGACGACCGGACCCCACGGGGAGGGTCCCCGCAAGGCGACGGGAGCGCCTCATCGGAAGCCGCTTCGTCGGATGCCCCGCCCCTGGACAGCCCGGTCCGCTACGCCAAGGGCGTGGGCGAGCGTCGCGCCGAGACGCTGGGCAAGCTCGGCATCGAGACGATCGACGACCTGTTGCTCTACCTGCCGCGGCGGCTCGAGGACCGTCGGACGGTGCGCAAGATCGGGGAACTGCGGCCCGAGGAGCCCTGCACGGTCGTCGGCCGCGTCCGGGCGGTCGACGTGCTCCATCCCCGCAAGAACTTGGAGATCCTCAAGGTGGCCGTCCAGGACGAGACGGGGCTGCTCACCGCCGTCTGGTTCAACCAGCCGTGGCTGAGGTCCCAGATCCCCCAGGGCGAGCGGATCGCGCTCTACGGAAAACCCGAGCGCCAGTACGGGCTCTGGCAGATGAGCAACCCCGTCTGGGAGCCCGAGGGCAAGCGCGCCCAGACCCGACGGCTGGTGCCGATCTATCCCGCCACCGAGGGCGTCACGCCCGCGACGCTGAGCCGCCTCATACGAACGAACCTGGCCCGCTACGGGGACGCGATCGGCGACGTCGTCCCCGAGCCCATCCGCGAGCGACACGGGCTGTTGACCCGGGCGGAGGCGCTGCCGGCGATCCACGAGCCCTCCCATGAGGCCGAGTTCGAGCGGGCCCGCCGGTCGTTGGCGTTTGAGGAGTTCTTCGTCTTCCAGCTCGGGGTCGCCCATCGCAAAGCCCATCTGGAACAGAAGCGCGCCGTCGTGCTGGCGGCCTCGGACGAGACGATCGACCGCTTCCAGGCGACGCTGCCGTTCAAGCTCACGCGTGCCCAAGAGCGCGTCCTCGCGGAAATTCGCCGCGATCTGGCCGCGGGCCATCCCATGAGTCGGCTGCTGCAGGGGGACGTCGGCTCGGGCAAGACGGTCGTGGCCGCCGGGGCCGCCCACATTGCGGCGTGTGCCGGAACACAGACGGCCCTGATGGCGCCGACGGAGATCCTGGCCCGCCAGCATGATGCCAACCTGGGGCCGCTGTTGGAGCCGCTGGGGATGCGCGTGGCACTGTTGTTAGGGAGCATGCGCCAGGGCGAGAAGGCCGAGATCCACAAACAGATCGAAGCGGGCGAGATCGATCTTGTCGTCGGCACGCACGCGCTCATCGGCGACGAGGTCGCGTTCCGGCATCTGGGATTGGCCGTGGTCGACGAGCAGCATCGGTTCGGCGTCATGCAGCGGGCCCAGCTGGAGACCAAGGGCGAGACGCCGCACGTGCTGGTCATGAGCGCGACACCCATCCCGCGCACGATCACGCTGACGGTCTACGGCCAGTTCGACGTCTCGGCGCTCGACGAGCGGCCCCATCCTCAGGACGTTCGGACGTACTGGATCGCCGAGGACAAGCGCGCCGACGTCTACGAGCTGGTCGCGCGCGAGTTGGCCCAGGGGACGCAGGGCTACGTCGTCTACCCCCTGATCGAGGAGTCCGAGAGCCTCGACCTGCGGTCCGCAACCGAGATGAAGGAGGAGCTGGAGGCCACGCACTTCGCGGACCTGCGCGTGGGGCTGTTGCACGGGCGCATGCGCGCCGACGAGGTCCAGGCCGTCATGGCCCAGCTGCAGAATCGGGAGCTGGACGTGCTGGTGAGCACGACGATCATCGAGGTCGGCATCGACGTGCCGGACGCGTCGGTTCTGGTCATTGAACACGCGGACCGATTCGGGCTGAGCCAGCTCCATCAACTCCGCGGCCGCATCGGCCGCGGTGGCCAGCGGGCGTCGTGTTACGCCATCGCCACGGCCCGCACGGAGGAGGCCGCGCGGCGCCTGGCGGCGTTCCGCGACATGAGCGACGGCTTCGACGTTGCCGAGGAGGACCTCAAGATTCGGGGAACCGGGGAACTGTTGGGCTATTCCCAGCATGGCCTGGACACGACCTTCAAGGTCGCCGACCTGATCCGTGACCTGCCGTTGATGCAGGCGGCTCGTGAGGAGGCCGACGCGTGGCTGGCCCAGCATCCCGAGACGCCATTGCTGGCGGAGTTCGAGCGACGCTTCGGCGAGCGGTTCGATCTGGCTCGGGTTTAAGTGAGTATCTCGATCTTTCAACGGATTCCCAACGGATTAGCGAACGGAACGACCACGACGCTGCCGTTTGTGTATCCGCTAATCCGCTAGCTATCCGTTGACCGTTGGCTGTCCATCGATCTGCTTCAACGATCAATGTGGACCGAATGGCCATGATCGAGCGTCACTCGCCAATGATCGACGATGCCGCGGCCCACCAGGTACTCGTTGCCCAGGCAGGAAACCCGGATTGTCATGCGCTCAGGGAGTCCGTCAGTTGCGCTCGACCAAGGTATTCGTCGCCAGTCACCAGTGACCCGTCGCCAAGCTCCCAACGGGCAAGATAATCGCCTTCCCCGAATTCATCTCCAAGATGTTCCGGCACGATGAGATAGCCGTCGAATCCGGTATCAATGTAGGCCCAGACCGTCGCGGTATGGCGACGCACCCAATACCGGAGCTCGAGGTAGGGATAATGACCACTGGTTGCCAAGGCGCTTAGCCACGGGCGGAGCGACGCCACTTGCCGAGCGTCGCTTCTCCGACACGGCGGAACGCAAAGTTGCCGGAGCCAAAGCGATGGAGAGCTTGTTCAAGGACCCCGATGTCGTCGGCCCCGACGATCGTTTCCCCTTCCCTGCTGATGGCCACGAACTCACCCGAATGGTCATCTTCGAGCGGTCTGCCAAAGCGTTCGTACAGGCGATCGTCCGTCCGATGGCGATCCTCGTTTGACGAGATGACCTCGCTCATAGGTCGACCTCCTCGTCGCGTTGTGCGAACAGGCTATCGGGATTGATAGAGGGCGACAACATGGGCTAAACTACAGGCATGGCCGAGATCACGCGCGAGGAGGTCCGACGCATCGCCGAGCTGGCCAAGCTGCAGCTCACCGACGCGGAGATCGACGGATACCGCGATCAGCTCGCCGGCATCCTGTCGCACTTCCGCGCGCTGGAGGCGCTGGACACGAGCGACGTGCCGCCCACCCAGCACGTCCTCGATCGGCACAACGTCCTGCGCGCGGACGAGCCGCGACCGTCGGTGCCGCGGGACGAGGCGCTGGCGAACGCGCCGCGTCGGCGGGACGGGTTCTTCGAGGTCCCGGCGGTTATGGAGCGCGAGTGATCCAGCTTCCCACCGGCTCGCCCCGGAGCATCTTCCCCAGATTGCCCGGCCGCGTGTGGTCGTAGATCCCGATGGGGATGCGCTGCTCGCGGCAGAGCGCAATGGCGGCCAGGTCCATGGCGCCCAGCTCCTCGCCGATCACCCGATCGTAGCTGACGCGGCCCAGCCGTTCGGCTCCCGGATCCGCCTTGGGATCGCCCGTGTAGAGGCCGTCGACGGGACTGGCTTTCAGGAGGGCGTCGGCGCGGACCTCGGCGGCGCGGACGGCGGCCGCGGTGTCGGTGGTGACGAAGGGGTTGCCCGTGCCCCCGACGAAGATGGCCACCCGGCCCGCGTCGAGGGTCGCTCGCGCGTCGTCCGGGCGCATCGAATCGATCCAGGGCGTGTCGATCGCGGAGTAGACGTCGGCCGCAATGGCGGCTTGCCGGAGGGCGTCGCGCAGCGCCAGGCCGTTGACGAGCGTGGCCAGCATGCCCATCTGATCGGCCGTGGCGCGATCGACAAACGCGGTCTCGCGCCCGCGCACCAGGTTGCCCGCGCCGACCACGACGCCGACCTCGACGTCCATGGACCGCGCGTCGACCAGTTCGTCGACGACCTGGCGGAGCGCGTCGGCGTCGAGCCGCGTGCTCGGATCCTGACGGAACGCCTCCCCGGAGAGCTTCAGCAGGATGCGCGTCATCCGCGGCGACGCCGCCTCAGCGTCCGGAGTGGCCATGATGGGGGATCAAGCTGTCGGGTCGCTTTCGTCCTCGGAAGGTCCGGGCTGTCGCATGGGTACGGGCGGCTGGCTAGTCATCCTCGCCGATGACGAAGCGGGCGAAGCGGTTGATCACGATCTTCTCGCCGACCTGGGCGGTCAGATCCGCCAAGGCGTCCTCGACCGTCATCTCGCCGTCGGGATCGAGGATGTAGGCCTGCTTGACCAGGCAGTTCTCCTCGTAGAACTTGCTCATGCGCCCCTCGACGATCTTCTCCACGATCTCGGGCGGCTTGTCCTCCTTCTCGGCTTGCGCCTTCAGGACGGAGCGCTCCTCCTCGAGGTCACGCTCGGGAACGTCCTCGGGGTTGACGTAGCGGGGCGGCGGGGACGCGGCGGCAATGTGCTTGGCGAGGTTGCTCACGAACTGCCGAAACTCGTCGTTCGCCGCGGTGAAGTCGGTCTCGCAGTTGACCTCGACGAGCACGCCGATTTTGCCGTTGTGATGAATGTAGGACTCGACGCGCCCCTCCGCGGCGGTCCGGGCGCTCAGCTTGCCCATCTCCGACTTGCCCTCCTCGCGGAGGATCTTCTTCGCCTGCTCGAAGTCGCCGTCCGACTTCTCGAGCGCCCGTTTGCAGTCCATGATGCCGACGCCCGTGGCCTGGCGCAGCTCACGGACCGCGTCCGACGTGATGCTCATGTGCGGTCACCTTCCTGGTCCTCGTCGTAGTCGGTGTGATCGTCCTCGTCGTTGTCGGCCCCCACGGTGGCCACCACGGCTTCGGCGTCGTCCTCGCCCTCGTTCTCGTCCACGTCTTCCTGGGCGCCTTCAGCGTCGGGCTCTTCGCCCGACTCCTCGCCCGCGTCAGCCCGCTCGGCGGCCTCGTCCTCGGCCTCATCGGTCGACTCCGCGGTTGCGGACTCCGCGGCCGGGGACTCCGCGGCCGGGGACTCCGCGGCCGGGGACTCCGCGGCCGGGGACTCCGCGGTTGGAGACTCCGCGGTCTGGGGCTCCGCGTCCGCCGCGTCGGTGGGCTCGGAGGCGGCTTCCGCCTCGGCCACGTCGCCCGTGGCCGCTTCGGCCTCGGCCTCGGCTTTGGCTTCGGTTTCGGCCTCGGCCTCCGACCCGTCAACCGTCGCGGCCGCTTCCTCGGGCTCCGGCGTCGGCGT
>JAHEOA010000060.1 GCA_018609825.1 Candidatus Bipolaricaulota bacterium | reverse complement strand
TGGACGAGCCGACGCTCGGGCTCGACCCCCAGGCCGCGATCGACTTTCTGGAGACCATCCACGGCCTCAAGGACGAGGGAATCACCATTCTGCTCTCCTCGCATCTGCTCTATCAGGTCCAGGCCACTTGCGATCGCGTCGGGCTGTTCCACCGCGGCGAGATGGTCCTAGAGGGAACCGTGCCCGATCTGGCCCGCGACATCCTGGGCGGAGCGTATCGGATCAACCTGGAGGCCGACGGCCCCGACTTGAGCGAGTCATTGCGATCGATCGACGGCGTCCTTGGCCTGGAGCACCCGGACGACGGCCGCTATGTCCTCGAGTCCGAACACGACCTGCGGGCCCACGTGGCCGAAGCGGCCGTCGAGGCCGGGGGGCGACTCCACGGCCTCGGCATCAGCCAGCCGAGCCTCGACGAGGTCTACGCCGAGTACTTCCGGAAGGAGGGATCCGCCCATGGCTGAGGCAACGCCGAATGCGCCCAGATCGCCGCGCCTGAGCGGGCGCCAAGGCTCGCCCTGGACGGGGCTGCGCGCGGTCTTCGCCAAGGAGCTGGCCGATCACCTCTCCAGCACCCGCATGCGCATCCTGGAGGCGTTGATCCTGATCACGGCCGTCGGAACGGTCTATATGGTCATCTCCAACATCAGCACCGGCGACAGCGGCGATCCGATGCTCTATCTGAAGCTCTTGACGGAAAGCTCGGGGCGGATCCCCGCGTTCATCGGCTTCATGGGCTTTCTCATCCCCTTGGTTGCCATCGCCCTCGGGTTCGATTCGGTCAACGGGGAGTTCAACGGGCGGACGCTCTCGCGCGTGCTGGCCCAACCGATCTATCGCGACGCCGTGCTCTTCGGCAAGTTCCTGGCCGGGCTGTTCACGCTGGCGTTGGTGCTCGTGGCCATCTGGCTGCTCGTGATGGGCCTGGCGGTCTTCCGGCTCGGCGTGCCGCCCACGGGCGACGTGGTCGCTCGCGGCCTGCTCTACATCGTGGCCGCCGTCGCCTACGGCGGCGTCTGGCTGGCGCTGTCCATGGTCTTCTCCATCGTCTTCCGCCAGCCGGCCACGGCGGCGCTGGCGGCCATCGCGGTGTGGCTGTTCTTTACGGTCTTCTGGGGCATGCTCGTCGGCCTCGTGGCCGGCGCGGCCACCCAGGGCCAGGTGGCCCAGGCGGAGCTGTCCATGTCGCTGTCGCGGATCTCGCCGAACACGCTCTATTCCGAATCCGTGTTGGCGTTGCTGAATCCGGACGTGCGGGCGCTCGGCATCGTGCAGCCGAGCATGCAGCAGTTCCAGCAGCTGCAGCGCGCGGACATGGAGGCCACGCTGTCGGTCGGCCAGAGCCTGGTGCTGATCTGGCCCCAATTGACGGCCATGATCGCCGCCATGTTGTTGTTGTTCGCGTTCAGCTACGCCCGCTTCCAGCGCCAGGAGATCCGGGCCTGAGGGCAACGCACAGCGAGGCGGGCCGGCCATCGGATGACGTGTGGGATGGCCCCGTGGGACGGCGACGCGCATAACGGAATTGTGATAACATAGCATGGCCCCTGCGGCGGAAGGGTTGCGTTCGGCGTGACTGTCCCTTTCAATGATAGGGTGAGGCATCCGGGAGAGCGACAGCGGCCTATGCGACAGCGACAAACCGGCAAGCGAGTGCTCTTCGGCACCAGCTCGTGGGGCCTGGGCCACGCCACGCGTGACCTGGCCCTCATCCGGGCGCTGCTGGCTGAGGGGTGCGCCGTCACCGTGGTCTCCGACGGCAACGCGCTACGGCTCCTTCAGCGCGAGCTGGGCGACGCCGTCGAGTTTCTGGACTGGCCGGACATTCCCACCTCGATCGCCTCCTCGTCCTGGCGCTACTACGCCAAGACCGTCGCCAACATTCCGCAGATCTTGGCCACATGGCGGGCCGAAAAGCGCCAACTGGGCGAGCTTCTCGAGCGACGCACGTTCGATCTGATCGTCTCCGATCACCGCTTCGGCCTGGTGACCCCGGAGGTGCCCAGCTACTTCATCACCAACAGCCTGCGCTACATCGCGCCGTGGCGCGATCCCATCGTGGAGGCGACGATGGAGGGATTCGTCGCGCGCTGGCTCAAGCCGGTGCGCGGCGTCTTCATTCCCGACGACGTGGAGAGCGGCCTCACGGGCGAGATGAATCACAACCTGCGCTTTTTCCCGCGCGAGAAGCGCCACTACATCGGGCTGCTTTCCAGCGTCCGCCGGCGGGACGTGCCCCAAGACGTCGACGTGTTCATCACCATCTCCGGGCCGGAGCCCCAACGGACGATGCTCCAGGAGAAGGTGTTCCAGCAGCTGCACGTCCTCGAGGGCCGTCGGGTCATCGTCACGCTCGGCCAGCCGGGCCAAGACCCGCCGCCGGCCCCGTCAGGGGTCGAGGTCTGCAGCTATCTCGACCGCCGGCGCCAGGAGGAGATGCTCAATCGGAGCAAGCTCGTCGTCTGTCGCTCCGGCTACTCGACGATCACGGAGCTGGCGTTGCTCGGCAAGCGGGCCCTGCTGATCCCCACGCCCGGGCAGACGGAACAGCTCTATCTTGGCCAATTGCTCGACGAGCGAGGCCTGTTCCATAGCGTCGATCAACGGCAACTCGATCTCAGCCGCGACCTGCCGCGGGCCATGGAGCGGCCCGGCTACCGTCCCGATCACTCCGTCGACCGATCGGTCGAGCTCTTCTTGGGCACCGTCCTCAACGACCCTGAATAGCGCCCCAGGCCCACAACCCATAGCACGCCCCAGGCACGTACCCGGGTCCGGATGCTGCAGCTCAACGCCTTGCGACGTCGGGGGAAGGGGCGCCACAACCGGGCGCGTCTGCAACACAGGGGGGCGCGCGCCACATGGCGCGAGCGGGTCGGTCAGGCGGTGACGCCTGTGAGCAACCCGCGCAGCTCGTGGATCTCGTCGCGCAGCTGCGCGGCCCGTTCAAATTCGAGATTCTTCGCGGCCGTGTACATCTGCTCTTCCAGCTGCTTGATGTGATCGGCCAGCTCGTCGGGCGACAGGGAGTCCGTCGAGTCGGTGCGCTCGGCAGCGGGTGGGGCCGGCTTCGGCTCGTCGCGGCGCAGCTCGGGCATGAACTCCTGGATGGACTTCTGAATGGTCGCGGGCGTGATGCCGTGCTTCTCGTTGAATGCCAGTTGAATCCTCCGGCGGCGCTCGGTCTCGTCGATCGCCCGCTGCATGGATCCCGTCACCTGGTCCGCGTAGAGGATCACGCGCCCCTGGACGTTGCGCGCCGCGCGGCCGATCGTCTGAATGAGCGAGGTCTCCGAGCGCAAAAACCCCTCTTTGTCGGCATCCAGGATCGCCACGAGCGAGACCTCCGGGAGATCGAGCCCCTCTCTGAGGAGGTTGATGCCCACGAGCACGTCGAACTCTCCGAGGCGCAGGTCGCGCAGGAGGTCGACCCGTTCCAAGGCTTCAATCTCCGAGTGCAGATAGCGGGCGTTCACGTCGATGTCGACGAGATAGTCCGTCAAATCCTCGGCCATCTTCTTCGTCAGCGTCGTGACGAGCACGCGCTCGCCGCGGTCCACGATCGTGCGGATCTCCTCCAACAGATCGTCGATCTGGCCCTCCACGGGCCGGACCTCGATCTCCGGATCGACGAGACCCGTGGGCCGCACGATCTGCTCCACGATCTGGTCGCTGTGCTCGTATTCATAAGGCCCAGGCGTGGCGGACATGCAGATGGCCTGGTTGATCAGCGGCTCGAACTCCTCAAACGTCAGCGGTCGGTTGTCCGCCGCCGACGGCAGCCGAAAGCCGTAGTTGATGAGCGTCTCCTTTCGGGCCCGGTCGCCGTTGTACATGCCGCGGATCTGGGGCAGCGTCACGTGCGACTCGTCGATCACCATCAAGAAATCGTCCGGGAAATAGTCGAGCAGCGTGTAAGGTCGCGATCCGGCCTCCCGGTCGGCCAGATGCCTCGAATAGTTTTCGATGCCGCTGCAGTAGCCCAGCTCCTGCATCATCTCCAGATCATACCTCGTGCGCTGTTCCAGACGCTGCGCCTCCAGCAGCTTGTTTTCGGCGTTGAGCTTGTCGAGTTGCTCGTCCAGCTCGCGCTCGATGCTCACGAGCGCCTTCTCCATGCGCTCTTCGGGGACGATGAAGTGGCTGGCCGGATAGACGGTCACGCGCTGACGGTCGCGGATCTTGTTCCCCGTGACCGCGTCGCGCTCGGTGATGTTCTCGATCTCGTCGCCGAAGAACTCGATGCGCAGTGCGTCCTCGTGATAGGCGGGAATGAGCTCGATCGTGTCGCCGCGGACCCGGAACGTGCCGCGATAGAATCCCACATCGTTGCGCTCGTATTGCAACTCCACCAACCGGCGGAGGACGTCGTCGCGATCGCGCACGTCCCCTTGTTCGAGCGTCAGCGTCATCGACTGGTAGTCGACGGGCGCCCCCAGGCCGTAGATGCAGGACACGCTGGCCACGATGATGACGTCGCGGCGCTCCAATAGCGCGCTCGTGGCCGCGTGTCTTAAGCGATCGATCTCGTCGTTGATCGAGGCGTCCTTCTCAATGTAGAGATCCTGCTGCGGAATGTAGGCTTCGGGCTGATAGTAGTCGTAGTAGCTGACGAAGTACTGCACGGCGTTGTCGGGGAAGAACTGGCGGAACTCGTTGCAAAGCTGCGCGGCCAATGTCTTGTTGTGCGAGATGACCAGCGTCGGCTTCTGGAGGTTCTGGATCGTCTGGGCGATGGTGTAGGTCTTGCCCGTGCCTGTGCCGCCGAGCAGCGTCTGCAGTCGACATCCGCGTTCGATGCCCTCGCTCAGCTCGGCGATGGCCTGGGGCTGATCGCCCTGCGGCGCGTAGTCGGCGATCAACTCGAAGGGGGCAGATGGGTCGGTCGTGTTCGCCATCGCCAGGATTGTAACACTCGGTCAAATGGGGAGCGACCTTCCGGGCCGAGCGAACGCCCTCGCGTTTGACGGCGCGCCGGGCATAGCCTATGATAGCCCCGTTTCACACCATGAGCCACGAGGACTGGTGACGCCATGATCCGTGATCGTCTTTGTCCGGCTTCGATCCGCTAGTCTCGCCGACCGACCGCCTTTCCGTTTTGCCCGACTGATCCCCCTGTGGCTGGCGCTGATCATCTGGGTTCGTGATACCCGCTGTCGAGCTGCGTGCTCACGCAGACCGCGGACGAAAACGACGATCCCATTCGACCAAAGGAGGATACAGCTTTGTCGCATGGACCCTTGACGCGCCGAACCTTTTTGAAGCAGCTCTCCGCGGGCACGGCCGCGCTGTCGTTGCCCTTGGGGACCGGACGACGTGGCCGCGCGCAGCCGAGCTCGATCACGGCCGTCGTGAAGGCCGGCCCGGACACCATGGAGCCGAGCCGCAACAACGATCCGAACCTCCAAGTCGTTGCCAACATCTTCGACGGGCTCCTGCGCCGCGACCCGAACGGCGACCTCCAGCCGGCGCTGGCGACGTCCGTGGAGCGGACCGAGGCCGACGTCTGGGAGATCGAGCTGCGCGAGGGCGTGCGCTTCCACAACGGCAACCCGTTCACGGCCGAGGACGTCAAGTTCAGCCTGGAGCGCCTGACGGGCGAGTTCTCGGAGTTCCGCGCCTTCGGCGAGTCGATCCAGGAAGTCCAGATTGAGAACGACCTCAAGGTCCGCGCGATCACGAACGGACCGCTGCCGTTCTTCGCCAACAACCTCCATCAGATCTTCATGCTCGACCGGGAATCCAGCGAGAGGCGCTCCCAGGAGGAGATCGCCCAAGAGCCCATCGGCACGGGCGCCTATCGCTTCGTCGAGTGGAACCGCGGCCAGTTCGTGGATCTGGAGGCCAACCCCGACTACTGGCGCGGCGAGCCGGCGATCAAGCAAGTCCGCCACCAGGTCGTGCAGGACGACTCCACGCGCCTGGCCGCCCTGGAGAGCGGCGACGCCGCGCTCGTGCAAGACATGCCCGTGCAGTTCGCCGAGCGCGTGCGGTCCAGCTCGGGGATCGACCTCGTCAACCGCGACGGGCGCCAGGCGATCTTCTTCTCGCCCAAGTTCGTCGACTCCCCCTTCCAAGATCTTCGCGTGCGCCAGGCCGTCTATCACGCGCTGGACGCGCCGACGATCATCGACCGCGTGTTGAACGGCTTCGGCGCGCTGTCCTCGCAGGTCCCCGATCCGCCGACGCTCGGCTACGACGCGGACATCGAGCGCCTCGAGTTCAACCGGGAGCGCGCCCGAGAGTTGTTGAGCGACGCCGGCTTCCCGAACGGCTTCGACCTGACCGTCGACGTCACGAACAACATGTTCGCCAACGACGTTGAACTCGGCCAAGCGGTCGCCCAGTTGCTCAGCCAAGTCGGCATCAACGCCGAGGCGCGCGCCCGGCCGGCGTCGCTGTTCTTCGAGGACGTCAACGCCAACAACCTCGACTTCTTCATCGTCGGCTGGTTCGACGGGGCGTTCGACTTCGGCCGGACGGCCAAGAACCTTCTGGTGACCGACGCCGTCTTCAACGGCAACCTCTACAGCAACCCGCAGTTCGACGAGCTCATCCAACAGAGCGATCAGGTCCTTGACCGCGCCGAGCGCGAGGCCGTGCTCCAGGAGGCCAATCGGGTGGCCATGGACGACGTCGCGCTGGTGCCGCTGTACTACGAGGCCGACCTCTGGGGCAAGGACACGGAGCTCGCGTTCCAGCCGCGCTCGGACGGCTGGACGGTCTATCACGACCTCAGTTTCTAGCCGACCGACTTATGAGCGACCGCGCCGGAGGCGAGGCCGAGCCCTCGCCTCCGGCCTTCCCGTTCGGATACCTTAGGACCCCATGCTCGGCTACCTGCTGCGGCGAATCCTGCAGAGCATCGTCGTGCTGTTCGCCATCTCGTTCATCAGCTTCGCCATCTTTCAGTTCGCCGGCGATCCGATCCGCGCCAACTACAACGTCCAGGAGCTGACCCAGGACCAGATCGTCGAGCTGCGCGAGCGCATGGGGTTGGACGAGCCGTTCTACGTCCAATACGGGCACTGGCTCCAGGCCGTGGCCCGCGGCGACTTCGGGTTGAGCTACCGCCAACGGTTGCCGGTCATGCAGCTCATCCTGGAGCGGGTGCCCGCGACCGTGGAGCTGGCCAGCCTGGCGCTGTTGGCCGGGACGCTGTTGGGCATCGCGCTCGGGGTCTGGTCGGCGGTCCGTCCGAGGTCGGTCTCCGCCAAGGCCGTCATCGTGACGTCCTTGCTCGGGATCTCCACGCCGACGTTCGTGGTCGGGCTGCTGTTGATTTTGTTACTGACCATCACGCTCGGCTGGCTGCCGCCGTTCGGCCGCGGCGAGACCGTCAATCTTGGCGGCTGGGAGACGGGGCTGTTGACCGCCAGCGGCTGGCAGCATCTCATCATGCCCGTGGTCACGCTGGGGCTGTTCCAGATCGGGGTCATGGCCCGGCTGACCCGTAGCGGCATGCTGGAGGCGCTGTCGCAAGATTACGTCCGCACGGCCCGTGCCAAGGGGCTGCGCTCGGGACGCGTCGTCTACAAGCACGCGCTGCGCAACGTCCTCATTCCCGTCATTACGGTGCTCGGGATGAGCTACGGCGAGCTGATCGCGTTTTCCATCGTCACCGAGTCCATCTTCCAATGGCCGGGACTGGGGAAACTGTTGCTGGATGCGGTGTTTGCCGCCGATCGCCCCGTGGTCGTCGCCTACATCATGCTGACGGCGGTCGTCATCCTGGGGCTCAACCTGCTGGTCGACCTGCTCTACGCGGTGCTCGACCCGAGGATTCGCTATGGGTGAGACGGGCGCCCAGCGCTCCGTGTGGCGAGACTTTCGACGGAGTCCGATGGCGCTGGTCAGCAGCGGGTTGATCCTGGCGTTTGCGCTCGGCGCGATCTTCGCGCCGTGGATCGCGCCGCAGAATCCGTATGAACTGGCCACGTTGAGCCTCATGGACAGCAACCGGCCGCCCGTCTGGCTGCCCGAGGGGACCATGCCCTATCTCTTGGGGACCGACAACCAAGGCCGCGACATCCTCAGCACCATTCTCTTTGGGCTGCGCATCTCGTTCGTCGTGGCCCTGGGCGTCGTCACGCTCGCGGGCGGGGTCGGCACGGCCGTCGGCCTCTGGACGGGGTATCGGGGAGGTTGGCCCGACGCGCTCCTGATGCGGATCGCCGACATCGTCTTCTCGTTCTCCACGACGCTCATGGCTATCCTGATCATGGGGGTCTTCCAAGCCCGAGGCATTCTGCCCGTGATCTTCGCCATTGCGGTCACCGACTGGGTCCGCTACGCGCGCACCGCCCGCGGCAGCACCATGTCGGTGGCGACCCAGGAGTTTATCCAATCCGCCGTTGCCCTCGGGTTCGGGACGCCGCGCATCCTGACGCGCCACGTTCTGCCGAACGTGTTGCCGCCATTGTTAGTGATCGCGGCCGTGGACTTCGCCGTCGTGATCGTGCTGGAGTCGACGCTCAGCTTTCTCGGCATCGGCGTCCCCGTCTCTCAGCCGTCATTGGGCATGATGATCTCGGTGGGGAGCAAGTATCTGCTGGCGGGGCGCTGGTGGATGATCGTCTTCCCGGGGCTGGCGCTGGTGCTGTTGACGATGGCGGTCAATGTGTTTGGCGACTGGCTGCGCGACGTGCTCAACCCGCACGCGCGGACGCTGCGTTGATCAGGCTTCCCTCGAGGAATTACGGCACGTGATCGATCCCGCCGGGATGCCAGGGATGGCATCTCAGAACCCGCTTGAGCGCCAGCCAGCCGCCTCGGAGCGGGCCGTGCTTGCTCACCGCTTGACGGGCATACTCGGAACATGACGGAAAGAAGCGGCAGCTCGGCGGAGATAGGGGCGAGATCAGGAACTGATAAACGGAAATCAAGCCGCGCAGCGCCGATCGGACCATGGCCTCCTCAGACTAGTCGACCGGCGCTGGGCGTTCAAGCGGCTTGACATTGCCAATTCCTGTCGGCGCACGGAGCGCCTGGGCGGATCGCGGCGTTCAGCCCGCGATGCATGGGCAGATCTGGAACCGTTACGTGCCTTCGTCGCCGCCGCGTTCCTTGAGGCGGTCCTCGTCCTTGACGATGATCTGGTAGCGCTTCTTGTCGAGGATCCCCTCTTTGGCCAGGGAGTTGAGCGCGCTGGTCGTGTTCTCGCGGGCGCTGCCGATCAGGTCGGCCAGCTCCTTGTGCGTGATCTTGAAGTCGATCCGCTTCCCGTCGCCCGTGTCGACCCCGTGTTCCTCGATCAGTTTGAGGATCTGTCGCGACAGGCGGGTGGGAATGTCTTTGAACACCAAGTCTTCCAGCTTGCTCTCGATCTCTCGGGTGCGTCGCCCGAACAGCTCCATGACCTCCAACGCGAGTTCGGGTTGGGAGCGCAACAGTTCCGTGAAGCGCCCCTTGTCGATGTGATAGATCACCGCATCCTGAAGGACTTGGGCAAGCAGCTCACGTTCCGGCTTGCCCACGAGCACCATTTCGCCAAAGATGTCGTCTTGGCCCAGGATGGACAGCGTCAACTTGCGGCCGCTTTGATCCAGGTAAGCCAGCTTCACCACGCCGGTCTCAATGTAATAGAGACAGTCGTCGACGTCGCCGGGCCGATAGACTTCCTCGCCCTTGTGGTAGCGGCGCCCTTCGCTCTGGTCGAAGAGCTTTTTGACCTCTCGGATCAGCTGTTGGGCCTGGGTGTCGCCCGGCTCGTCCGAGGTTCGTATGAGGCTGCCGTAGACGTAAGCTCGATTCATCGTGGTCCCCCTGATCTCTGATCCCCAGCGTAGTGGGGACCACGTTCGCCTCCGAGGACGGTTGGCAACGCGCGGCGCCGAGTCCGTTATCTCCGTTGCAGACTCGGGGGAGATTCGGGTGCCTCTTGCCGACACGTTCAGACCGGACATAGATCACTTATCAGTCCCCACAGCCTTCTCCTTGTCAGGATTTGTCAACTGGACTACGATGGCGGAACCATGAACCTCACATCGCCGACCGTCATCTTGGTCGTCCTCGCCTTGATCGCGGGGGCGATCGGGCTGGCGCTCAGCACGGGACACCCCGAATCGGGAGACACGGGAACGTCCGCCGAGGCGGCGTACCAAGCCAAGGCCATCGCGATCCTGCAGGGCGAGCGGGTTGAGCGCAGCTACCCTCGCATCGAACCCGGCCTGTTGGCCGGCCTGTCCAGTCTGTCCGACGCGATGTACTGTGCGGAGAACGCCTGCACGTTTGCCAGCGAAATGGGCTACCTCGCGGACGTGACCAGCGAAACGCTCTTCATGCTGCGTGACGACATCATCAGCCCGCTCTGCAGCGCGGACGACCTGAGTCCGCCCGCAGACCTCCAAGCGAGTCATGAGCGGATCTGCAGCACGCTGGAGGCCATCTTTGAGCATCTGCGCGCGCTGGAGCAAAACGTCAAGACGGCGGAGGAGATGCTGGCCCGCAACGAGAACCCCTCATCGTTCCAGTCAACGCTCAACGTCCTGAACGAACGCATGCTCCAGAACCGGGCTGACGTCCGCGCTGAACTGAACAAGCTCCGACAGATCGCCTGGCTGGATCCGCTGTTTGCCGACGAGAGCTATTCCATCCTCGAAGCCTCATCGTCCGAGTGACGACATTGGCCGAGGTCGAGGCATGCGGTCCACCATGACCGGTCCGCTTGACCTCACCCGATCCGTGAGGCATCCAAGCCAACGGCCACGTCACGGCGCCTGCGGGGTGCATGGAGCCCCCAACTGAGCAGATGAACACATGGGAGCGAGTCCGCGCCCAACTGCGGCGCCGATACTCCTTGCTGGAGCGGGAGCTGATCACGTTGCTCTTGATCGGCTTGGCCGTCTTGGGCGTCTCCATCAGCACCCCCACGGACCAACTGTTATATTATGGGTCCTTGATCGTTGACTTTCCGCGGGTTCAGGAGGCGACCGACCCCGATCTCGTGCTTCCGTCGCTCGCCATTGACCGAGTCACCAAGGGCTCGCCCGCTTACGGCTTCCACGTCATGATGCTGCCGCCCGCCAGCAAGCAACGCTACCCGTTGGATGAGGTTCAGGTCCGCTGCGACGATGACATGCCCGCTCCCTTGGCCGTATCGAATCGGGCGTTCCGCATGGGCTTGCGCGAGCACTGCCGCTTCCGCCTGCCTCCGCACCCGCCCGCAGATCCGTTGACGGCCGTCGGCGACGTCACGAACGAGGACATCGCGCAGCGGCGCTTCTACTTTGCCTCGATTCCGCCCAACGAGATCTTGATCCGTTGCGACCGCCTGTTGCCCCTAAGCGCGGCCAAATCCGACCGAGGCTTTTCCGCATGGGTCAAAGCCAACTGCACGTTCGTCGCGCGGTGGGCGCCCTGATCGGGAAGGACGTGGGGTGGCTGCGCTCAGACCCTGGGCTCAATCATCGCTGAGCGCATACAGACGGGCGCTGGAGGAGCCCACATAGAGCGTGCCGTCCGCGCCGATGGCCGGCGAGGATGCGACGATGTCGCCGGCCTTGAAGGACCATTCGAACGTGCCGTCCTCATTGATGGCG
>JAHEOA010000059.1 GCA_018609825.1 Candidatus Bipolaricaulota bacterium | reverse complement strand
GAGATGAGAGACCGTCACCAACCCCAGGTTCTCGATCCGCAGACGCGTTTTCAGCCAGGGTTGCGGGTGCCAGGGCCCCACCCGCTCATACGAGCTCCCTTTCGGCAACGGCTCTCCGTTGACCGCGCGCATTCCCATTCTGCGCACCCTCTCATCCCCTTTTGCCGCTATGAACGGCGTTGAGATGGCTTGGATCAAGGCTCCAGCGCACCGGATGGCATCGCGGTGCCACGTCCCAGCGGGTCGTCTCTTAGCCAAATCTTGGTCCTTCGACGGGATTCCGATGGCTCGTTCGACGATACTAATCGTTGCAAAATAGTATTGACCATTGCGGCTCAAAAGCCTACCATACTGACATGACTTCGACCCGTTTTTCTCAAGACGCTCGACGGCTGGATTACAAGACATTGACGCGGAAACGCGCTGTTGCAAGCGTTCAGGCTGGCGAGCCCCCAGGCCAGGTCGCCGCGGCGTTCGGGGTGAATCGCGTCACAGTATATGGCTGGCTCGCACTGTACCGGCAAGGTGGGTGGGACGCCCTGGAAGCAAGCAAGCGGGGAGGCCGGCCGAGCAAAATCGACGCGAAAGCGATGCGCTGGGTATACGACACGGTCACGATGAATGACCCTTTTCAGTTCAAATTCACCTTCGCTTTGTGGACGTCGAAGATGATCGGGGAGCTGATCCGCCGCGAGCTGGGGATCAAGCTCAGCAAGTCCTCGGTCTGCCGCTTGCTTCGTCAACTTGGCCTTAGCCCTCAGCGTCCTCTTTGGCGTGCGTACCAGCAGCGACCGGAGGATGTTCAGCGGTGGCTCGATGAGGAGTACCCGCAGATTCAGCGCCAGGCAAAGCAAGAGAACGCAAAGATCTTCTTTGAAGATGAAGCCGGCATTCGCTCGGACCACCATGCGGGTACGTCATGGGGAAAGCGTGGGAAGACGCCGGTGGTGAGCAGTACGGGAGCTCGGTTCGCCGTGAACGTGATCTCCGCCGTCAGCGCGCAGGGGGAGCTTCGGTTCATGACGGTGAACGGACGGGTCAATGCAAGGGTATTTATTGAGTTTCTTAAGAGATTGGTCCACGACGAGGACCAACCGATCTACCTGGTCGTGGACGGCCACCCCTCCCACAAGGCAAAGAAAGTGAGTCGCTACGTCGAAAGCCTCGGCGGACAGCTTCGTCTTTTCTTTTTGCCCTCCTACAGCCCGGAGCTGAATCCGGACGAGTGCGTGTGGAACGACCTGAAAAACAATGCGGTGGGGCAACAGGTTATCACGAGCGCCAGAACGTTGCAGCAGAAGGTAATAGCGTTTCTGCATTCGCTCAGAATGTCGCCGCAACGCGTGCGAAGCTACTTTCAGAATGCGACCACCAAATATGCGGCGCTCGAATAGTGTCTATTCTGAGACGGTTAGTACTGCTCGTGAGTGTAACACTTCAGCCGAGTATGCAGGTTATTCGGGCAGATTGGGAAGACAGCCCGTTTGCGCGTACTGACGCATCGCCGCAACGACCGTGGTGATCGGGTTATATCCGCGTAGCTTGAGCGTGCGAAACACGGTCATGAGAATCGCTTGGATTTCGGCTCCGTGCTCGGACCTGTTGCCCTGGCTGTTTTTGCGAATGATCACGGCCGGGCGAATCTGCCGCTCCGCGAGATTGTTTTCCCAAGGGATCTCGGGATAATCCAGGAAGGTGAACAGCGCGTCCTCGTAGCGCAGAAGACGGCGAGCGATGCGCTGAACGTCTGGATCGTGCGATTCGGTCCGCGCCAATGCTTGCAGTCGGAAGTCGATGCGGACGATGCGGCTGCGATAGCGATCCGGGCAAAAGTCCTCACGGGCACGGAGACGCAGCGCGTCTGCGATCAGACGTCTGAGCTTCTTGGCGAATGCCTTCCATTCGGACGACTGGTTGCGCTGGTCGATCCGCAGCAGCTCCCGAAGCAAGTGCACCAAACAGCACTGGTGGTCCCGCGCGAACACGAAGTCGTAGGCCGCCCAGAAGTCGCGCAGCAACACGCCGTTGAAATATTCGAAGAAAAACTGCACCACGGCCGGACTTCCCCGCGTCGGATGGATCATGTAGTAGCAGATCCGGGGATTCGCGAAGCACCACAACCAAAACCCCGCCCCATTCACGCGCCAACCTGTCTCGTCGCCGTGGAGATGGCTCGCCCTCCGCGCGGCCTCCGCGATCTGTTCGTACCAGTGGCTCAAGACCGCGGCAAGCCGTTGCCACATGGCCACGAGCCCGCCCTCCGTCAGCTTCGTCTGAAGATGGAAGCTCAGGATGGCCACCACATGGCTGATCGTCACCCCGAGCCCGTAGTGCAACCAGGCCGTGAACACGACCAGTCGGTGCCCGATCGTTGCCTTCGGCATCGCGTCGGGCACTGCCGGCCCGACGTATCGTCGACAACTCGGACACCAACGCTGGGGGATCTCGTGTTCGGTCACCTCCGTCTCGATCCCCTGGTCGGGCAGATCTTCCACCGTCCGCCGCCGCGACCGTCGGCTCCGGCGGACATGGCTCTGGCAATGGGGGCATCGGTTGAGAGGACGATGACGGACCCGCCGGTCGACTCGGTTCGGTTTGCCACGACGCCGTCCACGATGGCCCTGTTTGGCCCCGGGCTTCTTTCCGCGCCTTCGCGTCCGCGGTTTTTCGTGAACGGGAACCGCCCCCGACGGTGTTGACGGATCTGGTGCCCCATGACGGTCCGAGTGCTGTGGCTCGTGTGAGCCCTCGTTCTGTAGCGTTTCGATCTGATCGTGCTGGGAGCGTACCACCTCAAGGATGGCCAAGAACGCCAACCGCGCCAGCTCCGGCTCTGTGGCGAACAGAGCGTCGACCTCCGCCTCATTGAGTTCGCCACGCCGCGCCGCCGAGATGATCTCCTCGGCAGACCGTTCTAGGATGGCTTCCTTGCCCATGCTGCTCGGAATATAGGCGCCCCAATGCCCTGGCGCCACCCCCTACATCTTGCGGGTTCCCAGGCCCCGCCCCAATATTATGCATACTCGGCTGAAGTGTTACCGAAAAAGGCCCCGTGAGAGCGCGGCCGCATTCGTGGTTCGAGCAGCATTGGCATCAAGCGGATGGGAAGGTGCACCCCTATGCGTTGTGCG
>JAHEOA010000058.1 GCA_018609825.1 Candidatus Bipolaricaulota bacterium | reverse complement strand
TTGTGCAGGATGTGGTCGGGCACGCCCATCTTGCCGATGTCGTGCAGCAGTGCGCCGCGATATATGTGGGCGATCTCCTCGTCGGAGAGGTCGAACCGTCGAGCCAGCTCAACGGTTCGCTCGACGACGCGCTGCGTGTGGCCCTTGGTCTCCTTGTCCTTCAGTTCCAGCGCCTTGGCCCAGCCGGCGATGGTCTCGTCGTAGGCCTGGAGGAGGCTCTCGTTGGCGATTTGAAGCTCGCGGAGCAACCGGGCGTTGTCCAACGACGCGGCCGCCATGTTGGCGATGAGCCCGACCAGGTCGCTGTCGGCTTCGGTGAAGCGCTGGGGCGAGGCGCTCTGAGCTTCGATGACGCCGACGACGTCGCCCCGGGAGATCATGGGGACCATCAGTACGGATCGGATCGTGGGCCCGTCCACATACGCCTTGCCTGCAAAGTCGACGGGGACGTTGGCGTCTTGGACGTCATTGTCGATGCGCGCCTCGCCCGTCTGGAGAACGTGGTTCCTTCGTTCATCGCGCTCGCCTGTCGACAGCGAAAGTCGTTCGATGGCCTCGGCATCCAACGGTTCGCCGTCGACGACGGCGTGCTTACACCGCATGCGCTCGGCCTCGGCGTCATAGCGACAGATGAAGACGTTGGCGACGTCTGAGATCAGATCGACGACCGCGGCCGCGGTTCGCGCGTAGATCTGTTCCGGCGCCGTCTGCGTCGTGAGCTCCCATTCGAGTTGATTGACGGCGGTGAGGCGCTCGACGTGGGTCATCAGATCGAATTCGGCCCGTTTGCGATTGGTGATGTCGAGGTGGGCGACGACCGCGCCGTGCTCCGCCCCGTAAAACGGCGCGACATTCAGCATGAACCAGCGGTCGTCGGCGTCGGGGCCGGGACAGGGATACTCCAAATGGTAGGTCTCTTGCTCGCCGGCGAGGACCGCCTGAATGCCCCTGAGGGCATGCGGGGCCTCCTCCGCGCCGTCGCCATGTGCGGCCCCACAGACGTCGAGGTAGTTCGCGCCGACGCCCGTGCGCCAGAGGTCCGGCTCGCCGTTGTCGTGCGAGAACCGGTTCCATGCCGCATTGGTTGCGATGATCCAGCCGTCCTGGTCCACCACGGCGATGTTGGCGCTGAGCGAGTCCAGCACGCTTTGGCTGAACCGCTGGCTCTCGCGAAGCGCCCGCTCGGCCTCCTTGCGCGGGGTGATGTCGCGCAAGACGGACAGGTGCAGGCCGGGCTGGATATGGGCCACGGCTTGGTATTCCACGTCCCGAGTTTGGCCGTCCTCACGGACGATCCGGAACTCGCCCGTGTCGTGGCCCCGTTCGAGAAAGGTGGCCCAGGCCGCCTGGGCCTCCGCTCGATCGGCAACGGGCGTGACGTCCCAAAGGCCTTGGCCGATCAGTTCGGTGCGGTCGTAGCCGAACAGCTCGCCGGCGGTCTGGTTAACGTCCACATAGCGGGCGTCGTCGTCGGCCAAGAGGATGGCGTCGAGGGCGTGGTCGAAGATCGCTTTCAGACGCGCTTGGCTTGCCTGCAGGTCGCGCTCCGCATTAACGCGCGCCGTGATGTCACGGCACGTGTAGAGCGTCGTGCCGCCGTGGATGTCGACGCGCTTGACGTTGACCAGCAGATGGTGGAGTTGGCCTCGGGTGTCCGTCACTTGGTGATCGATGTTGGCGACCTCGGTCTGGCCGTTGAGGCGGTGGGCGTTGACGAAGTCGCGACCCAGCAATCGCTCAATGTTGCCCATCCGGCGAACCTCGGCCTCGTCGAGGCCAAAGATATGGTGCGTGTTGGGACAGACGTAGGTGAAGCGCCCGTCGTCGTCCGTGATGAACACGGCGTCGGAAATGTTGGCCAACGTCAGCCGATGGACTTCGGCCATCGCCAGATACGCCTGGTGAGCCCGGTTCCGTTCGACGGCGTAGATGATGGCCCGCCGCAGCATCTCCGCGTCGATCTGATCCTTGATCAGATAGTCTTCGGCCCCGCGCTGAATGGCGGCCAGGCCGGTCTCCTCGTCCGCCAGCTCGGTCAGCACGATCGTGGGCAGGTGCGACGCATGGCTGTGAATTTGGTCGATGGTGGCGAGGCCGTGGCTGTCCGGCAGGTTCAGGTCGAGGACCACGGCGTCGACGTCGTCGTTGGCGGCCTCGTCGAGGGCCTCGCCCAGGGACTCGACGACGACGGCGCTGAACTGGGGCCGGTCGACCTCGCGGAGGTACTCCTGGATCAATCGTTGATCGCCGGGATTGTCCTCGACCAGCAACAGGTTGAGCTGTTTGGGGAGTTGGGTGCGCTGGGTCAATTCGCCTCAACCTGCCGGCAGCTGTGTCGGTTGTGTCGGTGTCGCGCCATCGGCGCATCGGACATCTCGGCTCATCCCTTCGGCGGCAGCTTGACGATCGTGAACCAGAACTCGTCGATGGATTTGACCACGGTGCTGAACTGCTCCAAGTCGACGGGCTTGGAAATGAACGAATTGGCATGCCGGTTGTAGGATTTGGCGATGTCCTCGTCGGCCTCGGAGACGGTCAGAATCACCACGGGAATCGACTTGAGGCTCTCGTCCGCCTTGATCTCTTCCAGCACCTGGTGGCCGGTCTTCTTCGGGATATTGAGGTCCAACAACACCAGATCGGGCCGCGGCATGTCCTCGTTCTCGCCCTCTTGGTGCAGATAGGCCATCGCCTCCACGCCGTCCCGGGCCACGTGGAGGTTGTTCTTGAGTTTCGCGTCACGGAACGTTTCCTGGGTCAGCCGGATGTCGCCGGGGCTGTCCTCGACGAGCAGGATTTCCACGGGGTGCCCGAACGCCTCAGTCATCGTGGAGTCGCTCATGGTGTGCCTCCTTCGGCAGGGAGAGGTAGAACGTCGTGCCCTCGTTGAGTTGGGAATCGACCCACATTCGGCCGCCGTGTCGCTGGCTGATCTTTTGGCACATGGCGAGGCCGATGCCGGTGCCCGCGTAGGCATCGTGCCCGTGCAGCCGCTTGAAGGGGATGAAGAGCTGATCGTGATAGGCGGGATCGACCCCGATGCCGTTGTCGCGGACCGACAGCGTCCACGCCGCCTCCGACTCTTCGGCGCCAACATGGATCTCAGGCGTCGTTCCGTCGGCGCTGAACTTGAGCGCGTTCTCGATGAGGTTCTGCAGGACTTGGCGAAATTGGGCGCGATCCGCGGCAACGGTCGGCAAGGGATCGCACGTGACCCGAGCGCCTGCTTCCTCGATCGGCAGCTGGAGATCCGACAGGACCTCCTGGAGCACGGCCTCGACGTCGAGGGGTTCGATGTGGAGTTCGGTGCGGCTCACGCGCGAATAGCGCAGCAGCGCGTCGATGAGGGCCTTCATGCGGTTGGCGCCGTCGACGGCGTAGCCGAGGAACTCGTCGGCGTCGTCATCGAGCTGTCCCTGGTAACGCCGCTGCAGCAGTTGGAGGTAGCTCGTGACCATCCGCAACGGCTCCTGGAGGTCGTGGGAGGCTACGTAGGCGAACTGCTCCAGGTCGGCGTTGCTGCGCTCCAGCTCCTGGGCGTAGTGTTGGATCTCCTCGGCGGTCCGTTTCTCGTCCGTCACGTCCCGCACGACGGCGTAAATCAACCGCTCGTCGGGGTCCGGGACCGATTTCCAGATGAGCCAGCGATAGCTCCCGTCCTGGCAAGGGTAGCGGTTCTCGAATCCGACGATCGTTTCGCCGGCCTGGAGCTTGCGCGCCGCCTCCAGGGTAGCGTCGCGGTCGTCGGGGTGGACGAGCTCGATGAACGGCTGGGCCATGAGATCATCAATGGCGAAGCCGAGCGTGCGCTCCCAGGCGGGATTGAGGTGTTTAAAGTAGCCGTCGAAGCCGACAA
Source organism: Candidatus Bipolaricaulota bacterium (assembly GCA_018609825.1). Next base: position 1,910 of record JAHEOA010000058.1, on the reverse strand, counting down.
TGCAGAGCAGGTCGTGGGCGAGGTCGAACAGCGTGCGGAACTGCGCCAGATGGGCCTCGATCTGGCGCAACATGCGGTTGTCGTCTTCCGACGCCGCGAGCCGTTCGCGGAGCTGGGAGATGATGGCATCGGGGCCATCGTCGTGGGCAGTCATCGGAATCCGTCCCCGTGCGCCATATCGATCATAAGCTCACTATAGTTTACGGCGATAGTCCCACAATGTAATACACATCAGGATTGCGGGACATGATGAAGGTCACTCGTGGACCGAACAGGCGAGTGCCGTGCCTCGCCTGCGGCAAATCCGCGGGGAACCTTGCGGTTCGTCGGCGATGCCGCCTACAATTCGCGGGAGGTTACCATCATGAGTTTACAGCGAACGCCGCTCTACGAGCACCATCGGCAGCTCGGCGCCAAGCTCGTCGACTTCAACGGCTGGGAGATGCCGCTGCAGTATTCCGGCATCCTCGAGGAGCATCATGCCGTCCGCGAGAACGTCGGGGCCTTCGACGTGAGCCACATGGGCCAGATCGAGATCTCGGGCGCGCGGGCGCTGCATCTCGTCCAGTATCTGGTCCCGAACGACATTGGAAAGCTGGACGTTGACCAGGCGGCCTATACCCAACTCTGCCAGGACGATGGCGGGACGCTCGACGACCTGCTCGTCTATCGGCTCCCCGATCGGTATCTGCTGGTGGTCAACGCCGGCACCAAGGACCAGGACGTCCAGTGGGTCCAGGGCCACGCCGCGGACGTCGCGGGCGTTGAGGTTCGGGATGCCAGTTCGGCCTACGCCATGGTCGCGGTTCAGGGCCCTCAAGCCGAAGCGACGCTCGATCGAGACGTGCAGGCTGACCTCTCGCGATTGACCCTGTTCCGCGCGGTGGAGACCGAGCATGAGAAGGAGCCCATCGTCGTTTCGCGGACGGGCTACACCGGCGAGGACGGCTTCGAGATCATGGGGCCGCCGGACGCGATCGTCGCGGTCTGGAAGGCGCTCATGAAGGCAGAGGCGACCCCGATCGGCTTGGGCGCCCGCGACACGCTGCGCTTCGAGGCGGCGCTGCCGCTTTATGGCCATGAACTCGACGAGGCGACGACGCCCGTGGAAGCGGGGCTGGGCTGGAGCGTGAAGGACAAGCCGAGCGACTATCTCGGCAAGGACGTACTGATGCGCCAGAAGCGCGAGGGCGGGCGCAAGCGGCTGGTCGGGTTCCGGATGCTCGACCGCGGCGTGCCGCGCGAGGACTACGCGCTCTATCGCGACGGCCAACGGGCCGGCTACGTCACCAGCGGCATGAAGGCGCCGACGCTGGATGCGTTCCTCGGCATGGGCTATCTCGAGGGGGCCGACAAGCCCCCGGAGGGGGCCGAGATCGAGGTCGAGATGCGCGGGAAGCGTCGCCGTGCGGAAGTCGTCAAGCTGCCGTTCTATCGTCGCTCGGGGTGAACTGCGGGAAGAAGCGACGCCAGTCGCTCGAGATGGGGCGGCTTTCCCCAATGAGCAAGCCCTTGATCGGTGCCGTTCGCCTCAAGCCTTCGGACGTCCGGAAACTCGCTCGAACGGCGCTGCCGGGTCAAGGGCTTCCTCCTCGCCCCTCTCACCCCACGCTTGTCAGGAGGTCGGCCGTTGGGACAACGACTCAAATGCCACGCGCGCATTATGCCATGGACGAACGTTAAAGTCAATACAGGAGAAACGTTGTAATAGAACCCAGCGGTCGCGGAAGCTATGGATCGTCAGCCGTATTGGTTGGGCTCTACGGGAAGATGCCGAGCTGGGCGTAGGCCTCGCCGACCTTGTCGATGGAGCAGATGAAGGCCGCCGTGCGCAGGTCGATCTCGTCGTTATGCTGACGCTGGGTCTCGCGGATCTCCTGGTAGGCCATGACCATCGTCTCCTCGAGCCC
>JAHEOA010000057.1 GCA_018609825.1 Candidatus Bipolaricaulota bacterium | reverse complement strand
TTCCGATATGGCCTCTGCACAGTTGGTTGCCGGATGCCTACAGTGAGGCGCCCATCACGGGGACGATCCTGCTGTCGGCTCTCATGTCCAAAGCGGGGCTGTACGGGCTGATTCGCTTCGGCCCGTCGGTGTTTCCCGATGCGGCCGCGACGCTGGCGCCGTATCTGCTCGTGCTGGCGCTCGTCGGCGTCGTCTACGGGGCGTTTGTGGCGATGGCGCAGCGCGATCTGAAGCGCCTGGTGGCGTACTCCAGCGTCAGCCATCTCGGCCTCGTCGCCGTCGGGGTCTTTTCCTTCGGGATGCTCTCCACCGCCGGCAGCGTCATTCAGATGGTCAACCACGGGATCTACATCGCCGCGCTCTTCCTCGTCATCGCGATATTGACCAACCGCTTCGACAGTCGATCACTGGACGAGATGGAAGGGGTCGCGGGCGTCATGCCCAAGTTCGCCGCGCTCTTTTTGATCATTCTGTTTGCGTCCGTCGCGCTTCCCGGCACGAACGGCTTCGTCGGCGAGTTCCTCATTCTGGTCGGCACCTACGTCAATCAGCACGCCGTCTACGCCATCGTCGGCGCGTCGATTGCCGTCCTATCAGCCATCTATATGCTCTACATGGCGCGTCGGGTGTTCCACGGCCCGACGACTGACCGCGTCCGGGCGGGCGCCCGCGACCTGTCGGGTGGGGAGACCGCGCTGCTCGCGGTGTTTGTGGCGTTGATCCTCTGGATCGGGATTTACCCGGCCCCGTTCTTGAGCCGCATCGAGCCGGCGGTCCAATCGACCGTCGAGCAGGTGGAGGCTCGACTGGACAGCGACGACGCTCAGACCGCCACCGTTGATGCCTCAAAGGACGCCAACATGCCGCCCATCGACGCCGCACACGATGAGACCGACGCCGACGACGGAGGCTCCCCATGACGTTTACGACGAACGACTTCCTGGCGCTCTTGCCCGAGATCATCCTGGCGACGATGGCGCTCGTCGTTCTGTTGACCGGGCTCTTCATTCGAGCCGATGGGCGGCGCTGGCTGGCCTGGCTCAGTCTCCTGAGCGTCGTCGGCGCGCTGGTCGCCACGCTGTGGACCCCGACGTTCAACGAGCCGATGGTCCAGGGCATGCTGCGCGTCGACGTCCTGGCCAAGTTCCTCAACGTCGTCTTCCTGCTCGGCGCCGGGTTCACGCTGATGCTCTCGGCCGACTACCTGGAGCGTCAAGGGGCCGCGAGCGGCGAGTACTACACGCTGATTCTGTTCTCCACGCTCGGGGCGATGCTGATGGGCTCAAGTGCTGACCTGCTGATGATCTTCCTGGGCCTGGAGACGCTCTCCATTCCGCTCTACATTCTCTCGTCGTTCTTTCGGCATCAGACCGCCTCGCAGGAGGCCGGCTTCAAGTACTTCCTGTTGGGGTCGTTCTCCAGCGCGCTGTTGCTCTACGGCGTGGCGCTCGTCTACGGCGCGACGGGAACGACCCAACTGATCGCCCTGTCGGACGCCGTCTCGGGCGCGTTGGACGCCAAGCCGTTGTTGCTCTATGCGGGCGCGGGATTATTGTTGGTCGGGCTGAGCTTCAAGTCGGCCGCCGTGCCGTTCCACACCTGGGCGCCGGACGTCTACGAGGGCGCGCCGACCTCGACAACCGCCTTCATGGCCGTGGCCGCCAAGGCGGGCGCGTTCGCGGCGTTCATTCGGATCTTTGCCGATCCGTTCGTGGGGTTCGCGGCCAGCTGGGCGATTCTCGTCGGCGTCATCGCGGCGTTGACGATGGTCCTGGGCAACCTGGTGGCCGTGGTGCAGACCAACCTGAAGCGCCTGTTGGCGTATTCCAGCATCGCGCACGCCGGGTATCTCTTGATCGGCGTGGCCGCCGCACAGTCCCCCGAATTGGCGTCGGAAGCGACGTCGGGGCTGTTGTTCTATCTGCTCGTCTACACGCTCATGACGCTCGGCGCGTTCGGGGTCGTCATGCTCGCGGAGGGCCAGGGCGAGAACCTTTCGCTGGACGACGTCGCCGGGTGGGCCTGGAAATCCCCCGGGCTCGGCACCGCCATGGCGATCTTCATGATCTCGCTGGCCGGGCTGCCGCCCACGGCGGGTTTCTTCGGGAAGTTCTACGTTTTCCGGGCGGCGGTCGAGGCCGATCTGCTCTGGCTGGCGATCGTGGGCGTCGTCACCAGCGTCGTCTCCGTCTCCTATTATCTCCGGGTGGTCTACACCATGGTGATGCGCCCGGCCGAGACCGACCGCGCGGCGTTCCGATCGCGCCTGGCCTGGGTCGGGTTGACGATCATGGCGATCGGGATTCTGCTGCTGGGGATCTACCCGACGTTGGCCTACGGCTGGCTCGGCCAGGTGACGTCCATGGCCGTCGCGCCCTGAGGCAACGACCCGGCGTCCCCGTCTGGGAGGGTTGATATGGAAGCTCGCGACATCATGGAACCGGCGCCCATCTGGGTCCGGGCGGATGAGTCGCTCTGGGATGCGGCCCAGCGCATGCTGCACAATCCCTTCAGCACCTTGCCCGTGGTCGACGACGACGAGGATCAGCTCGTCGGCGCGCTCTCGATGGACAACCTGCTGCCGCGGCTCGAGTCGGTGCCCTTCTCCGAGGTGGAGGCGCTGCGACTGTTCGAGAGCTGGCTGGACGAGAACAACTACCACAAGTTCGGGCCGCAGTACCGCGAGCAGACCGTCGAGGCCCACATGCACAAGGACGTCCAGACCGTCACCCCCGACACCCACCTCTGCCACGTCCTGCGGACGATCGTCTCCAGCGGCGACAGTCAGGTCTTTGTCGTGGACGACGATCGGCATCTGCTTGGGGTCATCGGGCGCAACGACATCCTGCAAGTCCTCACCTCGGGCCAGTAATGCACGGCACGCAGCACCTTCTGGAGATCTTCTTCCTGTTGGCCGCCGCCCAGCTCAGCGGCCGCCTCTTCCAGCGATTCGGCCAGCCGGCCGTGATCGGTCAATTGTTGGCGGGGATCGTCGTCGGGCCGTCCCTGCTCGGGCTCGCCCATGAGGGCGAGATCCTGGCGTTTCTGGCGGAGCTGGGCGCGATCTTCCTGCTGTTCATGGTCGGCCTGGAGGTCCGACTGCGCGACATCATCTCCGTGGGCAAAGAGGCCGTCGCCGTCGCCATCATCGGCGTGTCGCTTCCGTTTGTCGCGGGCTACGCCTACGGGCTCTTCATCGGCTTCGATCAGCTCCCGGCGCTGTTCCTCGGGACCGCGCTGGTGGCCACCAGCGTCGGCATCACGGCGGCCGTGCTGCAGGAGATCGGCGTGCTCTCCCGCACCTACAGCCGCATCATCCTGGGGGCGGCCGTGATCGACGACGTCCTCGGGCTGATCGTCTTGGCGGTCGTCTCCGGCGTCGCCCAGACCGGAAGCGTGGAGCTCGGCGCCATCGTGCAGCTGAGCCTCCTGTCGTTGGGCTTTGTCGCGGGCGCGATGCTGCTCGTGCCCGTGGTGCGACGGATTCCCCTGGAAAGGCTCCCGTTCGGCGGGCCGTTCAGCGTGGCGCTGACGCTGGCGATGGGGCTGTCGGGGCTCGCGACCGCGATCGGGTTGGCCCCCATTGTCGGTGCGTTCTTCGCCGGGATGCTCCTGGCCGAGGTCGAAGAGGACTACGATCTGGGCGGGCCGACCCACGCGCTGGAACTGTTCCTCACCCCGCTCTTTTTCGCCATGATCGGCGTGCGCCTGGATCTCGGGTCGTTGCTGGATCCCATGACCCTGGCCATCGGCGGCGTGGCCAGCGCCATCGCCATCGCCTGCAAGCTCCTCGGCGGGATCGGGGCGCTGACGCGGGGCGCTCGTCAGGCCGTTCTCGTGGGGGTCGGGATGGTGCCCCGCGGCGAGGTGGGGCTCATCGTCGCGGCGATCGGGCTCTCGGCCGGGGCCGTCGATCAGCGCGAGTACGCCGTGGTGCTCCTGGTGGTGTTGGCCTCGACGCTCCTGGTGCCGTTTGCGTTGCGGCCGCTGGTCAACTGGGCCGAGGCATCCCACCCGGACGAGCAAGCCCCGGGCAGCGCCCCCGACGGGCCGGACTCGGCCTCTGGCCCATGACGCTCCCATGACGCTGCCATGACGGCCCGCTGACCCATCTCCAATGCGGAGCGGGCGGACGCCGTCTGGCGCCCGCCCGCAGGGTCCAACGTCTGTCGCGTCCGGTGGCGTGAACGGCCTAGCCGATGTCGACCTCGCGGTTTTGGCGGCCGTAGGCCTTGAAGGACAGCCCGAGGCTGTGCAGCTCCTTGACGAACACGCGGAAGGACTCCGGCAGTCCGGGGTCGGGATAGTCCTCGCCCTTGAGGATCGACTTGTAGAGCCGGACGCGCCCCTGCGGGTCGTCGCTCTTGAGCGTGAGCATCTCCTGGAGCGTGTGGGCGGCGCCGTAGGCCTCCAGTGCCCAGACCTCCATCTCGCCCAAGCGCTGGCCGCCGAGTCGGGCCTTGCCGCCGAGCGGCTGCTGCGTGATGAGCGAGTAGGGCCCCGTCGAGCGGGCGTGGACCTTCTCGTCGGCGATGTGCTCCAGCTTCAGGATCTGCATCGTGCCGACGGTGACCGGGTTGTCGTAGGGATCGCCCGTGCGCCCGTCGCGGAGCGTGACCTTCCCGTTCGGGGTGCCATCGGGGGTCCCTGTGCCGTCGCCGTCGGCCAAACCGCGCTCCTCGCGCAGCTCATGGAGTTCGCTCATGACCCGATCCTCGTCGGCGCCGTCGAAGATGGGCGAGGCGGTCGTCTCGCCTTGCAGATGCGCGAGCCAGCCCAAGTGCGTCTCGAAGACCTGCCCCAAGTTCATGCGCGAGGGCACGCTGAGCGGGTTCAACACCAGATCGACGGGCGTGCCGTCCGGCAGGTAGGGCATGTCCTCCTCGGGCAACACCCTGGCGATGACGCCCTTGTTGCCGTGGCGCCCGGCCAGCTTGTCCCCCACGGAAATCTTCTTGCGCTGGGCGACGTAGACCTTGACCAGCTCGTTGACGCCGGCCTCCAGTTCGTCGCCCTCGTCGCGCGAGAACTTCTTCACCCGAATGACCTTGCAGCCCTCACTCGACGGCGGGAGCGTCTTGGACGTGTTCTTGACCGCGCGGGTCTTCTCGCCGAAGATCGAGCGGAAAATGCGCTCCTCGGGGGTCGGCTCGCTCTCCCCGCGCGGGGTCAGCTTGCCCACCAGGACGTCGCCGGTGCGGACTTCCGTGCCCTCGCGGATGACGCCCGTGTCGTCGAGGTTGCGCAGCTCTTCGCGCGAGATGTCGGGAATGTCGTTGGTGATCTCCTCGGGGCCGAGCTTGGTCTCCTCGGCCTTGACCTCGAACTCCTGGATGTGGATGGAGTCGAGGACGTCGTCCTTGACGAGTCGCTCGCTGACCACGATGGCGTCCTCGTAGTTGTAGCCCTCAAACGGCAGGAACGCCACCAGGCAGTTGGTGCCGAGCGCGAGCTCGCCCTGGTCGGTGCTCTCGGCGTCGGCGAGCACGTCGCCGGCATGCACCGTCTGGCCCGTCTCGACGATGGGCCGCTGGTGCAGGATGGTGTCCTGGTTGGAGTTCTCGAACGTGCGCAGCTCGTAGGTGCGCTCCTTCTTGCCGCTTTCGACGACGACCTTGGTGGCGTCCACGAAGGACACGACGCCGTCCTCGCGGTTCAGCACGAGGCGCCCGGAGTCGCGGGCGGCCGCCCGCTCCATGCCGGTTCCGACGTCCGGCGCCTGCGGCTTGACCACGGGGACCGACTGGCGCTGCATGTTCGCGCCCATCAGCGCGCGGTTGGCGTCGTCGCGCTCCAGGAACGGAATCAAGGACGCCGAGACGCCCACCAATGCGGCCGGCGAGACCTCGACGTAGTCGACCTCCTCGGGCGGAATCTGCTTCAGTTCCTCCTCGCCCGTTCGGATCTCCACGGTCTCGCCCGTGAGCCGGCCGTCGTCGTCCATGGGCGTCGTCGCCGGCGCGATCGTGTACCGCTGTTCCTCGTCGGCCATGAGCCAGTCGACCTCGTCCGTGACGACGCCGTGATCGACGCGCCAGTACGGGGCTTCGAGGAAGCCGTACTTGTTGACGCGGGCGTAGGTCGCCATGGACGTGATCAGGCCGATGTTCTGACCCTCGGGCGTCTCGATGGGGCAGATGCGCCCATAGTGGGACGTGTGGACGTCGCGGATCTCCAGCTTGGCCCGTTGCTTGCTGAGGCCGCCGCCCAGCGCCGAGAGCCGGCGCTTGTGGGTCAGTTCCGACAGCGGGTTGGTCTGTTCCAGGTATTGCGACATGCGCCCCGTGTAGAAGAGCTTGTTGATGCCCCCCTGCACGACCCGGGACATGACGAGGTTCCGCAGCGGCTCCTCGTCGTCGAGGTTGTATTTGTTCAGGCGATCGGCCGTGATGCGCGCCATGCGGCGCAGGCCCGCGCGCAGCGCGTCCGATGTCGTCTCGCCGGGGGTCTTGACCCGCTTGTTGGCCAGATGGTCCTTGTCGTCCAGGACGTTGGGGTCCTCGGGCGCCTGGAGGAGATAGGCCACCATGAGGGCGATCTCGTCGGGATGCAGCACCGTGTCGTCCTCGTCATAGCTCATGCCGAGCTTCTTGTTGACCATAAACCGACCGACCGTGGAAAGATTGTAGCTGTCCGGGTCGGCGTAGAGGCTCTCGAAGTACTCCTGCATCGTCTTGAGCGTCGCCCGGTCGGTCGAGCGCATCTTGCGATAGATGACCTGCAGCGCGCCCTTCTGATCGACGGCCTTGTCCTCTTCGAGGCTCTTCTGGATGTAGGCGCGAATGAGCGAGATCTGCTCGACCTGGGCGGCCTCGAGCGCCTCGATCGTGTCCGGCTGGATCTCCTCGCCGGCCTTGAGGATCGTCTCGTGCTCGGTCTCGACGGCCTCGCTCAGCCGATACCCGACGTAGGGCTCCAGCCCGGCGGCGTTGACCGCGTGCACCGGGAAGCTGAACCGCTCCATGACCTCGGTCGTGGAGTAGCCGAGGGCCTTCAACAGTGTCGTGACCGGGACGTTGGCCTTGCGGTCCAGATGGGCCGTCAGGCGCTCCCGCTTGGTGTCCAGCACCAGCTCCAACCAGGAACCGGCTTCCGGGCGGACCTGCGCGCGATACTCCGTCCCATCCTCTTGCGTGAAGTAGACGCCCGGCGCGATCGTGAGCTGGTTGACCAGGACGTTTTCGCTGCCGTTGATGACGAACGTGCCGCGATCGGTCATGAGCGGGACGTCGGCGAGGTAGATGTCGTCTTCCTTGACGAGCTTGTCGCCCTTGTGGAGCCGCCCCGTCACGCGCAAGGGAGCTTGGTAGGAGAGGTTCTTGTCCTTGCACTCGCGCTCGCTGTGGTGCGGGTCCCGGATCTCGGGATTGATCAGCTCCAGGCGCAGGTCGTCCTTGCCCTCGCTCTCAATCGGCGAGATCTCCTCAAACAGCTCGGCCAGGCCGTCCTTCAGGAGCCATTCGAACGACTCCCGCTGATCCTCCAACAGATAGGGGAGTTCAAAGGTTCGCCGCACGCGGCCGTAGGATCGTCGCTCCCTCACAGGCACAAGGTCCCTCCTCGGAAATTAACGCGGGTGACGGGGACGGACCCGTCCCGAGTCACACGGCATAGGCGGGCCGCTCGGCTCTTTGCCGGGAGCCGAACGACGCCGACCTCGATCTCGCAAACGACGGAATCCGAGAGGTGCAACTAGCTGATGTCGACCTCCGCGCCGTACTCCTCGAGCTGCTCGCGGATGCTCTGGGCCTCGTCCTCGTCGACCCCTTCCTTGATGGTGGCCGGCAGGTCGTCCACGAGCTCCTTGCACTCCTTGAGGCCCTTGCCGGTGATCTCCTTGACCTTCTTGATGAGCTGGACCTTCTGTTGGCCGGCGTTGGTCAGCTGGACGGTGACGGTCGACGCGGCGGCCTCCTCTTCGCCGCCCTCGGCGGCGCCTCCCGCAGCGGCCGGCGCGGCCGCCACGGCGGCCTGGGCGCTCACGTCGTACTTCTCCTCGAGGTCCTTCACCAGCGCGTGGAGGTCCTTGACGGTCATCTCGTCGATGGCCTCAAGGATGTCTTCCTTGGTCATCGTCGCCATTATGTCGTCTCCCCTTTCTCTGTCTCAGAATCGTCGTCGGAATCGTCGTCAGTTGCGGCTTCAGGCTCCGCGGACGCCTCGGCGTCGCCCGCCTCGGCCGTCCTCGGGGCGTCGTCGCCGGCTTCATCCCCAGCTTCATCCCCGGATGCATCCCCGGCCTCGGCCTGAGGGTCAGCCTCGGCCTCGGACTCAGCCTCGGCCTCGGACTCAGCATCGGCTTCGGCCTCAGCCTCGGCCTCGGCCTCAGCCTCGGCTTCGGCGGCGCCGGCGTCGTCGGGCTTGACCTTGGCGACCTCGTTGAGGCCCACCACCAGTTGACGGACCACGCCGTCGAGGACCATGGCCAGGTTGCGGATCGGGCCCTGGAAGGTGCCGGCCAGTTGGGTGAGCAGCTCCTCGTGCGACGGCAGATCGGCCAGCTCCTTGGCCCCGTCGGCGTCGACGAACAGGCCCTCGCTGATGCCGCCCTTGATCGTGTAGTTGGGAAATTCCTTGGTCAGCGTCTTCGACTGCTTGAACGCCTCGATCGGGTCCTCGTAGCCGAAGCAGATCCCCGTCGGGCCCTCGAGCACCCCGTCGAACGACAGGCCGGCGGCCTCGGCCGCTCGTTGCGCAAGGCGGTTCTTGACGACCCGGTATTCCAGGTTCTGGCCGCGCAGCTTCCGGCGCAGCTCGACCATCTGGTTGGCGTCCAGCCCCCGAAAGTCGGTGAAGACCAGCGCTTGGGCCTGACGGAACCGTTCCTCGAGCTCTTGGACCGCCTGTTCCTTCTCGGGCGTGGCCATGGGCTAGAGCCTCCTCTCCTCGACGCGGCGCGCCACCTCATCGGGGTCGACCTTGATGCCCGGCCCCATGGTCGACGAGACCGCGACGCGGCGCAGGAATCGACCGCGCACGTCGGCGGGACGCTCGTCCACAACGGCCGTGGCCAGGGCCAGGAAGTTCTCCACGAGCTGCTCGGTCTCGAAGGAGACGCGCCCGAACGGCAGGTGGATCTGGCCGTAGTCGTCGATGCGGAACTCCATCTTGCCCGCCTTCAGTTCTTCCACGGCCGGGCCGATGTCCTGGGTGACCGTGCCCGTCTTGGGCGAGGGCATCAGGCCGCGCGGGCCCAACACGCGCCCGAGTCGCCCGACCACGCTCATCATATCGGGCGTGGCCACGACGCGGTCGAACTCGAACCAATCCTGGTTCTCGATCTTCTCCACGAGGTCCTCGCCGCCGACGTGATCCGCGCCCGCGTCCTCGGCGGCCTGTTGGGCCTCGCCCTTGGCGAACGCCAGCACGCGCACGTCCTTGCCCGTGCCGTGCGGCAGCGCGACCGTGCTGCGGATGCGGTGCTCGTTCTTGCGCGGGTTGATGTTGAGCCGAAAGACCGCCTCGGCGGCCTCGTCGAAGTTGGCCGTCGCCGTCTGCTTCAGGGCCTCCATCGCGTCCTCGACCTTGTAGAAGCGATGTTGGTCGACCTGCTCGGCGACGGCGGCGTATCGCTTGCTCACTGCTTTCATGCTCGCATCACACGCTTTCCACGACCTCGAGGCCCATGTTCCGCGCGGTTCCCTCAATGACCCGCGAGGCGGCCTCGACGGTGTCGGTGTTCAAGTCGGGCATCTTCATCTCGGCGATCTTGTTCAGCTGATCGCGCGTGATGCGCCCGACCTTTTGGCTGTTCGGGATCCCGGAGCCCTTCTGAATGCCGGCGGCCCGCTTCAGCAGCTCGGAGGCCGGCGGCTTCTTCAGGTCAAAGTCGAAGCTCTTGTCCGGATAGACGTAAATCTGGACGGGAATGATGAGGCCGGGCTCCTCCTCCTGGGTGGCGTTGTTGAACTTCTGGCAGAAGTCCATGATGTTGACCTTGTGCTCACCCAGGGCGGGCCCCACCGGCGGCGCGGGCGTCGCCCCGCCGGCCGGAATCTGGAGCTTAATAACCGCTTCAACGCGTTTGCCGGGGGCTGGTCCTGCCATGGTAGACTGACTCCTCGCTTACAGCTTTTCGATGCCTTCGAAGCCCAACCGCACGGGCGTCTCGCGCCCGAAGATCTTGACCATCACGGTGACTTCCTCGTTCTCCTTGTCAATGTCGGTGATCTCGCCCGTGAAGTCCGCGAACGGGCCCTCGACGATCTCGACGACCTCGCCCTCATCGAAGTCGACCTCGATGACCGGGCCCTCGCGCTCGGGCATCTCCATGAGGCCGGCCTTCCGCTTGACCACCTTCATCTCGTCCTCGGGCATCGGCAAGGGCGGATCGCCCACAAAGCGTGCCTTGAGCCCCTCCACGAGGTCCTTGGTCTCCTCGTCGAGGTCCATCTTGCCGAAGACATACCCGGGGAACAGCCGGCGCTTCTCGATCCGCTGCACCGTCAGCACGCGCTTGTCCTTGTACTCCTTGACCTTGATCATGCCCGACGTGCGCGAGTGGATGCGATCTTCGCGCTCCAACAGATCGCCCTGGCGCAGCGTCTGGCCCTCTTTGAGCTTGACGAGGTAGCGGTTGGGAATCTCCTCCACGATCGGCTCGCCGGCCTCGTCCAGCCGATCGTACGTCACCCGCCGGATGCGGGAGCGATCGACGACCTTGCCCTTCACCTTGGTGAAGAACTGCGGGTCTCGATCGCTGGTGAGCGGGACGTTGGCCGGGACCTTTTCACCGACGCGAATGTCGCGACGAATCCGCTTCTCGTCGGGAATCTTGTAGACTTCCTCGTTCCGATTGGTCAGCTCGATGATCACCCGTTGCAGCGTCTCGATCGACTCGACCTTGGCGTCGTAGGGGACGCGCCGCTCCGGCTTGACGGCCAACAGGTCCCCGCGGCTGATGCGCTGGTTCGGCTCGACCTGGAGCTCGTACTCGTACGGAATGCGATACTCCGCCGAGGGGCCGGTGCGGCTCTTGGAGGTGATGACCTCCTCGACGGGGGCCAGGAAACGGGCCTCTTCCCCGTCGAGCCTGAAGCCTTGCACCTTGCCCTCCAGGCCCAACTCGTGCACCCGTTTCTCGAGCTCCTCCTTGACCTTGAGTTCAGACCCGGCATACGTCTGAACGGCATACCAACGCTTCATAGCGGATGATCCACCCCGAGATCTGCCGTGTCGGACCGTCGACGATCGTTAGCGCAGCTCGAGCAGCGCGTCGATCAGTCGTGAAAAGACGGCGTCGTACGCGAAGATGACGATGGTCAACACGATGATCATCACGATCACGAGCACCGTGAAGCCGATCGTCTCCATGCGACTGGGCCAGCTGATCTTGTCGAATTCCGAGCGGACTTCTCGGACGTACTTCGTCACTCGTTCCATCATCGGTGGCAGGCCCGGGAGGATTCGAACCCCCAACCTGCGGATTTGGAGTCCGCTGCTCTGCCAATTAAGCTACGGGCCTACTGATGCCACAGCGTACGGCTCGGGCGTCCGATCTGCAAGCCGGGCGCAAACGGGTCTTGCGATCGCCTTGCCATCGCCTGGCGATCGCGCGGCCGTGGCGCTGTCGCGGGCTACACTTCGCGGTGCGGCGTGTGCGTGCGGCACCACCGGCAAAACTTGTTCAGTTCCAGCTTACCGCGAGCGTTCTTCGGGTTCTTCGTCGTGTGATAGTTGCGCCGACGACACTCCGTGCACGCCAGCGTCACCTGTTCAGCCGGCATTGGGGGCCTCGATTCCGTTCCTCAGACTCTATCCCACTCGAGGGCTACTCGATGACCTTGGAGACCACGCCGGCGCCGACGGTGCGGCCGCCCTCGCGGATGGCGAAGCGGACGCCCTCGTCCATGGCGATGTGCTTGATCAGCTCGGCCGTGATCTTGACGTTGTCGCCCGGCATGACCATCTCGACGCCCTCGGGCAGACGGAGCGTGCCGGTCACGTCGGTGGTCCGGAAGTAGAACTGCGGTCGATACCCGTCGAAGAACGGCGTGTGGCGGCCGCCCTCGTCCTTGCCGAGCACGTAGACCTCGCCCTCGAACTTGGTGTGCGGCGTGATCGAGCCCGGTGCGGCCAGGACCATGCCGCGTTCGACCTGTTCCTTGTCGATGCCGCGCAGAAGCACGCCGACGTTGTCGCCGGCCAGGACGCTGTCCAGCGTCTTGTTGAACATCTCCAGGCTGGTGGCGACCGTCTTCATCGGCTTGTCCATGAGGCCGATGATCTCGATCTCCTCGCCCGGGGTCAGCTGGCCGCGCTCGACCTTGCCCGTGACGACCGTGCCGCGGCCCTTGATGGAGAAGACGTCCTCAATGGGCATCAGGAACGGGCGATCGGTGTCGCGCTCCGGCTCCGGAATGTAGTCGTCCAAGGCCTGCACGAGGTCGAAGATCGGCTGCGTGGCCGACTCGTCCTCGGGGTTCTCCAGGGCCATCTTGGACGAGCCGTGCACCACGGGGACCTCGTCGCCCGGGTAATCGTACTTGGACAGCAGCTCGCGGACCTCCATCTCGACGAGCTCGACGAGCTCCTCGTCGTCGACGAGGTCGACCTTGTTGAGGAAGACGACGATGTAGGGGACGTTCACCTGGCGAGCGAGCAGGACGTGCTCCCGCGTCTGCGGCATCGGGCCCTCGTCGGCGGCGACCACCAGGATCGACCCGTCCATCTGGGCCGCGCCCGTGATCATGTTCTTGACGTAGTCGGCGTGGCCGGGGCAGTCGATGTGGGCGTAGTGGCGCGTCTCGGACTCGTACTCGATGTGGGAGACCTGGACGGTCAGAATCTTCGAGGCGTCGCGGACGACGCCGCCCTTGGCGATCTCGGCGTAGTCCCGGTACTGGGCCATGCCGTGCAGGCTCAGCACGTAGGTCATGGCCGCCGTCAACGTCGTCTTGCCGTGGTCAATGTGGCCGATGGTGCCGACGTTGACGTGGGTCTTGGTTCGCTCAAACTTCTCTTTCGGCATTAGCCGCACCCTCCTTGGTCAGCAGAATAGATAGAAAATACGTCACGGCCGAGCGTCGCGAAGCTGCGCCGCACCGGCCTGTCTGGCCTATTGTGGAGCCCGCGGCCGGGGTCGAACCGGCGGCCTCTACCTTACCAAGGTAGCGCTCTACCACTGAGCTACACGGGCATAAGGGCCCATATTATAGCCCACCGCTCGGGCCGCGGCAAACCTGGTGGAGGGGGAGGGATTCGAACCCTCGAAGGCTGAGCCAACGGATTTACAGTCCGCCCCGTTTGTCCGCTTCGGTACCCCTCCAACGCCCGGGGAGCCGGCGGAGGGATTCGAACCCCCGACCTGCGGTTTACAAAACCGCTGCTCTCCCGACTGAGCTACGCCGGCGGGACCACGCGCCATGTTAGCCCCTGGTCAGGCCGGTTGCAAGGCGTCTATTTGCCCTTATCCTTGTCCTCCTCGCGTTCGACGAAGTCGAGGATCGCCTGGACCACCAGATAGTTCACCGAGCGGTCGCGGTCCTTCGCCAGCCGGGTCAATCGCTCGATCGGCTCGTGCTGTCGCTTGTCTTGGGGCACATAGATGCTCAGCTTGTCCATGCGTGCCGGGTCACCTCCTGCGTGGTCACTCCGTCGGCGGGCACGCCATCGCGCCCGTTCTCGAGTGTATGACGACGCGGTTGCTCGCCTCGGATGGCCGCCGGAGTCTAGCAGGTTATCCGATGGAATTCAACTGTCTTCGCTCCGGAGTCTTTGCATCGCTTCCACATAGCTTTGCGCGCCTTTGCCGCTCACTTGCGTGGCGCACACATCTTTCAATACTGACACGCGCCGGAAGGCTTCGCGATGATGGATATCAGTCAGATGGACCTCCGCGGTGGGCAGCCCGATCGCCTCGATGGCATCCCGCAGCGCGTAGCTGTAGTGGGTCAGCGCGCCGGGGTTGATGACGACGCCGTCGGCCCAATGGCGCTCCCGATGCAGAGCGTCGATGAGCTCGCCCTCGTGATTGGACTGGAGAAAGCGCACGTGAAGGCCCATGGCCTCGGCCCGTTCGGATAAGCGCTCGTTGATCTCGGCCAGCGACGCGCTGCCGTAGACGTCCGGGTCCCGGTCGCCGAGCAGATTGAGATTGGGGCCGTGCAAGATGATGATCCGTTCCATGACGTCGAGGGCGACTATCGCGTGGCGATATGCGCTACGGCTTCCCGAGCTTCCGCCTCGTCGATGGCGACGAGGCGTCCGCGGCCGATTGACTCCAGCAGGACACACCGGATGCCGCCTGCGTGGGCCTTTTTGTCCCGACGAACATACGCGATGATCTCGTCGATGTCAAGATGCTGTGGCCACGGCGGCACCGCGAAGGCCGCCAATAGCTGATCGATGCGTTTTCCCTCGTCGTCCGTCAAAAGGCCCCGCCGATGCGCGATCCACGCCTCGCCCCGCATGCCCCAGACGACGGCCTCCCCGTGCAAAAACGTCCCGTAGTCGGTCGCCGCTTCGAGCGCGTGGCCGAGCGTGTGCCCGAAGTTGAGCAGCGCCCGCTCGCCGCTGGCCTCGCGCTCGTCGCGGGCCACGATGGCGCTTTTGATCGCGGCCGAGCGCTCGATCAGCGGGGTGAGGGCGTCCACGTTCGTGAGCTCGTCGCCCTGGAGCACGCGCTCGGCCCAGTTCAACAGCTCCGGATCGTCGATCAGGCCGTACTTGACGATTTCGGCAAGGCCGTTGGAGAGCTGGCGCCGGTCGAGCGTACGGAGCAGCTCGGGATCGCTGACCACCGCGCGCGGGTGATGGAACGCGCCGACCAGGTTCTTCCCCAGCCGATGGTTGATGCCGGTCTTGCCGCCGATGGCCGCGTCCACTTGGGCCAACAGCGTCGTCGGGACCGCGATCCAGTCGATCCCGCGCATGTAGGTCGCGGCGACGAAGCCGGCCAGGTCGCCGACGACGCCGCCGCCCAACGCCACCACCGTGGCGCTGCGATCGAACTCGGCCCAGGCGAGGCGCGTGTAGAGCCGATCGGCCCACTGCCAGGACTTGCTCGACTCGCCCGGCGGGACCGGGATCAGCTGGGCGTCGACCCCGGCCCCGCGCAGCGTCTCCAGCACCCGGGGTCCGTGGTGCTTCTCCACGGTCTTGTCGGTGACGATGGCGGCGGTCGGCCCCAGGTTGAGCTCGGCCCAGATCGCGCCGAATCGATCGATCGCTCCGGAGGCCACCGTGACGTCGTAGCGCCGCTCGGCGAGCTCCACGGGAATCGTCGTCATGGCGCCAGCCAGCCCCCGGCTTGCAACGTACGAATCAGCGCCTGAACGGCGACGCCTTCGTCGCCCTCGTTGTCGATCACCACGTCGGCGACCTCCCCGTAGAGCGGCTCGCGCTCGGCGAGCAGCTCGGCGAGCGTCGCCTCGGGGTCGTCCGCCTCGCGCAAGAGCGGACGCTCCGTGTGCTGGGGAAGCCGATGGGCGAGCGTCGCCGGCCGGGCGCGCAGATAGACGACGCAGCCGCTATTGTGCAGCATCCGACGGTTGGTGGCGCGCAACGGCGTCCCGCCGCCGAGGGCCACCACCAGATCGCGATGCGCGTGCAGCTCGACAAGCGTTGCTGATTCGAGGTCCCGAAAGCGGGATTCGCCGTACCGCGCGAAGATCTCCGGCATCGTCAACCCCGCGCGCCGTTCGATTCGAGCGTCGAGGTCGACAAACCGGCGTCCGAGTTCTCGAGCCAGCGAGCGGCCCAGCGTCGTCTTGCCCGATCCCATCATCCCCATGAGATAGATCGGGCCCGCGGCCTCACTGGGCGGGCGCTGCATGGGAGGATCGCGTGGCCGCCTTCAGGTCCTGAACGAAGCTCTGCAGGGAATCGGGCGAGTGCCCATCGGCGACCCGCGAGACGATGGCGCTGCCGACGATGGCGCCCTGCGCGCCGGCCTGGATGACGTCCCGGACGTGGTCCGGCTCGGAGAGCCCGAACCCGACCGCGATGGGCAGCTCGGATGGGATATGCTCGCGCGTCTGCCCGATCAGCTTGGCGATGTGGGCGTCGAGCTGTGCGCGGGCGCCCGTGACGCCGTAGCGACCGACCAAATAGAGGAAGCCGCTCGTCTCGTCCGCGAGCCGCGCCAGGCGGCGATTGTCGGTCTCGGGCGTCGCCAGAAAGATCGTGTCCAACTCGGCCTGACGGGCGGCCTGGAGCCATGCGTCGGATTCCTCGACGGGCAGGTCGGGCACGATGACCCCGTCGATGCCGGCTTGCTGGGCGTTGCGCGCGAAGGCCGCCTCGCCCAGGGCGAAGATCGGCGTGTAGTAGGTCATGAGCACGATCGGCACCGACGCTCCGTGGGACGACGTGCGGAGGCGTGTGACCAGCTCGAAGATCGCCTCCGGCGTCGTGCCGGCCTCGATGGCGCGCACGTCGGCGGCCTGGATGGTGGGGCCGTCGGCGATGGGATCGGAGAACGGCATTCCCAGCTCCAGCACGTCGACCCCGCCCGCCATCAGCGCCTCGGCGTAACGGGCGCATTGATCCAGCGAAGGATCCCCGGCCATGAGGTAGCCGATGAGCGCTCCATCGCCGTTGTGGGCGAGCGTCCGGAACGTCTCAGGAAGCCGAGTCATGGTCGTATTGCCGCACCGTGTCGAGGTCCTTGTCCCCGCGCCCGGACAGCGTCAGCACCACGAGCCCGTCCCGTCCCAACTGTTTGGCCTTGTCGATGGCGACGGGGACAGCATGGGCCGGCTCCAGCGCGGGGAGCGTGCCTTCCAGCTCCGACAGCCGCCGAAAGCCCTCCATGGCGTCGGCGTCGTCGGCGGCGACGTAGTGGACGCGTCCGGAATCGCGATAGAGCGCGTGCTCGGGGCCGACGGAGGGGTAGTCGAGCCCGGCGGAGATGCTGTGCGTCCCCTGGATCTGGCCCCACTCGTCCTGCATGACGTAGCTCTTGGCCCCGTGGAGCACGCCGACGCGCCCGTGGGCCAGGGGAGCCGCGTGCCCCTGATCGGAGCCGCCGGCCTCGACGCCGAGGAGCTGGACCTCGTCGTCGTCCACGAACGGATAGAACGTGCCGAGGGCGTTGCTGCCGCCGCCGACGCAGGCGACGACGAGATCGGGCAGTCGGCGCTCTTGGCGCAGCATTTGGCCCTTGATCTCCTCGCCGATGACGCGCTGGAACTCGCGGACGATCCAGGGGAACGGATGCGGCCCGACGACGGAGCCGATGACGTAGTGGGCCTCGCGGACGTTGGCCGCCCAGTCGCGCATGGCCTCGTTGATGGCGTCCTTGAGCGTCCCCGAGCCGCCCTCGACGGGGCGCACGTTCGCGCCCATGAGCGCCATGCGATAGACGTTGGGCTGCTGGCGTTGCATGTCGACGCGCCCCATGAAGACGTCCACGGTCATGCCGAGCGCGGCGCCGACCATGGCGGTCGCCACGCCGTGCTGGCCTGCGCCCGTCTCGGCGATGAGCCGGGACTTGCCCATGTGCTTGGCGAGCAGTGCCTGGCCGAGCGCGTTGTTCAGCTTGTGGGCGCCGCCGTGGACGAGGTCCTCCCGCTTGAGATAGATCCGCGCGCCGCCGGCGTGCTCGGTGAGCCGCTTGGCGTGGTACAGCGGCGTCGGTCGCCCGGCGTAGTCGCTCAGATATCGCCGGAGCTCGCGCTGGAACCGATCCGACGCTTGGGCATCCCGGAAGGCCTCGTCCAGTTGGCCCAGCGCCGGCATGAGAATTTCGGGCGCGAATCGACCGCCGAAGCGGCCGAAATGGCCGTCGTGTGGCCAGGCGCTCAGGCGCCGAGGGGCCTCAGACGCCGGCGACGCGCTGCGGTTGGCGGCCATCGTGGACCTCCTCCAAAAGTCGGGTGACGCGGTCGGCGGCCTTGCGCTCGTCCGCTTCGACGCCGGAGCTCACGTCGACGGCGTAGGGCCGCACGATCTCGATCGCCTCGCGGACGTTGTCCGGCGTGAGCCCGCCGGCCAGAATCAACGGACAGGGCGCGATCGCGTCCCGAATGCGGCGGCTGAGCGTCCAGTCATGGGCCGCGCCCGTGCCGCCGCTGCGGCCGTCGATCTTCGTGTCGACGAGCAACGCGTCGACGGGCGCTTCGGCCAGCGAGACGGCCCGTTTCACGGCGTGCGGGCCGGTGTCCCGAGCCAGCCCGAGGACGCCGATCAGTCGGACGCCGAGCGGGAGCATGGCGCGGATGCAGCCCAAGTCCTGGGGCGACGCGTCGGCGTGGACCTGGACGGCGTTCGGCTCCGTGGCTTCGACGAGATCGGCGATCTCGGTGGGATCCGTGGTCGTCGTGACCAGCACCGCCGACGTAAACGGGGCGACGCAGTCCATGAGCGCGCGGGCGCATTCCGGGTCGAGGTTGCGGGGCGAGGACGGGGCGCCGACGATGAAGCCTTGGGCGTCGGCGCCTCGGGTGGCGGCGAGGTCGTTCGGCGTTCGGTTGCCGCAGATTTTGGTTCGGGTCATGGCTGACACGTTCCCTCCCAAGGAAACTCATCTTAAGTCCCGAGGCTGACCAGATCAACGGCTCCAGCTTGGTCGCCTGGCCCTCTACCTTTACCCTAACCGTGTCATGAAGGCCGAGATCCGTCAACTGGCCGGGCGACTGCGCGCGGCGCAGCACGCCGTCGCGCTGACCGGCGCCGGCGTCTCCACCGACTCCGGCATTCCCGACTTCCGCAGTCCGGACAGCGGGCTGTGGACGCACGTTGATCCCGAGGCCGTCGCCTCGGTCGAGGGGTTCCGCCGGGATCCCGAAGCGTTCTACGCGTTCTGGAAATGGCGCTTCAGCGTGCTCCAAGACGCTCAGCCGAACGCAACACATCGCCTGTTGGCCGAGCTGGAACGGCAGGGGACGATCCGGTCCGTGATCACCCAGAACATCGACGGACTCCATCGCGATGCGGGCTCTGTGACCGTCCGGGAAGTGCACGGCACGTATCGTCGGGGCGTCTGTGTCGAGTGCGGGCACGCGGCCCCCATCGAGATCGTTTTCCAGGAAGTCGAGGCCCAAGGGTTGCCGCACTGTGAGCGCTGCGGTGGGCTTTTCAAGCCGGACGTGGTGCTCTTCGGCGAGATGCTGCCGGAGGCGTTTCTGGAGGCCCAAGCCGACGCTGAGCGGGCCGATCTCGTGCTTGCGCTCGGGTCGTCGTTGGAGGTCCACCCGGTGGCCGGGCTCGTGCCGCGGGCCCAGGGCCACGGCGCGCGGGTCGCGATCGTCAACCGCGACCCGACGCCGTACGACGATCTGGCCGATCTGCTCATTCACGACGACCTCGGCTCGGTCGTCCATGCGCTGGCCGACGAACTCGGCCTCGATCTCCCCGATCGTTGATCCGTCAATTGGACGCCTGCCCGTCGGAGCCGGAGCCGAGCTCCTCCATGATCGAGTCCAATTCCGTCAGGTTGAACAGTCGGAGGTACTCCGAGTCCGACGACATGACCACCCGGCTGCCGTTGTCCTTGTCGAAGGTGTTCCGATAGGACTCCAGCGTGCGCCAGAAGCGATAGAACTCGGGATCCTGGCTGTAGGTCTCGGAGTAGATCCGCAGCGCCTCCGCGTCGGCCTCGCCGCGGATTTCCTCCGCCTTCCGCTCAGCCTCCGAGATGAGCTCGGTGACGCGACGGTCGGCCTCGGCCCGAATCCGGGTCGCTTCCTCCTCGCCCTCGGCGCGCAACTCGGAGGCCCGCTGCTGACGCTCGGCGCTCATGCGACTGTAGACGGCGTCCTCGTTGGCCTGGGGCAGGTCGGCACGGCGGATGCGCACGTCGAGCACGTCGATGCCGATATCGTCCAACTGTTGGGCGGAGTTGTCGGTAATGGTGTCCATGTAGGACTGGCGTCGTTCGGAGACGGTGTCGTCGAACGTG